>MGBT01000053.1:1130-1436 GCA_001788395.1 Candidatus Rokubacteria bacterium GWA2_70_23
CCTCATCGTGGTCTTCATGCCGCAGGGGATCGTCCCCGGGCTCGGCCGGTTATGGCGCTGGCGCTCGAGATCCACGGGCTGAGGAAGTCGTTCGGCGGGCTGCCCGCGATCAGCGATGTGAGCCTCGCCGTCGAGGAGGGCGAGCGCCGGCTCCTGCTCGGCCCGAACGGCGCCGGCAAGACGACGCTCTTCAACCTCATCACCGGAGACCTCGCGCGCGACGGCGGCCGCCTGCGGCTCTTCGGCCGGGACATCCGGCGCGCCCGCCCCGACCGGATGGCCCACCTCGGCGTCGGTCGTACCTAC
>MGBT01000053.1:1485-1703 GCA_001788395.1 Candidatus Rokubacteria bacterium GWA2_70_23
TGGCGCTCCTCGGGGTCTCGCCGGCCCGCTGGAACCCCCTCGCGCGCCTGGCGCGGCGCGGCGACCTCTGGGGCCGCGCGCGGCAGGTGCTGGCGCGGGTCGGCCTCGAGGCGAGCGCCGGCAAGCGGGTGAGCGACGCGGCCTACGGCGAGGTGCGGCGGCTCGAGATCGCGATGGCGCTCGCCCAGTCCCCGCGGCTCTTGCTGCTCGACGAGCCG
>MGBT01000053.1:1713-20975 GCA_001788395.1 Candidatus Rokubacteria bacterium GWA2_70_23
GCATCACCGTGCTGCACTACGGTCAGGTCATCGTCGAAGGCGCGCGGGCCGAGATCGTCGCCGACCCCCGCGTCCGGGAGATCTATCTCGGTGGCTGAGGCGCTGGCCCTCGATCACGTCAACACCTACCTGCTGGTCGAGCAGAACACGCGGCTCGCGCTCTCGGTGGCCGATGCCGTGGTCATCCTGGACAGGGGCCGCGTGGTCTTCGCGGGCGACCCGGCGGCGATTCGCGACGACGAGCGGTTCCTCGCGCTCCACCTGGGCGTCCACTGAGCGCGGGGCCGCGGCGTCTCGTCACCAGAGGTGCTTCAGCCGCCCGCCGTCCCGGTTCAGCGACACGCCGGTGCTGTCGCTGGCCAGCGCCCGTCACTGCTCCGTCGCCCCTGCGCGCCCCGGACTCACGGTCCCATCAGCGACGCTGCCACGGCGCGGCGAACGGCGAGTGCTGACCGGCGGAACGTTCGCAGGTCATGACTGCCTCACGTGACCATGCGGCCGCCGTCGACGAAGATGACTTGTCCCGTCAGGTAATCGGCCGCCGGAGAGGCCAGGAACAGGGCGACCCCCGCGACATCGGCCGGTGTGCCCATCCGGCCCAGGGGGATCCGGGCCAGGATGATCTGCCGCTGCTCCGGGATGGCCATGACGTTCGCGTTCAGGTCGGTAGGGACGGCGCCCGGCGCGATCGTGTTGACGAGAATCCCGTGCGGGGCCCACTCGAGCGCGAGCATCCGGCTGAACTGCCAGATCGCCGCCTTCGTCGCGCCATACACGGTGCTTTTCCAGGCTCCCGCGGCCGCCGAGGTCGAGGAGATGTTGATGATCCGGCCGCTCTTGGCGGCGACCATTGCTTCGCCGACAGCCTGACAGCAGAGGACGACCCCCTTGACGTTGATGTCCAGCATGGCGTCGCACTCCTCCTCGGTCATCTCGAGGAGCGCCTTCCTGGCCAGGACTCCGGCATTGTTCACGAGGACGTCGATGTGGCCCGCCTCGCGCAGGCACGCATCCCGGAATGCGCGGACCGAGGTCTGATCGGCCACATCCAGGGGCTGGAACCGGACCGCCCCGCCGCCCGCCCGGATGCGTTGCGCCACCGCCTCGCCTGCCTTCGCGTTGCGTGACCCCATCCACACCGTGGCCCCGGCCTGCGCGAAGGCCTCGGCGATGCCCAGGCCGATTCCGCGCGCTCCGCCCGTCACCGCCACCACCATCCCGCGCATGTCCCACGTCACGCTGGCCATGTCTCCTGTCATCCCCGCCTTTCCACTGGTCGGCTGCCCGCCTCGCATGACCTCGTTCCGTTGCCTCGCGTCCCGGTAAGGCCACTCCGTCGACGTGATGGCCTCCGCGGCTCCACAAGAGGCCGCGCGCGGCCAACGCCGCGGGAAAAGGGTCACCCCGGCGAATATCTTGGCACGCACGTCCATGACAAGGAAAGCCAGATATGAGTTCTCGCCGACACCGGCGAACCGAGCGAAGGCCAGGCCTCCGGCGCGACGGAGCCCCGTGCCCCCGTTGTTCCGAGATCGGCCCCGGGCGCCGATCCTCGTCAATGCCTCTACGGCCGCCGGACGGGTGGCTCCCGACCTCGAGCAGCCCGGCCACCACCCCGCGATGAGGTCATCCGGGCAGTTCCCCGGGGAGGCGGAGGGGATGGGCAAGGCCCCAGAATCTCGTTAGTTTCTGGAGTGTTTCCCTTGCGCAGGGAGTGCAAGTTTCCTCTTGACTGGTAACAGCGTTGAGTTCACCCTGCGGGCGTGCGGTTGACCGTTTAGTCGCTTTGAACAACGGGTAGAACACATGGTTTCAAGCCGTCTCCCCATGTCAGCGCTCACCCCCGGCACCTCCAGGGAATCGGATCCACCCCGATAGGCATGCTCGTGAAAGGACTTTCCCATGGCAGGCAGTGAGATCCGGATCTGGCATCAGAGCTTCACGGTGCTCGAGAACCTCCCCGACTATGCTGGCGCCCTCCGGGCGCATCTGGCGAAGGTCTCGCGTCCCGGCACGGAGGTCGTGCTCCACGGCATGCACCCGGACACGTACGCCACCGAGTATCCCGGCGCCGACATCCGTTTCACCTACCTCTACCTGCTTCATGCCCAGCAGTTCGCCGTCAACGGGCTCTCGGCCCAGCGCCAGGGGTTCGACGCCTACGCCATCAGTACGCTCCCCGACCCTCTGCTGCGGGAGACGCGGAGCCTGCTGGAGATCCCGGTGGTCGGGTACGGCGAGGCGGCGATGCACCTGGCCTGCTTCCTGGGACAGCGCTTCGGGATCCTGGTGTTCATCGATGCGCTGGTGCCGCTGCTCGAGGAGAACGCCCGCCGCTACGGGCTGGCCGGGCGGATGGCCGGCGTGCGCCACGCGGGCTTTCAGTTCAGCGACGTCGCGGCGGCGTTCGCGAACCCGGGCCCCGTCGTGGAGCGCTTCCAGGAGGCGGCCCGGCGGATGATCGCCGACGGCGCCGACGTGCTGATCCCCGGCGAGGCGGTGCTGTGCGTCCTGCTCGCCTCCCAGGGGGTGAGCCGGGTGGACGACGTGCCGGTCGTCGATGCGCTGGCCGCCACGGTGAAGATGGCGGAGGCGCTGGTGGACCTGCGTCGCATCGCCGGGCTCGAGGTGAGCCGGAAGGGGCATTTCAACGCGGCGCCGCCGCGCGGAAGGGTGGAGGAGCTGCTCCGCTTCTACGGGCTGGACCGGTTCGGGGGAGTCACCGGGGCGTGAACCAGGGCTGTGCCAAAGGAAGGGAGACGCCATGAGCAGGACACGGGGATGGATCGGGGCAGCACTTGTGCTCGCGGTGGCCGCGGCGGCCGCTGCGCCGGCGGCGGCCCAGTCGCAACTGGTGGTGGCATCCGGTCCCATCGGGGGCGTGTGGTATCCCGTGGCCAGCGGGATGGCCGAGATTCTCCAGAACAAGGCGGGGTTCACCGTCACCCAGCAGCCCGGCGGCGGCATCTCGAACGTGTTCAACGTGGCCGCGGGCAAGGCGCAGCTGGGCTTCACGACCGCTGACGCCGCCGGGGCCGCCATCGCTGGGGAGGGGGACTTCAAGGGCAAGGCGGCGCCGAATCTGAGGCTCGTCGGGGTCCTGTACGGCCAGCAGTACAACCTGGCCGTCTTCGCCGACAGCCCGATCAGGAAGGTCCAGGACCTCAAGGGCCGCGCCCTGGTGACGACGCCCCGCGGCTCGTCCACGGAGCTGATGACACGGCGCGTGCTGGAAGCTCACGGGCTGAGCTACGAGGACCTCAAGAAGGTCAACTACGGGAGCAACGCGGACGGCGTGAACATGATGAAGGACGGGCACGCCGAGGTGATGTCGCACCTCATCACGAACCCCGCGGCCTATCTCATGGACCTGGCGTCGTCCAAGCCGATCCGGCTGATCTCGCTGGACCCGGCGGCCGTCGAGCGCCTGGTGAAGTTCCCCGGGTATACGCGGACGACGATCAAGGCAGGGATCTACAAGGGCCAGGACCAGGAGGCGCTGACGCTCAACTCGCCCGTCATGCTCGTGACGCGGGCGGAAATGGCCGAGGACCTCGTCTACAAGCTGACCCGGGCACTCTTCGAGAACCGCGCCCAGCTCGTGAACGTGCACAAGGTCATGGAGCAATTCGTCGCCCAGGACGCGGCCCGGGACCCTGTCGCGCCGATCCACCCGGGAGCCCTGAAGTACTACCGAGAGGTCGGAGCTGTCCGATAAGCCGCCGCTGAGCGGCGCGCGGCTCGACGAGGCGCGGGGCGTCAGGGAGGCGGCGCGGCTCGAGACGCCCGCCTTCTCCCGGCCGGGCGGCTGGGCGGGGCAGGTCGTTCGCGCTCTTGCGGTGGCCTTCTCGCTGTTCCAGCTCTACACCGCTGGGTTCGGGACATTCGAGCAGTCCATCCAGCGCTCCGTGCACCTGGCCTTCGGCCTGTCGCTGCTGGGGCTGACCTACCCGCTCCGACGCCGGGGCGCTGGGACGGCGGAGGCCCCGCCGCTGGCGGACTGGGTGTTCGCGCTGCTCGGGGGCCTGTCGTCACTGTACGTGGTACTCCAGTACGAGCGGCTCACGACCCGGATCTCGATGGTGACGCCGCTCGAGACCCTGGATCTGGCGGTCGGGGTGACCCTCACTTTGGTCGTGCTCGAGGCGTGCCGCCGGACGGTGGGCGCGGGCCTGGCGCTGGTGGCGGCGGGGTTCATCGTCTACGGGTTCGTCGGGTGGCTGGTCCCGGGCCGCTTCGGGCATCCCGGGCTTCCGTTCGATCAGCTCGTCGAGGTCGTCTTCCTGTCCAGCGAGGGGATCTTCGGCATTCCCCTCGGGGTCTCGGCGACCTACGCCTTCCTGTTCATCGTCTTCGGCGGCTTCCTCATGCGCCTCGGGCTGATGTCCTTCTTCGCCGACCTGGCGCTGGCGCTGGCCGGCGCCACCTCCGGCGGACCCGCCAAGGTCGCCATCGTCTGCAGCGCTCTCTTCGGGACCATCAGCGGCAGCGGCATCGCCAACGCCATCACGACGGGGAGCTTCACGGTGCCCCTCATGGTGCGCGCGGGCTACCGGCCCCACTTCGCGGCGGGTGTCGAGTCGGCGGCCTCCATGGGCGGCAACATCATGCCCCCCGTCATGGGGGCCGCGGCCTTCATCATGGCGGACTTCCTCGGCGTGCCCTATCAGCAGGTGGCGGTCGCTGCCATCATTCCCGCCGCCCTCTATTTCTTCGGGGCGGGCGCGATGGTCCACTTCGAGGCACTCAAGCAGGGAATCCCCCGTATCCCCCGCGCCGAGCTGCCCCCCCTCGGCCGCGTGCTCCGGGAGCGGGCCTATCTGGCCATCCCCGTCGTCGCGCTGATCTACTTCATGATGAGCGGGCGGAGCGTGATCTTCGCGGGGTTCTGGGCCACGGTGCTGACGATCCCCGTCAGCTACCTGCGCCGGGAGACCCGGATCACGCCACGGAAGATCGTTGACGCGCTGGAGTGGGGCGCCCTGACGGCGCTGCCCGTGGTCGCCGCCTGCGCCGTTGTGGGCATCATCCTTGGAATCGTCGCGCAGACGGGCGTGGGCGTGAAGATGGCCAGCGCGATCCTGACCCTCGCCCATGGCAACATGTTCCTCACGCTGGTCTTCGCCATGCTTGCCTCGCTGCTCCTGGGGACAGGCCTGCCCACGACGCCGACCTATATCATCACGGCCGCGCTGACGGCGCCGGCCCTGGTGAAGTTCGGGCTCCCGCCGCTGGCGGCGCACTTCTTCGTGTTCTACTACGGGATCCTCGCGGACATCACGCCGCCCACAGCCATCGCCCCCTACGCGCTCGCCGCCATCGCCAGGTCGGACCCGAACCGGACGTGCTGGGCCGCCTGCCTGGTCGCCTTGTCCGGGTTCATTATCCCGTTCCTGTTCGCCTATGAGCCCGCCATGCTCGACCCGCTCATGGCGTGGCCCGGGACCAGCGCGTACCGCGTCGCCAGCGTGACGCTCTCGGCAGTGCTGGGCGTGCTCATGCTGAGCGCGTCCATCATCGGGTGGCTGCGCATACGCGCCACCCTGCTGGAACGGCTCCTGCTCTTCGTGGGGGCAGTGGCGCTCATCACGCCCGGGCTCGTGACCGACTTCGTGGGTGTGTCGATCCTGGCGCTCGTGCTGGGGCTGCAGTCGTGGCGCCGGCGCCTCATCGGAACCGGGGCGAGCGGCGCCGGGTGACCGGGCTCGCCCGGGCGCCTCGGTGCCCGGTCTCAATACATCGGCCGATGTCCCTCACGTATGAGTTCTCGCCGACACCGGCGAATCGAGCGAAGACCAGGCCCCCGGCGCGACGGAGCCCCGCGCCCCCGTTGCTCCGAGATCGGCCCCGGGCGCGGATCCTCGTCCATGCCTCCACGGCCGCCGGATGGGTGGCTCCCGACCTCGAACCCCCGGCCACCACCCCGGTTGGTCATGCGCCCCCCCCCCGGGGGCTCAGGCCGGCGAGGATCGAGGGGCATCGGGCCCGGGTGTCCCGGGCCGCGACGTCTGCTCCCTCAGCGTCTCGACTGCGCCGGGAGATGAGGCCATCCGGGCAGTCCCCCGGCGAGCCGGAGGGGATGGGCAAGACCCCAGAATCTCAGTAGTTTCTGGAGTGTTTCCCTTGCGCAGGGAGTGCAAGTTTCCTCTTGACTGGCAACAGCGTTGAGTTCACCCTGCGGGGGTGCGGTTGACCGTTTAGTCACTTTGAACACCGGGTAGAACCCAATGATGAGATGGACTGACGAGTCCACCGAGAAGAAGCATCGTCACGAGATCCGGCGCGAAACCATCCTGCAGGCGGCGGCCCGCTGCTTCAACAGGAAGGGCTATCACGGGACGACCATCGAGGACATCGCCCAGGAGCTCCGGGTCAGCAAGGCCGCGCTCTACTACTATGTGAAGAGCAAGGAAGAGGTCCTGTTTCTGTGCCACCAGGCGTCCCTGGATCTCGGAATGGAAGGGCTTCGCCAGGCGGAGGAGTCGGGTGGAGCGGCCGGCGAGAGACTGCGCGCGGCGCTGCGGTATTTCATCCAGCATACGACCGAGAACCTGAAGGGGGGCGTGGCTCTCCTGGAAGAGGGGATGCTGGGCCCGCGGCTCCACCGTCAGGTGGTCCGGCGGCGTGACGAATACGAACACCGGCTCCGGGATCTCGTCGCCGAGGGAGTCGCCACTGGGGTGTTCGTGCCGTGCAATCCCAAGGTGATCGTGTTCGCGATGCTCGGGGCCGTGAATTGGGTTCAGAAGTGGTACTCACCGGACGGCGACGTGGCGGCGAAGGACATCGCGGAGACGTTCGCCGCCTACTTGGTCCGTGGGCTGGAGAGGAGAGGCATGGACGTCCTCCTCGAGACCAGCCGCGAGGCGGGGGTGCACATCACCGCTGCCGGAGGGTCCGCATGAGGACTCAGGCAAACGGAGGCGACCATGTTTGACAAGGACTTTCTCGAGCAGCTGCGGCAGCAGCAGGCAGCCTGGGCTGCGGCCCACCAGGGATCTTTCGAACAGGAAGTCAAGAAGGAATTCGTGTCCGAAGCGGGAATCGTGACCAGGCGCGTCTACACGCCACTGGACCTGGCCGACGCGGGAGTCGATTACTTCGAGGACACCGGTTTCCCGGGGGACTTCCCGTTTACCCGGGGCCTCTCCCCCATCGGGTACCGGGCTGGGCTGTGGAAGATCGCTCAATATTCCGGTCAATCAACCCCAGAGGAATGCAATCAACTCTGGCGGGATCTGGCCGCTGCCGGGCTCAATACCGTGTATGCCGCCTATGACCTTCCCACCCAGCTCGGCTACGATCCCGATCATCCCATGGCGGAGGGCGAGGTGGGGCGGACCGGAGTGTCGCTCGTATCGCTCCGCGACTGGGAAATCGCCTTCGACGGCATCGACCTGGGCAAAACGATGGTGAGCACGGTCTGCAACGCGCCGGGCGCCATGGTCATCGCCATGAACCTGCTCACCGCCCAGAAGCAAGGGGTGGATCTCAAGGTCCTCCAGGGCAGCTCGCAAAACGACGTCCTCAAGGAGTACACGGCTCGCGGCAATTTCATCTTCCCGCCGGAGCCCTCGATGCGGCTGGTGGTGGATGCGCTGGCGTACTGCTCGTCCGTGGCGCCCAACTTCTACCCCATCACGGTGTGCTCCGTCCACCAGTCGGAGTTTGGCGCGAATCACGTTCACGAAGTGGCCTTCGCCCTCGCCAACGGCATTGCCTACGTGGAGAGTGCTGTCAACCGCGGCATCGATGTCGATGTGATCGGTCCCGGCATCATGTGGACGACGAGCCACGACCACCACGCGTTCTTCCACGAGATCGCCAAGCTCCGCGCCATGCGGCGACTCTGGGCCAGGATCATGCGGGATCGATTCAAGGCGCGGAAGCCCGAATCCATGATGTGCCGTCTGTACTCATCGGTCGGTGGCACGAGCCTGATGAAGGAGCAGTACCTGAACAATATCGCCCGCAGCGCCCTGGCGGCCCTGGCCGGAGCCCTGGCGGGTGCGCAGCGGATCGACTTGCGGACGTACGACGAGCAGTGGGGCATTCCCACGAAGGACGCCGAGATCACCAACATCAGGTGCCAGCAGATCGTCGGGTACGAGTGCGGCGTCGGTGAGACGGTCGACCCCCTGGCCGGCTCGTACTACGTCGAGTGGCTCACGAAGGAGATGGAAGGGCGGTTCGTCGAGGAGATCGAGAAGGTCGACCAGATGGGCGGAACGCTCCGGGCCATCGAAAGCGGCTACATCAAGCGGACCATGCTGGACGACGCGTACAGGTACCAGCTCGGGGTGGAGGCGGGGGAGATCCCGCGGGTCGGCCACAACATGTTCCGGCAGGACGACGACCAGAGCCGCCCGGTGCGGGTGTACCGGGCGGATCCATCGGTGGAGCAGCGGAGAATCGAGGCGGTCAAAGAGCTCCGCCGGACCCGCCACGACCGGGAAGTCAGCCGAACGCTGAAGGCGCTCCGCGCGGCGGCGGCAGAACCGGCGACGTCGGACAACAACCTCATGCCCCCGATCATCGATGCGGTGCAAGCCTACGCGACGATCGGCGAGATGTGCGACGTGTTCCGGGATGTGTGGGGAGAGTTCAAAGAGCCGAAGGTCTTCTAGGGAGGGAGCATGGGCACTCAGGTTGCGGCTCGGCGAATTCGAGTGCTGCTGGTCAAGACGGGGCTGGATGGGCACGATCGCGGAGTGCTGGTCGTCGCCAAGGCCCTGAGCCACGCCGGGATGGAGGTCATCTACGGCGGTCTCCACCTCCGTCCCGGGCAGATCGCCAAGGTGGCCGCAGAGGAGTCGGTTGACGTGGTGGGACTCAGCAGCCTGTCGGACAATCATCGGGCGCTGGTCCCGCGCATCATGGAGGAGTTGAAGAAGGTGGGCCTCGACGATGTGATGGTGCTCCTGGGCGGGTTCATCCAGGACGAGGATGTGCCGGTGATGAAGGCTGCCGGCGTCGCGGAGGTGTTCGGCGTCGGCACTCGGCTGGAGGACATCGCGAAGTATATCCGGACCCATGTCCGTCCTGCCTGACGCGGACCAGGGCTCAGGGTAGCCTCGGACGGATGGCGAGGGCATCCGCATGAACGTCGCCCACTGGCTTGAGAGGGCAGCCGAGCGCAACCCCGGCAAGGTTGCGGCGATCTCCGAAGGCACGCACGCCATGACCTATGGCGAGCTGGACGCCGCGGCCAGCCGGCTGGGGAATGCGCTCAGGGCTTTCGGGATACGGTCAGGGGACCGGGTCTCGATATTGCTCGCCAATTCCCTGGAATTCCTGATCGCCTATTTCGGCATCCTCAAGCTCGGCGCGGTGGTCGCCCCGGTCAATATCCTGTACCGGGCCGGAGAGGTGAAGTATGTTCTGAACAACGCGACCCCACGGGCTCTCATCGCCGGTTCGCAGTATCTCCAGATCGTGCAGGATGTCTGGACGGAGTGCCCGCTGCTCGAGCACGTCATTGTGGTGGGCGGCGACCCGATCCCCGGCACCCATTCCTGGCGGGATCTCATGCGAGAGGCGTCGCCGGAGCTCAGGGCCGTGGATTGCCGGCCAGAGGATCTGGCCAATCTGTATTACACCTCGGGCACGACCGGGCGCCCGAAGGGGGTGATGATCACCCACCTCAACCTCACGAGAGGGATCGAATTCGAGGCTGAGGCCTGGCAGGTCACGGCCGAGGACCATACCCTCTTTACACTTCCCCTCTTTCACACCTATGCGCTGATCATCCCCTCCCTGCTCGCGATCTATGCCGGGGGCACGCAAACGTTTTTCGCCCTGTGGGATACCGAGACGGTGCTCAGGAGGATGTCCGAGGGCCACATCACGTTCTTCGCCGGCGTGCCGACGATGTACGTGTACATGACGCGCCATCCGGACATCGAGAAACACAGCCTCAAGGGGCTGAGGGTGTGCGTCGTCGGCGGCGCGGCCATCCCGGTGGAGGTCCAGAGGGAATTCGAGCGCCTGTCTGGGGTGCGCTGCCTGGACGCATATGGGTGCACCGGGTGGGTCAGCTCCGTGCATCCCATGTTTGGGCCGGTCAAGCACGGCACGCTGGGGAAGTCCTTGGCCGACATCTATCCGTCCATGGACAGCCAGATGCGGATCGTGGACGACGAGGATCGGGAGCTTCCGGCCGGCCAGGTCGGAGAGATCGTGGTTCGCGGTCCACAGATCGCCCAGGGATTCTGGAAGCTTCCGGAAATCACCCGCCGCGACTACCGGGGCGGCTGGTTTCATACCGGCGATCTGGGCAGCCGGGATGCGGAGGGCTTCTTCGTGCTCGTCGATCGGAAGGACGACCTGATCATCACGTCCGGGTACAACGTCTACCCGCGGGAGGTTGAAGAGGTTCTCTATACGCATCCGAAGGTGTCCGAGGCGGCCGTCGTCGGCGTGCCCGATCCCGTGCGCGGCCAAGCCGTGAAGGCGTACGTGGTTCTCAAGGCAGGTCAAGAGGCGACCGTGGAGGAGATCACCACGGACTGTCGAAGCAAGATCGCGGCGTTCAAGGTTCCCCGGGTTGTCGAGTTGGTCCGGGAGCTTCCGAAGACTGCCACGGGGAAGATTCTCCGGCGCAGCCTGCGGGAGCACACTCCAGCCTCGTAGAGAAGGAGGACGGTATGAGAAGCGTTCGCGAAGCTCGACGGAAGTGGGGATACGTGGTCGGAGCGGGGCTGCTGGCGCTGTGCGCCGCGGGGTGGGCGGCCCCGGCTGGGGCCCAGTCGGCGGCCACGCCCGAGGAGTACAAGATCGGCTTCACCACGCCGCTCACCGGCACGAACGCGCCCTTCGGCAGGGCCTTCGCCGAGACCGCCCGCATGGCCACGGATGACGTCAACGCGCGCGGCGGGGTCGACGGGGTCAAGATCCGGCTCATCGTGGAGGACACCGCCGCCGACCCGAAGCAGGGGATCGCCGCGTTCCAGAAGCTCGTGTCGGTGGACCGGGTGCCCGTCGTCTCGAGCGCGTGGAGCACGGTCATCATGGCCACGGCGCCGGTCGCGGATCGCGAGAAGGTGCTCCTCATCAACCACGGCGCCAACGCCCCGTCGATCCGCGGCGCCGGCAAGCTGCTGATCAGCTTCTTCCCCCTGGCGGACCTGGACATCAAGCATCTTGCCCGGTACGCGGCCACGAAGCTCGGCAAGAAGCGGGGCGCGGTCATGTACGTCAACAACGACACCGGCCGCCTCAACGCGAAGGTCTTCCAGGAGAACTTCGAAGCCGCGGGCGGCAAGATCGTCGCCGTCGAGAGCCATGAGGCCGACGCCATCGAGTTCGGGGCGCAGGCCGCGAAGATGCGCGCGGCCCAGCCCGACATCATTCATATCCCCTCGCTCGTCCAGGAGGCGCCCCGGATCGTCAAGCAGTTCCGGGAGATGGGGATCAAGGCGCAGTTCACCAGCTACTCGGTGGCCGAGAGCAAGGAGATGCTGAGCGTGGCGGGGGAGGCCGCCGACGGCCTGCTCTACACCTCGCTGGCGCCGCCCGCCGACCAGCCCGGGCCCAAGGCCCTCATCGACCGGTACAAGGCGACCTACCAGAAGGACCCGGTGGCCACCGCGTATCTCATGTACGTGTGGGATCTCCACAACACGGTCCTCCCCGAGGCGATCCGCTACGCCAAGAAGCAGGGCTGGGGGTACAGCGGCGAGGCCATCCGGCGCGCGATGCTGACGCAGAAGACCTACGACACGAAGGCGAGCGGCAAGACCGTGTTCGAGGATGACGGCACCGTGAACAAGGTCGTGTACCTGAAGCGGGTCAACGTCAAGGAGAAGAAGTTCGAGTATGCGGCGACGCTGGACTAGGCGCCCGCCGCGACGGGCGAACCGCTGAGCGCCGGCGCCCGGAGCACGGCCAGCAAGACGAGACTGGAGGGAAGTCCTCGTGGCGTTGCTGCTACAGCTGCTGTTCAATGGGGTCGTCGTGGGGGCGGTGTACGGGCTGCTGGCCGTCGGCTTCGGGCTGATCTTCACGACGACCCGGATCTTTCATTTCGCCCACGGCGCGGTCTACACCCTCGCGGGGTACATCGTGTATTCGCTGACGACGACGCTGGGGTGGCCGCTGGCCGCGGGTATCGCGCTCGCCATGGGCATCTGCGGGGTGGTCAGCGGAGCGATCGAGGTGGCGATCTACCGACCCCTCAGGGCGAGGGGGGCGTCTCCACTGGTCGTGCTCATCGCCTCGCTGTCCATCCTGATGCTCGCCCAGAACCTGCTGGCGATCTTCTACGGGAACGAGATCCGGAGCCTGGCCGGTGCCGTGGTGTTCTCGGGATTCGAGGCCGGTCCGATCTGGGTCACGTCCATCCAGCTCGTCACCATCGCGACCTGCGGAGCGCTGTTCGGCCTGCTCAAGCTGTTTCTCCGCTATAGCCGCTACGGGAAGATCATCCGGGCGCTGGCCAACAACTACGAGGCCGCGCGGATCATCGGTGCGGATCCGGATCGTACGTTTCTCGTGACCTTCGTGATCGGCGGGATCCTGGTGGTCCCGGCCGCCGTGCTGGTCGGCATGCTCACCGGGCTGAAGCCGTTCGGGGGGACGTCGGCGGTGCTGGTGGCGGCGATCGCGGTGATCGTGGGGGGGATGGGGAGCATCATGGGGGCCGCCCCCGGGGCCCTGATCATCGGGATCAGCGAGAACCTCGCGGTGTGGCGGATCGCGACGGAATGGCAGACGGCCGTCGCGTTCAGCGTGCTGCTGCTGTTCATCATCTTCAAGCCGACAGGGTTCTTCGGGCAGCGGGTTCGAAAGATGGAAGTGTAACTGATGATCTCGTTCCTCCTTCACTTGCTGGTGCTCACGAACACCTACGTGATCCTGGGAGTGTCGTACAACCTGCTGATCGGGTACGCCGGGCTGTTCTCCATCGCGCACGCGGCGTTCTTCGGGGTCGGCGCATACGTGTCCATGGTGGTCGTGCTGAGCCTGGGGTGGCCGTACCTCGTCGGACTCGGGGCGGCGGTGGTCGTCGCCGCGGCCGTGAGCGGCCTCCTGGCGTTTCCGGCGCTGCGGGTCTCCGGGGATTACCTGGTGATCGCCTCGCTTGGGTTCCAGGTCATCATCTTCAACGTGTTCATGAACTGGGAGTCCATCACCGGAGGGCCGGCCGGCGTCTCGCGGATCCCGCGGCCCGGATTTCTGGGGTGGACGGTGGAATCGCCGCTGGCGTACGGCCTGCTCAGCTGCGTGATGGCGGTGGGGGCGTATCTGTTCGTCCGCAGGATCGTGAGCTCACCGTTCGGCCGGGTGCTGCGGGCGATCCGCGAGGACGAGGTGGTGACGCAGGCGCTCGGAAAGAACGTCACGGGCGTCAAGGTCGTGGTGTTCATGGTGTCCGGTGGGGTCGCCGCGACGGCGGGCAGCCTCTTCGCGCATTACACCACCTACATCAACCCGTACTTCTTCACGCTGGAGGAGTCGATCCTGATTCTCTCCGTGGTGATCGTGGGGGGCGCGGGAAACCTGACGGGGTCCGTCCTGGGAGCGGTGGTCCTGACGCTGCTGCCCCAGGCGCTCCGGCTGGTGGAGCTTCCGGAGGCGCTGGCCGCCAATCTGCGCCAGATCATCTATGCCGCGCTCCTGGCGGGGTTCATGTTCTTCCGCCCTCAGGGGATTCTCGCGGAGCGGACGCTGACGCTTGCCGGGAAGGACTGATGGAGCGCCTCCTGAGGGTGGAGGAGGTGTCGAAGAACTTCGCCGGGATCCAGGCGGTCAGTGGGCTGTCCGTCTCGCTGGAAAAGGGGCGGATCGCCGGGCTGATCGGGCCCAACGGCGCCGGCAAGACGACCCTCTTCAACCTCATCACCGGGTTTCACGCCGTCACGTCCGGACGCATCTTCTACCGCGAGGCCGACATCACGGGGCTGCCCCCGTACCGGATCGCGGGACGGGGGATCGCGCGCTCGTTTCAGGACCTGCGCCTCTATACCAAGATGACCGTCCTGGAGAATTGCCTGGTCGCGCAGCCCGGGCAGGCGGGCGAAAAGCTCCGGAACGTGTACTTCAGGCCCGGATGGGTGCGTCGGCGGGACCGCGAGTGCCACCAGCGCGCCATGGAGCATCTCGCGTACGTGGGTTTGCAGGAGCAGGCGGACCGGAGGGCCGAGGACCTCGCGTACGGGGAGCAGAAGCTCCTGGCCATCGCCCGGCTTCTCGCCACCGAGGCGGACCTGCTGCTCCTCGACGAGCCGACCTCCGGGCTGGATCGCGGGTCCTTGAGCGACATGATCCAGATGATCAAGGGGCTCGTCGGCCAGGGGAAGACGATCTGCGTCATCGAGCACAACCTCGACGTGGTGCGCGCGGTGTCGGACTGGGTGGTCTTCATGGATCAGGGGAAGGCCCTGGCGAGCGGCGAGCCGGAGGCCGTCCTGGCGGATCGATCGCTGGCGGAGATCTACTTTGGCGCCTGAGGGAGCGCGGGTGCTCCTGGAGTTGACGGACGTCCGGGCCAGCTACGGCAAGAAACAGGTGCTCTCCGGGGTCAACCTCGGCGTGAACGTCGGGGAGATCGTGGCATTGATCGGGCACAATGGGGCTGGAAAATCCACGACGCTCAAGGCCGTCCACGGCCTGCTGCCGACCGGTGGGGGGCACATCTCTTTCGACGGGCACTCCATCGAGCACCGCAGCGTGAACCAGAACGTCCAGACGGGGATCAGCCTGGTGCCGCAGGGACGATTCGTGTTTTCGGACCTGCCGGTCGGCGAAAACCTGGAGGTCGCAGCCTTCGTTCTCAAGGCGCCGGCTGACGAGATCCGCCGGCGGATGGCAGCGGTGTTCGAGCTGTTCCCTGCGTTGGCCGAGAAGCGCCGGGAGCTGGCGGGGGCGCTCAGCGGAGGGCAGCAGCAGATGCTCGCGATCGGGATGGCCTTGATGCAGAAGCCGAGGCTCCTGTTGCTCGATGAGCCGTCCATCGGCCTGGCTCCCTTCCTCGTTCAGCAGGTGATGGAGTCGGTGGTCAGGATCCGGGACACCTTCAATACCTCGGTCTTGATCGTCGAGCAGAACGTGCGACAGGTCCTCCGGGTCTCCGAGCGCGTGTTCGTCATGAAGCTCGGGAAGGTGGTCCTGGAGGCGCCCTCGGCCGAGCTCCTCTCGCGCCAGGATCTGTGGGATCTGTTCTGAGATCGCAATGGCAGGGGCAGGTGCGGCGCATCCGTCCCGGTGCGACCGGGCGCGACCCTCACCAGGCCTCCTGTGGAGGAGCACGAGCACATGCCTGAACGGCTTCGATTCGGGATCTACATGGCGGTGGCGGACCCTCCCGCCGGCAAGGCGCTGGTTCGACGAGTGGAGGAGACGCGCCGGGAGGCCGAGCTCGCGGAGCAGTGCGGCTTCGATTTCTGCCTGGTGGGCGAGCATCATCAGGATCCGGACGGATTCCTGCCGTCGCCCTTTTTGCTGCTGGCCGCCATCGCGGCAAGGACCGAGAGGCTCCGGCTCGGGACGGGCGTGCTGCTGCTTCCTCTGCAGCACCCCTTCAAGGTGGCGGAGGACGCCGCCACGCTGGACGTCATCTCGAACGGCCGCTGCATCCTGGGAGTCGGGGCGGGATATCAGCCGCGGGACTTCACGCCCTTCGGCGTCCCGCCGACGCAGCGCGGGTCGCTGCTGGACGAGGGCTTGCAGATCATCCGCGCCTGCTGGACCGAGGAGGCGTTCAGCTTTCGGGGACGACACTTCACGCTCCAGGATGTCAGCCAGCGCCCTCGGCCGGTGCAGAAGCCCCACCCACCCATCTGGGTTGGCGGCTCGAGCCAGAAGGCCCTCGAGCGCGCGGCTCGATGGGGAGACGCCTGGGTGACGGATCCGCTGCAGCACCTGGCCGTCCTCAAGCCCCAGCAGGCGGCGTACCGGAGGCTTGCCGAAGGCCAGCAGAGGCGCCCGTGTACTGTCCTCATGCGGGACGCCTGGGTGGCCAGGACTCGCCAGGAGGCCTACGAGGAGGCAGCGGGCAACATGCTTCACATGTTCCGCTACTACTGGAGGAACAAGGCCTTCGTGGATGAGCTGGACCCGGCCTTGCAGGGCGTCGTCGCCGAGTCAGACGTGACCTTCGACCGGATGGCCGAGGACCGCGTCCTTCTCGGGTCAGCGGCGGATTGCGTCGCGCAGATCAAGCGCTGGCAGGAGGAGACCGGCGCAGAGTGCCTCGTGCTTCGGCTCCGGCAGGCCCACGCGGACGGGCCGCCCCACGAGAAGATCATGTCGGCGCTCAGGATCTTCGGAGAGGAAATCATCGGGCAGTTTGCATGACACGATGTTCCCCGACAGCCCTCGCCCATCCCGCCCCCGGGGCGGCGAGGCCGGCAGGACCCAGGAGGGACCAGCGGTGGCGACGTACAAGGACATCTTCTACGAGAAGAAGGACCACGTGGCGCGCATCACGATCAACCGTCCCAAGCAGTACAACGCGTTCACGGGCGACACGCTGAAGGAGCTGACGCTGGCCTTCGAGGCCGCCGGCGGGGACGGCGAGGTGGGGGTGGTCGTCCTCACCGGGACCGGCGAGAAGGCGTTCTCCGCCGGGGGCGACGTGAACTGGGAGAAGGAGGGGGGGCTCGAGCGGCAGATCCTCGAGCCGTACCTGATGCACCAGACGGTATCTCAGTGCCCGAAGCCCGTCATCGCCCGGGTCAACGGCTACTGCATCGGCGGGGCCAACCACCTGGCCTACTTCTGCGATTTCACGATCGCGGCCGAGCACGCCATCTTCGGCCAGAACGGGCCCAGGGTCGGCAGTCCGGCGTGCGGCGCGATCGTGAGCTACCTCACGCGAGTGATCGGCGCCAAGCGAGCGCGGGAGATGTGGATGCTCTCCCGCCGCTACAGCGCCAGGCAGGCGCTGGAGATGGGGCTGGTGAACGCCGTGGTGCCGATGGAGAAGCTGGACGAAGAGGTGGACAAGTGGTGCCAGGAGCTCCTGGCGCTTTCACCGACGTGCCTGAGGATCCTCAAGGCGTCGTTCGTGGAGGAGTTCAGCTACCTGTCCGGGCAGGGAGACCAGCTCAGGCGATACCTGACCAATCGCGAGTTCTGGGAGGAGGAGCAGCAGGAGGGCGCGCGCGCGTTTCTCGAGAAGCGGCCCGCTGACTTTTCGAAGTTCCGCCGGGCGGATCGCTGACGGATAAGGGGGGGTGAGGAGGAGGCCTGTTCATGACTAAGAGGGTCGCCATAGTCGGCACGGGCATGACGCCGTCGGGCACCAGCGCCATGCCCTCCTGGGACCTCTTCGCGACGGCGGCCAAGGAGGCAGTCGGAGAGGCGGGCCTTCCGCTCTCGCGCATCGAGGCCCTGCACCTGGGCAATGTCTACAGCGACTTCACCGAGGCCCAGACGAACATGGCTCCCAAGGTGCTGTCGGCGATGGGGGTCGAGAGCCTCATCCCCTGCGCCCGGTACGAGGCCGCCTGCGCCAGCGGCAGCATCGCGTTCCGACAGGGGTACCTGAACATCCTCAGTGGCGTGTACGACGTCGTGCTCGTGGGTGGGACGGAACGCCTCCGTGCGGTGCCCGGCAGTGTCGTCCAGCAGGCCATGGCCACCTCCATGGACCTGACCGAGCGGAACGCCGGGCTGACCTTCGCCGCCTACTGGGCGTATGTGGCCAGGGCCTATGCCCGAAAGCATCATCTCGCCGAGAGGAGACTTCAGGAGTTGCTCGCGCACATCTCCGTGAAGAACCACTGTCACGGCGCCGTGAACGGGAAGGCCCACCTTCAGCGGGCGGTGACGCTGGAGGACATCATGAGCAGCTCGCTGGTGGCGCCGCCGATACGGGTCATGGACTGCAGCCCGTTCTCCGACGGAGCGGCTGCGCTCGTCCTCGCTTCCGAGGACATCGCCAGGAACTGCGCGAAGCCCGTCTGGATCGCCGGCTCGGGCCAGGCCTCCGGCGGCTTCTCGATCGCCGACCAGGCGGATCTGTCGGTCAACCCAGCCATCGCCAAGGCCGCCGCCGACGCGTTCCGCCAGGCGGGCCTGGGCCCGGCGGATGTCGGCGTCACCGAGGTGCACGATTGCGTGAACATCCACGAGGTCGTGTGCCTGGAAAGCGCGGGGTTCTTCAAGGAGGGCGAGGGGATCCACGCCGCGGAGGAGCGGCGCACGTACTTCGATGGAGATGTCCCCGTCAACCTGTCGGGCGGCCTCAAGGCGCGGGGGCATCCCGTCGGGGCCACCGGCGCGTATCAGCTCTGCGAGATCGCGAGGCAGCTACGCGGGGACTTCGAGGGGAAGCGGGCCCGGAACCCCGAGGTGGGGCTGACCGTCAACGTGGGCGGCACCGGCACCGCGGTGACGGTGACCATACTGCGGAAGGAGTGAGCCCGGCATGGCACAGACGTCGGAACAACCGTTCCCCTGCAGCTTTCGGTGTCGGAGTTGCGACTACACGAGCGCAGTCGCCAAGGCCGTGTGCCCGCGCTGCGGGAGCGGCGGGGGAATGTCCCCGGAGCCTCTGACCGGAGGCCACGTGGTGGACTTCGTGCCGGTTCTGTTTCCCCCGGAGAACCTGAAGGGCCTGGGGCGCTACGTCAGCGTGCTCGTCAAGCTGGACACCGGATGCCAGGCCTTCGGGGTGTTCCGTGGGGACCCGGAGCGTATCCAGGTCGGCACCCCGATGGTCGTCGCACATGTCGACGCGGAGCAGCACGTGCCGTTCTTCGACGTGGCCTGACCGGACCCGGACACCGAGGAATGCTGCACCAGAACCTCGCCTACCTCCTGGAGAAGCGGCGGGAGGTGTCCCCGCAGGCCATCGCCGTGGTCGAGGCGCACAGGGACAGACGATACACCTACGAGGACCTGTGCCGCCGCGTGTGCGCGCTCGCCCATGCGCTGAAGGCCGCAGGGCTCCACCGGGGCGACCGCCTCTGCTGCCTCACGGGCAACACGGTCGAGTACCTCCAGCTGTTCTTCGCGGCGGCCCGGCTGGGGGCATCGGTGAGCCCCATCAACTACCGGCTCTCCCCGGCGGACGCGGCGAAGATCCTCGCGGATGCCGACCCGAAGGTCTTCGTCTTCGACTCGATGTTCGGCGACCTGGCTCGAGATCTCGTCCACGGCGACGGGCGACCCAGGACGGTCCTGCGCTTCGGCGAGGCGGACCACGGCTGGGCCGAGGACATGGAGGAGCGGGTCGCCCGATACCCGGGCGACGGAGGGGAGATCGAGGGGGACTCGGAGGACCCCTTGCTCCTGCTGTACACGGCGGGCTCCAC
>MGBT01000054.1 GCA_001788395.1 Candidatus Rokubacteria bacterium GWA2_70_23
CGGCGGCCCCGGGTTCAGCTCGCCCGGAGGCGCGGGTCCAGCAGGTCGCGCAGGGCATCCCCCAGGACGTTGAAGCCGAACACGGCCAGGCTCAGCGCGAGGCCCGGGAAGATGGACAGCCAGGGGGCGCGGATCATACTGGTGCCGCTCGGTTTCACGTCCGCCGGCGAGCAGGATCTGCTGCTCGGCAGGCGACAGCTTGTTCCAGGCGCCGAGGTTCATCGTGAGGACGGCGCAGCCGTGGCGCTCCTCGATCCCCCCAGCGCTCGCTCAGCCCTCCACGATCACCGCGGGCCGGTCGAGGTCGCGCGGCGTCTTGGCCATCCGCGGCCGGCGCCCGAGGAACAGGACGAACGGGACGACGGCGACGAAGATCCACGCCAGGCGCCAGAAGTTGTCGACGAACGACAGGAACAGCGCCTGGCGCTGCACCATCTCGTACAGGTACGCCCACGCCTGCTGCTCGGCGGTGGCCGGGTCGGCGCCGCGCGCGGCGAACATGCCGACCAGGGTCTGGTAGCGGTCCCACACCTGGGGCTCGTACAGGCTCACGTGGGCGGCCAGGCGCGCCTGGTGCGCCTGCCCGCCGCGCGCCAGCAGCGTGGCCATCGCGGCGATGCCGATGCTCCCGCCCATGGTGCGGAGGAAGTTGAAGAGGCCCGAGGCGTGGCCCAGCTCGCGTATCGGCACGGCGCTGAGCGCCACCGTGGACAGCGGCACGAAGGTGAAGCCGATGCCGAGCCCCTGGATGAAGCGCGGCAGCATGATCTGCCAGTAGCTCGCCTCCAGCGTGAGGGTGGCCATCAGGTACATCCCGTAGACGTTGAACCCGCAGCCCGTCACGATGATCCAGCGCGGGTCGATGCGGTTCATGAGGGCGCCGGCGATCGGCATCGTCACCAGGGTGGCCAGCCCGCCGGGGGCCAGCACCAGCCCGGCCAGCATCGCGGTGTAGGCCATGAGGATCTGGGTGAACAGCGGCGAGAGCACCATGATCCCGTAGAACGCGATGCTGATGACGAACATGGCCGCCGTCGCCACCGCGAACGTCGGGTGGCGCAGCACGCGCAGGTCCACCACGGGCTCGGCCGTGCGCAGCTCGCGGACGACCAGCGCGATCAGCGCCGCCGCGGCCACGACGCTGAGCCACACGATGAGCGACGAGGCGAACCAGTCCTCGCGCTGGCCCCGGTCGAGCACGAACTGCAGGGCGCCGATGCCGAGCACGAGCAGGACGAGGCCGGCCACGTCCACGCGCCGCACCGCGGGCCGCTCCGTCGCCGGTTCGGAGATGAAGAGCCAGGCCAGCAGCACGGCCACGGCGCCCACGGGCACGTTGATGTAGAAGACCCAGCGCCAGCTCCAGTTGTCGGTGATCCAGCCGCCGAGCGTCGGCCCGATGATCGGCGCGAACATGATGCCGACGCCCCAGATGGCCATCGCCATCCCGCGCTGCCGCGGCGGGAAGATCTCCATCATCGTCGCCTGCGACAGCGGCACCAGCGGCCCGCCGGCCAGCCCCTGCAAGAAGCGCGCGATCACGATGAAGGCCAGGCTCGGCGCCGCGCCCGCCGCCGCCGAGGTGAGCATGAACGCGACCATGGCCAGCATGAAGAGCCGCTTGCGGCCGAGCAGGTCGGTGAGCCACCCGGTGATCGGCAGGCTGATGGCGTTGGCGACGAGGAACGAGGTCAGCACCCACGTGATCTCGTCCACGCCGGCCGACAGCGTGCCGCGCATGTGGTCGAGGGCGACGTTGGCGATGGTGACGTCGAGGATCACCAGGAACGTCGCCATCATCGTCGCGATGGAGACGACGGCCCGGTGAATGCGTGGGCTCATCGCACCTCGATGACGGGGACGACCGACATGCCGGGCACGAGCAGCGCGGGCCCGTTCTGGCCCGGCTCCAGCACGAGCTTCACGGGGATGCGCTGGACGACCTTCACGAAGTTGCCGGAGGCGTTCTCGGGCGGCAGGAGGGAGAAGCGGGAGCCGGTGCCGCTCTGGATCGAGTCCACGCGCGCGCGGAGCACGAGCCCGGGGTGGGTGTCCACCGAGATCGTCGCACGCTGGCCCGGGCGCACGTGGGTGAGCTGCGTCTCCTTGTAGTTCGCGATCACCCAGACGTTCCCGACGTCGACGACGGCGAGCAGCGGTTGGCCGGGCTGCACCACCTGGCCGACCTCCACCGTCCGTCGCGTCACGCGGCCGGCGACCGGCGTCGTGACCGTCGTGTGCTCGAGGTTCAGCTCGGCCTCGCGGAGGGTGGCGCGCGCCTCCGCCAGCTGCGCCTCGGCGCTGTCGGCCTCCGCGCTGCGGATGGCCACCTCCCGCCGCCGGCTCCGCGCGTCGCCGAGCGCCGCCTCCGCCTCCTCGCGCTGGCGGCGCGCCTGCGCCGGCGCCACTTCCTGCGTCGCCACCTCGGCCTCGGCCTGCGCCACCTCGGCGCGCGCCATGTCGAGCCGCTGCCGCGCCGCCTCGAGGGCCGCGGCGGCCGTCTGGAACGCGCTGTCGGCGTGGTCGAAGTCCTGGCGCGCGATCAGCCGGCGCGCGAACAGCTCCTCCATCCGCCCGCGGTCGAGGCGCGCGCGCTCGAAGTCGGCCCGGCGCGCCGTGACGTCGGCCTGCGCGGCCTGCACGGCCGCCCGGCGCGCCAGGAGCCGGCTGCGACGCTCGTCGATCACGCGCTGCGCGGTCTCGATGCCGAGCGTCGCCTTGGCCACGGTCGCCTCGGCCAGCGCGACCCGGCTGCGGGTGGACTCGTCCGTCATGGGGACCCCGGCCGTCGCCATGCGCAGGCGGCTCGCCGCCGTGGCCACCGCCGCGCGCGTCTGGTGGACCTTGACCTCCAGGTCGCGCGGGTCCAGGCGCACCAGCGGCGCGCCCGCCGGCACGTCCTGGTTGTCCCGCACGAGCACCGCGACGACGGTGCCGCGCACCCGCGCGCTCACCGGCGAGACGTGCGCCTCCACGAACGCGTCGTCGGTCGAGACGTGGCGGTCCCAGTACCGCCACAGCTGGACGCCGTACCCGCCGGCGGCCAGCGCGACGGCGGCCAGGACGGCCAGGACGAGAGCACGGCGCCGGCGCCGCCAGGCGCCGGTAAGGCGCGCCGCCCCCGGGTCGATCTCGCTCACAGGCGCATCCTACCCCGGGACTCGCCCGTTGCCCTACCCCGTCGTGGGCGCGGCGGGAGCTGCCGATGTGCCACAATCACTGCCGAGAGGTCGCCGATGACACCGGGAGGTCGCCGATGACATTGGGACGGCGCTCTGGCTCGCGGCGGGCGCCGCCGTGCTCGCGCTCGCGGCGGGCGCGCAGGCGCGCATCCCGATCGATCTGCGCTTCGACGGGCAGGCGCTCGATCCGCAGGCGTCGCCGGACTTCACCTGTTTCAACTACACGCCCTCGCGGTGGCTCGGCTGCCGGGTGCGGAAGGCGGACGCGCCGGGCGCGTCCGTGCTCGAGCGCCCCGAGCCGGGGAAGTACCGGATGCACGTCAGCATCGACGAGAATCCGGCCAACCCCCGCCGCTACCCGGGCGACTACGAAGCGCAGGCGGCGAGTACCACTACTACCAGGGCCGCGAGCGGCAGCGCGCCGAGACCGAGAAGGCGAGGCTCGAGGCCGAACGGCAGGCGCGGCAGCGCGAGTTCGTCGCCGCGTTCGCCTCGGCCGCGCCGCGGCCCGGATGGTGGGACGAGGTCGAGACGCCGTACCGGGTGGCCCCCCTGGGCGGCCCATAGGAAACATTAGCGCCAGTTCGCATCACGCGGCCCCATGCAGCGGGCATCCAGGACCTTCTGAAAGACCCCAGCGTCGTCGAGCCGCCGGCCCCGGAGCCCTCCCTGGAGCCGAGACCGCCCGGCTCTGATCCGGCTCCTGCGGCGATCCTGCTCGCGGGACAGGGGCGTCGTCAAGGACCGCGTGCGCGGCGCAGACGGCTGCCCTGGCGGCAGTCGCCGTCGATCGAGGAGACCTCTGAGCGGACCGTGAGAGGCCCGCCTGGCCCCCGGGCGGGGGTGACAGAGGTGGCCGCGGCGTGGTCGGGCTGGGGCGGGGCCGGTCCGGGGGGGTCTGGGGCCGGCGCCAGCCCAAGGTGGGCGAGGAGCGCGCGCACGACACCGGGGTCGTGCACGGGGGCGACGAGACACAGGCGACCGCCACGGCGGGGACAGGCCAACACGTCGAGCGCGACCGCCCGGGGCATCAGCGCCGCCCAGGCCCAGGAGCGTGGGGGGCGTGGGCCCCCGGCGTCGCGCGGGCCGGCGTCGCCTTGGCCGGCGTCCGAATCTCCGGCCACCGTGCGGCCGGAGCCGACGCCCTGGGAGCGCCAGCGGGCATGCGGGGCCCGGGCGCCGTGGGAGCGCAGCACATGTATCGCGGGCCGCGGGGTGAGGGCCGCGAGCGTCTCGAGGAACTCGAGGGGCTCGAAGAGCCCCTGCGTCGTGCCGTCGCGCCAGGCGGCCTTGCGTGTCACGAGGACGCGCCCGTCGGTGCGGAGGTGGAGCCGATCCTGGGCGAGGGGCGGGCGCAGGAGAGACCGGCAGCGCTGCTCCAGGCGCGCACGATCGTTGGGGGGGACCCAGACGGTGACGTGCAGCTCGAAGCCGTCGAGGGGTGCCTGGCGCGGGCCGCGGGAGCCGACGTCGGCCGTGCCCGGCTCGTGGCCCAGGCGCCGCACCCGCGCCCCCGTGCGTGGGCCCAGCGCGACGCGGCCCTGGACCGAGGCGCCGACGAGGCCGGCCCGCACCGGCGATGCCTCGGCGAACGGGTCTGCGGGCTCCGTGTCCGCAGCGCCGGGCTCGAGAGTGCGCCGACCCAGCACGCGCCGCATGCGCCGGCGGATGGTGGCGAGCACGGGGGCCACCTCCTCGTCGCGTGGCGGTGACGCAGGGTGGACCGTGAGCCCATCCGGCGGGCCGGCGCTGAAGCTGCCGTCGAGCCCCAGGGGATGGACGTGGACGGTGACAGTCACGCCGCTGGCGACGCGCTGGATCGCCGTCACGGTCCCGGGCTGACCGGCGCGGAGGCCGCGTGCGCGCGCGGGGCCCGCAGAGAAGGCGAGCCGCCCTCGGGCAGACACTCCCAGGACCGCGCGACCCACCGCATGGTCCCACGCCAGGCGGTCGCGTAGCCGATACGGCAGGGTGAGCCCCCCTTGGCGGATCGGCACGTGTGGCCGCCCTGCGTCGACGAGGGACGCGGCGCGCTCCGCCATCCGCCGACCCCCGCAGCTCGGGCAGACGCCGCGCCCGTGACACGAGAACGGCACGCGACGCTCGAACGCACCCTCGGCACACCGCAGCCGCGTGAAGCCCTCGGCCAGGACCCCGCAGCGCAGGACGTCGCGGAACTCCGGCTCGACGAACCGGGGCAGGCCGCCGCCGTCGCCCTGGTCTGACACCGTCTGCAGCAAGGGTTCCAGGGGCTCGCGAATGACGGTGTGGAGCACGGTGTGCTTGGCGTCGCGGGGCCGGGAGATCGCTCGCTGGAGGGCCATGGCCCCCAGGGGGGGTCAAGGCGCCGACCGGGACACTGCTGAGGAGCCTGAAGTTGTATCGCCCTCTGGGAGAGGCGGCTCGTCTATCCGCGCTGCGTCCCGGTGTTGAGGCCGGAGACCTGGAGCGGCTCCTGACGGTCCTCGGGCGATGACGCGGGTCTCGCTGCGCTTCACGCTCGGCGTGCCGGGTGTCCACCCCGCGATCGTCGGTACCACGAAGCCGGAGCGGTGGCAGCAGAACGCGGCGCTGCTCCGGGGCTCAGGGATCGTGGGCCGCCGGGGATCGTGCCCGCGTCTGCCGACGGGGGGTGACCCACCGCCCGCGCGGCTCCCTGACGACGTCGACCTTGAGACGGCCCCCGAGCGCTGCGGCGTAGCGGACCAGGGTCTTGATCTCGACGTTCCTGGTCCTGCCGGATTCGAGCTTCGCGATCGCAGGCTGACTCACGCCGATCATCTTGGCCAGTGCGGTCTGCGAGACGCCCCGCTCTTCGCGAAGCGCCACCAGGCCCTGCTCGATCTCCATCTCGGTGACGAGCTCCTCAACCCGTCGCTTCAGCTTGGGATTAGCGTGGTACTGCTGCCCGATCCATGGGCGTAGCTCGGTCCCTTTCTTCATGGTGCCTCCCGCCTGTTGCGTCCGCTTCATCGTGCGCTCGTGGCCTCTGCCTCGCTCTGGTAGCGGCGGACGAGCGCGAGCACGTCATGGGGGATCTGATCCCGTTTCTTCACGAGACCGTCCAGCAGCACGATCCGACGACCGGGCCGGAACGTGTAGAAGATCCGCACGTCGTGCCCGCGCGACTCGAAGAGGCGACCGCCCAGCGGCTTGGACCGCGGAGGGCGAAGCTGATTGCCCCACCGACCGACGAGCTCGATGAGCGCGATCGCCTCCTCTCGGTTCCGTCCGGCGAGACCTTCGAGGAAGGTGCGCAGCGGGCGCTGGCCGCTGGCCGTGGTATGCCACTCGACCGTCCACGCCGTCGGGTCTCCGGCCACCCGAGCATTATAACTCTGGAGTTATACGAGTCAACCTGCGACTGGCTGCGTCGTGCACGACACCAGAGTGAGCATTGCGGAGGCGCGAGGGTGTGCGATGGTGGTCTTACGGCTTACTGAGGGTCCGGGTCTTGTCGGCTGCGCGACCGCTCAGCTTCCAGTCACCCCCAGCTCCCCAGAAATTCCAGACGAGTGGTCATCTCTTCTTGAGTCAGCCGAAAACAGAGGTTCGAGAGTCTGCGGAGGAGCACACCGACGGGCAGCTGATCGGACAGGATAATGCCCGCATGGGATCGCCCCTCGCGCGTCATCTCCTTGTGCAGCCGGGCAAAATCGCCACGGTTGTGGGTAAAGAACACGCGCTCCCCTCGGGTCGCAAACGTGAGCTGGTCTTCATCTCGGAGCCCGAGGTGTCCGGCTTCCTGTGTGGTGAGCACCTCGATGCCACGTTGACGGAGGGCCGCGGCCAGCGCCACATCCACGTCTTCATCGAGGTAGAGACGAATCGTCACCGGTCAAGGGTGCCCCGGACATACTCTTCCCGATTCGCCTCAATGTCGGCGTCAATTTCCGCCTGGTGATCGTAATAGAAGGACAGCGCGTCGTAGATCTGGGCCAGTGACAGATGGGGGACTTTCGCCTGGATTTCTTCCGCCGCATTGCCCATTCGGTGATATGCGACGATACTGCGCACCGGGGTCCGGGTGCCCCTGATCACGGGCTTCCCCCCGGCCACTCCCTCTACCTCTGTCACATACGGATGAATGATCTGAACGGACATGGCCGCCTCCCAGGGCAATTCCCTCTTGGCAGTCACGCTAGCACATTCCGGCTCCTCAGCAGAATCTGTGGGTGGCTTGCGGCTCGGGTAGGTTGCCGAGGGCATGATAGAGGGCGACTTCGATGGCGCGGAAGGTGCGGAAACCATAGGCTCTTCGGGTGGTGAGCTTGGCCTTGTTGTTGAAACCCTCGACGGCGCCGTTGGAGATCGAGCCCTTGGCCCGGAACCAGTTGAGCAACAGCGCGCGATGGCGGCGGAGCATTCGGGCGACTGTCTGCATGGGCTCCAGGCGCGAGCGCCCCGTCCGGGTGCACCACCGATCCAAGAAGCGACCCGCCCAGGCGGGGGAGAGGGAGGTCCAGAAGAACTGCAAGTCTTCCTTCAGGAGGCAGGCCCGGACCGCCTTGAGGGTGTACCGGAGGAGCTCGGCCAGTCGGCCCTCTTGCGCCTCCGTCAGGTTCTCGGGTCGCTTGAGCAACAGCCAGCGGGTGTGGGTGAGGACCGGCTCCCGGCCCTGAGCCTTCAAGGCGCGGGCTTCCGCGGCCCGGACCTCATCGATCGCCTTGCTGAGGTGGGCCATCTCGTACCCCGCCCCGGGCTGCTGGCAGCCCGAACAGGTCGGCCGGCTGTGGGCGCGGGGCCGAATCGCCACCTCGATGACCCGCCTCCTGTCCTCCTCCTCCAGGCGGACCGCATCGTACAGGAACCCCTGATGCTTTTCGATCCGATTCAGGATAGTCTTCAACCGCATCCCGGTCCCCTCTCCTTCGCGCTGATGGTTTGCTTGGCGCTGCCATCTTCGCAGAGTCGGGGCCGGGATGCCCTCCCCCCCTTCGATGCCCGTCCTACCTCCGATTCACACCCCCTTCTTCACCCACAGATTCTGCTGAGGAGCCAGAGATTGATACACCGAACATGGTGGGGACGACGGCGGCCGGACCGCTGCCGGCGGTGAGTCTAGGCCGCCTCCGACATCGCGCGCGAGCTGGTGGAGAAGGTCCGGCAAAGCATCGGCCCGGTGGCCGCCTTCAAGACCTCGGGCGTCGTCAAGCGACTGCCCAAGACGCGCTCGGGGAAGATCCTGCGGGGCACCATGAAGACGATCGCCGAGGGCGCCGAGTGCGGGGTGCCGGCGACCCTCGACGACCCCGGGATCCTCGACGAGATCACCGAGACGCTCACGGGCCTCGGCACCCCGAAGCCATGAACGGCGGCCCCGGGTTCAGCTCGCCCGGAGGCGCGGGTCCAGCAGGTCGCGCAGGGCATCGCCCAGGACGTTGAAGCCGAACACGGCCAGGCTCAGCGCGAGGCCCGGGAAGATGGACAGCCAGGGGGCGCGGATCATGTAGACGCGCCCGGTGGCGGAGAGCATGCCGCCCCACGAGGGCCGGGGCGGCGGCACGCCGTAGCCGAGAAAGGACACGGCGGCCTCCACCAGGATGACGAAGCCGAGGAAGGTGCTCGCGACGATGATGATGGGCGCCACGACGTTGGGCAGCACGTGGCGCCCGAGCACGCGCCAGTGGGATGCGCCCACCGCCAGGCTCGCCTCGATGTAGGGCTGCTCGCGCACGACGAGGGTGGCGCTCCGGATGGTCCGCGACTGGGAGAAGGCCTGGCTCACGCCGAGGGCCAGGATGACGCTCCACAGACCCGGCCCCAGCAGCGCCAGGATCACGATGGCCATCACCAGCCCCGGAAACGCCATCCACGCATCCACGAGCCGCTGCAGCACGAGGTCCACCCGGCGGCCGAAGTACCCGCTCACGATGCCGATCAGCCCGCCGAGGCCGATGGAGATGGCGGTGGCCGCGAGCCCCACGAGCATGGACACGCGCGCGCCGTGGATCACCCGGCTGTAGACGTCGCGCCCCAGCTCGTCGGTGCCGAACCAGTGGGTGGCGCCCGGCCGCTGGAGCGCCCGCAGCAGCGCGGTGTCGTTGAACTCGTAGGGGGCGAGCACGTCGGCGAAGATCGCCACGAGCACCATGCCGAGCGCGATCACGGCGCCCACGGCGCCGAGCGGCTTCCGGCGGATCAGCGTCGCGATGACCCTCCGGGCTCCCGTCATCGTCCGTGAGTCCGGAGGCGCGGGTCGATGGCGAGGTAGGCGAGATCCACCGCGAGGTTCACCGCCATCACGAGGAGCGCCAGGCAGAGCACGAGGGACTGGAACATGGGGAAGTCGCGGTGGGCCACGGCCTCGATGAGCAGGCTCCCCATGCCGGGCAGCTGGAACAGGACCTCCATGACCACGCTGCCGCCGAGCGCCTGCGCCATCTGGACCCCCAGGATGGTGACGGTGGGGATCACGGCATTCCGCAGGGCGTGCTTGAGGATCACGCGCCGCTCGGCCAGCCCCTTGGCCCACGCGGTGCGGATGTAGTCCTGACGGAACACCTCGAGCATCATCGCGCGGCTCATCCGCATGACGGGCGCCCCCAGGTGGGTGCCGAGGATGGCCGCCGGCAGGAGGAACTGGCCGAGGTGGCCCAGCGGATCCGCCCTCGCGTCCACGAGCTGGATGTTCGGGCTCCACCCGAGGTACAGCGACGGCAGCACGATGGCGAGCGTGCCCAGCCAGAACGTGGGGAGCGACAGGAACGCGATGGCGATGCTCCGGAGCGTCACGTCGAGCCAGCCATCCGGCCTCACGGCGGCCGCGATCCCCGTGATGCCGCCGTACAGCACGGCCAGCGCGATGGACAGGAGCGTCAGCTCGAGCGTCACCGGCAGCCGCTCGGCGAGCTGGCTCACCACGGTGCGCTGGGTCCAGAGTGACTCGCCGAAATTACCGCGCAGGAGGCCGCCGAGCCAGCGCAGGTACTGCTCGTGGACAGGCAGGTCCAGCCCGAGCCGGGCGCGCATCTCCGCGAGGCTCTGGGCATAGCCGAGGTCCTGGAACATGAGGCTCACCACGTCTCCGGGAATGAGGCGCATGATCGCGAAGACCATCAGGCTCACCAGGAGCAGCGTGGGGATCATCAGGAGGAGACGCTGGGCGAGGTACCTCCTCACACGGATCCCGCGCGCGCTACGGCTCAGGCCGGCAGTCGGCCCGCGTCACTCCACCCACACGTCCACGAGCCCCGTCGCATAGCTGTAGCCGCGGACGCTCGGCACGTAGCCCTTCACGCGGTTGCTCATCACCGTCAGGAGCGCCGGCAGCGGCAGGAAGACCCGGTACATGTTCTCGTGGAAGGTGCGCACGAACTGGGCTATCTGCTGGGCGCGCGCCTGCTCGCTGGGCGCCTGGCGCGCCAGGCGGATCAGCTCCGTGAGCCGGCCGTCCTCGACGTGGATGTGGTTGCGCGTGTCGCCGGGGGTGTAGGCGCCGAGCCATTCGTCCTCGTCGCCGAGCGTCCAGGCCGGGATGTGCACGAGCCCCTCGTAGCTGCCCTTGTAGGTGCTGGCGATCCAGACGGGATACTCCTGCACCACGATGCTCGCCTCGATGCCGATCTTGGAGAGCATGTCCTTGAGGAGCTCGGTCCGCGTGACGTACTCGGGCCCGTAGCCCACCGTGGTGTAGAGCTTGGTCTTGAAGCCGCCCGCGTACCCCGCCTCGGCCAGGAGCTTCTTTGCGGCGGCCACGTTGTACTGGTAGGACTGGGCCGCCTCCCCGAGCCGCTCGACCGGGACGAAGTAGCGCGAGGCGGCGGGGATCGGCCCCGAGATGATGTCGGCGCCCTCGGGGAAGATCACCTTCATGTAGGTGGAGCGGTCGATGGCCATGGAGACGGCGCGCCGCACGCGGACGTCGCTCCAGGGCTTCATGTCGAGGCGGCCGATGACATTCTCGCTGGTCTGGAACACCTTGTGGGTGATGACCGACGCCCCGGACACGGTGCGGGCCTCGGGCGCCAGCAGATGGGGCAGCCCCTGCCCGGTGCTGGCCACCAGGATGTCGATCCGGCCCGAGCGCAGCGCCGCCAGCTGGGCCGAGGCGTCGGCGATGAGGTAGATCTCCACGCCGTCGAGATAGGGCTTGCCCGCCTCGAAGTAGGCGGGGTGGCGCTTGAAGACGAGCCGCTGCTTCTCCCGGTACTCCTCGAGCATGAAGGGCCCCGTGCCCACCACCGTGTCCACGGCGGTGTAGTCGCGGCCGCCGTCGGGGGTCGGCTTGCCCGCCTCCTTGGCGTAGATGTACATGGTCGTCGCGGCGAGATTGGCCAGGAACGCGGAGGATGGGGCCGACAGCTCGAAGCGGACGGTGTAGCGGTCCGGCGTGGTCACGGCCTTGAGCGTGGGGAAGAGTCGCGCCTCGGGGGAGGCCACGACCCGCTCGAAGGTGAACTTGACATCCTCCGAGGTGAGCTCCCGGCCATTGACCGGGGGCTTGTTGTGAAAGTGCACGCCCTTCCGGAGCGTGACCACATAGGTGGTCGGGCTCGGCTGCGAGTGGGCGGCGGCGAGGTCGGGGACGATCTCGCCCCCGGGCCCGTACTTGAAGAGCCGGTTGTGGGTGTAGGCGAACACGAGCTGGGTGTACACGGAGGCCTTCTTCTTGCCCAGCGTGTCGAAGCCCACCGGATCGGCGCGCTCGGCCACCCGGAGGACCCCGCCGCGCTTCGGCTGGGCCGGCGCGGATGAGGCCGCCAGACCCACGAGGGACAGCGCCACGAGCACGGCGAGAAATCGGCGATGGGTCGGCATGTGTGGCCCCTTTCCGGCGAAACGTATTCGAGCTGGCCCGCCTTGGTGCCGGGGTGCCGATTCTCCTTCGTCGCGCGAAGGGGTGTCAAGCACCCATATTGACAGGCGGCGCCTCTCCCCTGATAGTGCGTAGTGCATGCGCGGTCCGAAGGCGCCCCCTCTCCCCATCGCTCGGCGGCGAAACAGCCTCACCGCCCTCGCCCTCGCCACGCTCCTGTTCGCCGGCTGCGCCGCCACCGGGGATGCAGGCCGGGAGGCGGCCACCCAGCTCCAGCAGAACCCCGGCAAGGCCGAGGATTTCATGATCGTGGACTGCCTCCTGCCCGGCCAGATCCGCCGACTCGGGGCAGAGGTCACCTTCCTCACGGCGCGCCGCGCCATCAAGACCAGCACGCGCGACTGCGAGATCCGGGGCGGAGAGTACGTCGCCTTCGATCGCTCCAACTACGCCACGGCGCTCAAGATCTGGCTGCCGCTGGCGAAGGAGGGCGACGCCTCCGCCCAGACCTACGTGGGCGAGATCTTCGAGAAGGGCCTGGGCGTTCCCCCCGACCACGCGGCGGCCGCCGAGTGGTACCGGCGGGCGGCCGAGAGCGGCTACTCGCGGGCGGCCATCAACCTGGGCCACCTGTACGAGCAGGGGCTCGGCGTCCCGAAGGACCCGCCCCAGGCGCTCACCTGGTACCGCCGCGCCGCGGGTCTCGGCAACCTCTCCTTCACCATCGCGCCCGTCGAGACATCGGCCGAAGTCCAGCAGCTCAGGACCGAGGTGGGCGAGCTTCGGCGCCAGCTCGAGACGAAGCAGGGCGAGCTCGACCGCACCCAGCGGGAGCTGGACAGCCTGCGCCAGAGACTCGATCAGCGCCAAGGTGAGATGCAGGCCGAGCGCGGGACCCTCGCGCGGCTGCGCCAGGACCTCGAGGCCTCCCGCAAGAGCGAGCAGGCCACCGCCGTACGCCTCCGCGAGCTCCAGGCCGGGATCGCGGAGCGAGAGACCCGCCTCGCCGCCAAGGACCGCGAGCTCGGCGACCTCCGCGCCTCCGTGACGCGCTCCGAGGCCGAGGCCGCGGCCAAGCGTGCGGAGCTGGACCGGCTCCAGCGCGAGCGCGCTGCCGAGACGGCACGGGCCCAGCGCGAGGTCGAAGACCTGCGCAAGCGTCTCGCCGAGCGCGGGGGCGAGGCCGCAGCCGAGCGCGACACCCTCACCCGGCTGCGCCAGGATCTCGAGGCCGCGCGGGGGAACGAGCAGACCCAGGCGGCGCGCCTGCGCGAGATCGAGCAGGCCATCGCCGAGCGCGAGGCCCGGCTCGCCGCCAGGGACGGTGACCTGGCCGCGCTGCGCGTCTCCCTGAGCCGGTCGGAGGCCGAGGCCGCCGCCAGACGCGCCGAGGCCGAGCGCCTCGAGCGCCAGCGCGGCGCCGAGCTCGACCGCTCCCAGCGCGAGGCCGAGGCGCTCCGCAAGAGCCTGGCCGAGCGTGGCAGCGAGGCCGCGGCCGAGCGCGGGGCGCTCGGCCGCCTGCGCCAGGACCTCGAGACCGCCCGCAAGAGCGAGCAGGCCGCCAGCGTCAAGATCCGCGAGCTCGAGGCGTCCGTCACCCAGGGGGAGACGCGGCTCGCCGCGAAAGATCGGGAGCTCGCGGACCTGCGCGCCTCCCTCGCACGCTCCGAGGCCGACTCCACCGCTCTGAGGGCAGATCTCACCCGCATCCGGCAGCGTACCGCGGACGCCGGCCCCGACATCCAGCTCATCGAGCCCGAGCTGGTCATCACGCGCGGCACGCGGGCCGCGCGGGCACCGGCGGCCGATCGGCTGGTTGTGGTGGGGCGCGTCAACGCGAGCGACGGGCTCCTGTCGCTCACGGTCAACGGGCTCGAGGAGAAGCTCGGCAGCGACAACCTCTTCAAGAGCCAGGTCGGCCTCACGCGATCGGTGGACGAGCGGGTGCGCATCGTGGCCGTCGACCGGCGCGGGCGGAAGTCCACCCTCGAGTTCCTGATCCTGTCGTCGCCGGAGACGCAGATGGCCGCGACCGGCGCCGCGGCCCCGGCCAAGGTCGGCTCGCCGCTCGCGCAGAAGGACATCGCGCTGGGAACCTATCACGCCCTCGTCATCGGCAACAACGACTACAAGATACTGCGGCGGCTCCGCACTGCCGTGAACGACGCCCGGGAGGTCGCGCGCATCCTCGAGCGCGACTACGGCTTCAAGGTGACGCTCCTGCTGAACGCCACCCGCTACGACACGCTGTCGGCGCTCAACGCCATGCGCGAGCGGCTCACCGAGAAGGACAACCTCCTCATCTACTACGCCGGGCACGGCGAGCTCGACAAGGTGAACCAGCGCGGCCACTGGCTGCCCGTGGACGCCGAGCCCAACAGCTCCGCCAACTGGATCTCCAACAGCGCCATCACGGACGTGCTCAATGCCATGACGGTGCGCCAGCTCCTGGTGGTGGCCGACTCCTGCTTCTCGGGAACGCTCACCCGCTCCTCCCTGGGCCAGCTCGAGGGTGGGCTCAGCGAGGGCGACCGGGCCAAGCTCATGCAGCTCATGGCGCAGAAGCGCTCGCGCATGGCGATGAGCTCCGGGGGCGTGGAGCCGGTGCTGGACTCGGTGGGCGGCCCCCACTCGGTCTTCGCCCAGTCCTTCACCGAGATCCTCCGCAACAACTCAGGCGTGCTCCTCGGTCAGGAGATGTTCCGGCACTTGCAGTTGCGGGTGGCGGCGGAGGCCCAGCAGCGCGTCGACGCCCCGCAGATCCCCGAGTACGCCCCCATCAAGTTCGCGGGCCACGAGTCCGGCGACTTCATCTTCGCTCGCGCCAGCAACTGATCCCGGGTCCGGGGACAACCGCTCCTGGCGACACCCCCCTACGGGAGCGGGCCGATCTGGCCCACCAAAGGCTATGTGCCTCGAGGCCCGACTGTGGTATAGGTCGAGTCCAATCGGACCGACCCCGGCCCGGGGAGAACCAGGGGTGGAGGCCACCATGAGGACCCGCGTTGTCTCGACCGCCGTGACCTGCGCAGGCGCGATCGCGCTGTCAGCGTTCCTCCTGGTCGCGCCGGCTCCCCCCGCCCAGGCCCAGACCTTCAACGAGGCGATCAAGCGCGCGCTGGACGGCAACTGCGCGGGCCTGAAGGGGTCGGCCGCATTGAGCTACGACGGGAGCCTGGCAGACATCTGCGCGATCCCCGCGACCTCCAGCGGGGCCTCGAGCGGGGCCGGGATCACGCTCCTGACCACCCAGCAGGTGACGGCCGAGGAGCGCCGGGTCCGGGAGCGGCTGCGCGAGGCGCGCCTGGCCCTGGCGACGGGGGAGACGCGGGCCGCCGCCGCGGACTCCGTCCAGATGGGCCGCCTCGGCGTCTTCGCCTCCGGCGAGTACGAGCGCTTCGAGCAGGACGCGACGCGCTTCACGACAGGCCACGAGTCGGACACCAAGGGCATCACCTTCGGGGCCGACTACGCCGTCACCAGCTCCCTCATCCTGGGGATCGCGCTCACCACATCACGGACCACGGGCGAGTTCGACGAGCACGGCGGCTCCTTCGCCACCGACTCCTGGGGCGGCATGCTCTACGCGAGCATCCTCCCCATGCCGAACCTCTTCGTGGACGCCACCATCGGCTACAACCACAAGGAGTACGACCAGAAACGGCGGGCCACGTACACCTTCTTGCGGGGCGGCGTGCTGAACATCGTGGACGGCTTCGCCCAGGGGGACACGGGCGGCGAGGAGTTCAGGACGAGCGCGACCACCGGCTACGACGTCGTGCTCCGGAACATCACGGTGGGCCCGCGGGTGGGCGTCAGCTACACGTACAACACCGTGGACGCCTTCAAGGAGCACGGGTGGCAGTCGAAGCCGCAGATGGACACCGGGCTCGAGCTGAACTACGAGGGGCAGCATCAGGACTCGCTGACGACGACGCTCGGGCTCTTCGGCTCCATCGCGTTCAGCACCCCCATCGGCGTCGTGGTGCCCCAGGTCACGGCCGACTACGTGCACGAGTTCCTGCGCGACCAGCGGGTGGTCCACTTCCGGTTCCACGAGGACTTCACCCGCACGCGGCTGAGCTTCAAGACGGAGCCGCCGGACCGGGACTACGGCAACCTGGGTGCCGGGGTCAGCCTGGTGTTCCCCGGCGGGCTCGCGGGCTTCGTCAACTACCGCGCCCTCGTCGGCTACGCCAATCAGTTCAGCCATACGGTGACGGCCGGCCTGCGCTACGGCTTCTAGCAGGCCGCTAGGAGTCAGCTCGGCTCGCTCACGCTCGCCTCCGGCTCGGCTCGCCCTGGCTCGCTCACGCTCGCCCGGATCTCCGGATCCGCTCACCTCGCCTCCGGCTCGGCTCGCCCTTCCACTTCGGCCAGGATCTCGGGCCAGATCTCGGTCCAGCAGCAGAGGTGATCGTAGGACGGGATTACCCTGAGCGTCCCCGGCCCGATGGGCCCCCGCGCCACGATCTCGGCCGGCACGATCCGATCCTTCCCCCCCGCGTAATGCCGCTGGTAGATCCCTGCCGGGAGCGCCGGCTGCCGCGCCGGGTTCAGTGACCCCGTGAGATGCGGGTAGCCGTGCAGGTCGGCCCAGCCGTCGATGTCGAGATTCGCCGCCACCGTGACGATGGCCGCCGTCTCCGGGAAGCGCGGCGCCAGCAGCACCGCGAGCGTCCCGCCCCCGCTGTGGCCGAACCACACGACGCGGTCCACGCCGCCCCTGTCTAGAATGCGCCTCAGCGCCGCTGCCAGGCTCGCCACGACCTCCTCCGAGTAGCGCGCCTCCGTCCACAGGGCGCTCGCGCAGGGCGGCTCCGCGGCCAGCCCATGGTAGCAGGGGCGGCCCAGGTAGAGGCTCGGCCCGGCATCGAGGGCCATCAGCTCGAGGACGAGCGGATCGCGAGGGGTCGGGTCGGCAGTCGGCCGTCCCAGATGCCACGGGGTGCCGTCGCCGTCGAGATAGACATGGAGCGTCCGCGACGCGCCGCGCGCCTGGCGGAACACCATGTGCTGGAACAGCGTACCGGCCACCATCTCGGTGCCGAGACCGAGCGCTGCGACCCGCTCGGTGAAGCGCTGGGCTGGCGAGGCGCAGGCCGCCGCCACGAGCGAGATCACGAGCGCCAGCGGGAGCGCGCCGCGGCTCGTCAGTTGCGTTTCCCCCGGCTCCCGCTACGCCTTCACCGCGGACAGCCGGTCCACCGCATCACGCCTTCACGCGCAGGCTCTGTGGATCGTAGGGGGCCTTGAGGCTCCCCCAGGCCTTGAAGCGGTCTCCCGCGATCTCCAGCTCGAAGCCCGCGGACTCGATGAAGGCGGCGTCCACTCCCTCGGCGCGCCGGACATAGCCCATGGCGACGGCGCGCCCGAGGGTGTGGCCGAAGGCGGCCGATGTCACTGAGCCGGCGATTCTCCCGTCGCAGACGATGGGCTCGTCCCCCAGCGGCAGGGCTTCTGGATCCTCGAGCACGAAGGTCACCAGACGCTTGGTGAGGGGCTGCTCCTTCTGGCGCAGCAGGGCCTCCCGTCCGAGAAAGGGCACGCCCTTGTCGAGGCGCACGGCGAAGCCGAGCCCGGCCTCGAGCGACGTGTCGTCGGGGGTCAGCTCCCGTCCCCAGGCCCGATAGGCCTTCTCCATGCGCAGCGAGTCGATGGCGTAGTAGCCCGCGTCCTTGAGCCCGAACTCTTGGCCGGCCTCCCGGAGGGTGTCGTACACGCCCGCGGCGAGCTCCATCGGCACGTAGATCTCCCAGCCGAGCTCGCCGACATAGGTGATGCGGGACGCGCGCACCGGCGCCTGGCCGATCCCGATCTCCTGCATGGTGGCGAAGGGAAAGGCCTCGTTGCTCACATCCGCATCGGTCACGCGCGAGAGCAGCTCCCGCGAGCGCGGCCCCATCACCCCCAGCACGGCGAAGGCCCCCGTGACGTCGGTGAGCACGGCACGAGCGCCTTCGAAGATGTGCTGCTTGATCCAGTGGAAGTCGCGCGTCGTCTGGGCCGTGCCCGTGACGATGAAGTACGCGTCCTCCGCCAGGCGGGTGACGGTGAGGTCGCTCTCGAACCCCCCGCGCTCGTTGAGAAACGCCGTGTAGACCAGCCTGCCGGGCGCCACCGCCACGTCGTTGGCGCAGAGGCGCTGGAGGATCGCTTCCGCGTCCGGCCCTTCCAGGACGAACTTGGAGAACGAGGTCTGGTCGAAGATCGCGACGGCCTCTCGTGCCGCGCGGTGCTCGGCCGCGACGTGGGGAAACCAGTTCTGGCGGCCAAAGGAGTACATGGTCTCGGGCGTGACACCATCGGGCGCGAACCAGTTGGCCCGCTCCCAGCCCATCTTGGCGCCGAAGCAGGCGCCTGTGGCGCGGAGCCGCTCGTACACCGGCGAGCGGCGGAGCCCCCGGCCTGTCTCGAGCTCGCGGTTGGGAAAGGCGACGTAGTAGTGGACGCCGACGATCTCGCTCGCGCGGTCTCTGAGGAAGCAGCGGTTGCCGTGAAAGGGCATGAATCGCCGGATGTCCGCCTGCCAGAGGTCCATCGGGGGCTCGTCGCCGACGATCCACTCGGCGAGCGCCTTGCCCGCGCCCCCCGCCGCCGCGATGCCGCCCGAGCAGAACCCTGCCGCGACGTAGTAGCGCCGCACCTGCGGGGCTTCACCGAGGATGAAGTAGTTGTCGGGGGTGAAGCTCTCGGGGCCGTTGAGCAGCGTGCGCACGGGAGCCGTCTCCAGCGCCGGCACGCGCTGGAGCGCATTCGTCATGAGAACCTCGAACTTGCTCCAGTCCGGCGGGAGCGTCCCGAAGGAGAAGTCCGCGGGGATGCCGCCCATGCCCCAGGGCTTGGCCCAGGGATCGAAGCCGCCCATCAGGAGGCCGCCCACCTCCTCCTTGAAGTAGATATGGCCGTCGGCATCCCGCATCACGGGCAGGTCGGGCATGACGCCGTCGATGGGGTGGGTGACGATGTACATGTGCTCACAGGCATGGAGCGGGATCGTCACCCCGCTCAGGCGCCCGAGCTCGTGGGCCCACATGCCGGCGGCGTTGACGACGATCTCGCTGGCGATGCCCCCCGCGGACGTCTCGACGCCGGCCACCGCGCTCCCGGCGAGCCTGACGCCCGTGACCCGCACGTTCTCGACGATCCGGGCGCCCCCCTGGCGCGCCCCCCGCGCCAGCGCCTGGGTGATGTCGGCCGGGTTGGCCTTGCCGTCGCCCGGGATCCACACCGCGCCCACCAGATCGTCCGTGCGCATCAGCGGGTAGAGCGCGAGCGCTTCCGTGAGCCCGACCTCCTCGGCCTCGATGCCGTAGGCGCGCGCGAGAGAGGCGTTGCGCCTGAGCTGGGTCATGCGCTCCGGGTTGCGGGCGACGCTCAGGCTGCCGCAGCGCTTCCAGCCCGTGGCCTGCCCCGTCTCGGCCTCGAGCTCGCTGTAGAGCCGGGTGCTGTAGCGGATGAGCTGGGTGAGATTGCTCGAGGACCGGAGCTGCCCCACGAGCCCGGCCGCGTGCCAGGTGGTGCCGCCGCTCACGCTCCCCTGCTCGAGCAGGACCACGTCACGCCACCCGAGCTTCGTCAGATGATACGCGAGGCTGCACCCGACGATGCCGCCGCCGATGATCACCACCCGCGCGTGTCCGGGCACGCTCGCGGTCATCGCTCTCCTCCTCCCCTCGCTCTTCGGCTGCGGCTCACCCCGCGCCGATCGCGCCCGCCCTCACGCGCACCCTCCACCAGACCATGACGGCCGCCAGCCCGACAAGCCCGAACGAGCCGGCCGAGAGGAAGGCCGGGGGGACTCCCCAGCGCTCCGAGATGGCGCCCACGGCGGGCGAGTGGCGTCAAGGGACCGGCGAGAGCCGGGTGAGGCGCGCCGTCAGATAAGACGACAGCGCGGCCTCCGAGGCGAACTCGGGCGTGGTATCGGGCACGCCCAGATAGTACACGGTGAGCCCGGGCCGCCCGGCGCGCGCGTCCTCTGCTGAGCGGTAGAGCATGATCTCCCGGCGCGGGAAATCGGCGAAGGAGGCCCGGGGCATGGTCACGTCCACGGGGCCTGCCAGCGTCACTGGCTCGACCACCGGCCGGCGCGCCCGGGTGAACGGATCCACGCCCTCCATGCTCACGTGGCTCCAGCGTGAGCCGGGCGAGACGATCCGCAGGACGACCTGGGTCTCCTCCTCGGTGGAGCCACGGAGCACGCCCCAGACGATGGCCCCGCCGGAGGCGGCGAAGGCCGAGTCCTCGCCGTGGATCTCGGCGGCTTGTCCGCCGGCCCCAGACGGCGCCAGGCACAAGTAGAAGTAGAGGATCGCCACCGCGACGGCGAGGCAGCCGCCGAGGAGCGGCAGCCTGAGCCAGGGCGCAACGGTCTTGACGGTCGTCTGCGCGCCCACCTTCCCCGTCACCGCCACGTAGGAGCGGCGGCTCACCCAGTAGCGCTGCAGCAGATACACCGCCAGCGCGGGCACGAGCAGCACAAACGAGAGCACGGCGCCACCCCCGAGGTCGAAGAGCCCCGTGATCTGGAGATACGCCTGGGTCGGCAGCACCGGGAAGCTATTGCCTGCCAGGATGAGCGGGGTGGCGAAGTCGGCGAGCGAGGCCGTGAAGAGCAGGAGAAAGGCGTTGGCGAAGCCGGGCACCGCCAGCGGAAGGGTCACCGTCAGGAAGACCCGCCAGCGGGAGGCGCCCAGACTCTGCGCCATGTCCTCCACGTTGGGATCGATGCCGGCCAGGATCGGCTTCAGCGTGAGGTAGGCGATGGGGAAGTAGGTGAGCGTCTCAGAGAACAGCGTGCTCGCGAGCCCGTAAACGGTGACCCCCTTGAGCCCGAGGAGCCCGTAGGTGATGAGGCCCCGCGGACCGAACGAGAAGATCATGGCGATGGCGGTGGTGAAGGGCGGCGAGACCAGCGGCAGGAGCGTCGCCGCGTCCAGCAGCGTGACCCAGCCGCGCGAGAGGTTGGCGCGCGCGGCCGTCAGCGCGAAGAGGAAGCCGAGCGCGGTGCCGCAGACCCCCACGAGCCCGCCCAGGAGCAGGCTGTTCCAGAAGGCCTGGCGGTGGTTCGAGTCCCCGAGGATGGCCAGCACGTTCCCGAGCGTCAGGTGGCCGCCGTCGGTGAAGGTGCGAACGACGAGACGCCCCAGCGGGTAGACGATGAAGAGCGCCAGCAGCGCCCAGAGGACGACGACCGCCGCCAGGAGCGCGGGGTCGCGAGCCGCTCGCCGCCGGCCCCTCATTCCTTCGGGTTCAGCACCTCGTTGATCCAGCGCTCGACCAGGCGCTTGCGGTTGGCCCCGGCGTAGCCGTCGTCGATGGGGAAGATCCGGGCGCCCTTGAGCACCTCGGCGAGGCTCGCCTCCACCGGCACCTCGGGGTGGGCCGGCACGAAGTCGAGTCTCATCAAGCGTGTCCTCCCTCGTGTGAGCCTGTGGGAAGTGCTGGCGGGAACGTCTCAGCGGGCGATGGGCAGATCCTCGCGGTTGCCCCACTCGGACCAGGAGCGGTCGTACCCGACGACGTGCGGGTAGCCGAGGAGACGCAGCACGAAGTACGAGTGGGAGGCGCGGTGCTGGGTCTGGCAGTAGGTCACGACGGTCTTGTCCGGCGTGATCCCCCTGGCGACGTACAGGGTGCGCAACGCGGCGAGGGGCTTGAACGTGCCGTCGGGCCTCAGGTGTTCGGTCCAGTCGACATTGACGTTGAGGTAGACGGCGCCGGGAATATGTCCCTTCCGGTACTCCTCGGGCTCCGTGACCATGTCCACGATGCGCACGCGGGAATCGGCACGCCGCCCCGCGAGCCACCGCGCGTCCACCAGGAGGGGGTGCCCGTCGGCCCACGCCGGGGGCGGGCCGCCGAGGACGGCGGCGAGTCCGAGCAGGAGCGAGAGCGAGACGGGTCTCACGGCCACGGATTCTACGCCTAGAGGTGAACGGTCAGGCCCAGTCGCCGACGAAGGGCGAGTGGTAGCGGCCCGACGTCGCCAGCAGTGCCGCCTCCGCGGGAGCCTCGATCGCCCGGAACCGCTCGGCCGCCTCGAGCACTCGGGGCAGCACGGTGACGTCTCCCACGCTGCAGAGCGTGGTCACCGGCCGCGACAGCACGAAGGCGACGGCCTGGTCGATGATGGCCTGGTCGGTGAAGGGCTCGTACCAGGTGGTGTGAGTTCTCGGCCGGTCCCCCCACGGGTCTCTGGCCACGGTCTTGATGATCTGCACCGCCTCGCCGTAGCGCGGCGCCACGTCCACGTGATTGACACCATGGGCCAGCGCCGTCTCGACGGCGCGGTCAGCCGTCTCCTGATCGACCCGACCGATGCCGGCCGCGCCGAAGGTCACCACCGTGCTCATGTGTCCGGTACGTCCGAGCCGCCTCCGCTCCATGCTCCGCCTCCTCGCTTGCGCTAGATCAGCGAGGCGATAGCCCGGCCGACCTCGGCCGTTCCCGCCTTGCCCCCGAGGTCGCGCGTGAGCCCCGTGCCCTCCTCCACCACGCGCTCGATGGCGGAGACGACGGCCGCCGCGGCGTCGGGATGCCCCAGGTGCTCGAGCATCATGGCGCCCGTCCAGATCTGTGCGATGGGGTTGGCGATGCCCGTGCCGGCGATGTCGGGAGCCGAGCCGTGCACGGGCTCGAACATGGAGGGGGACACCTTCTCCGGGTTGATGTTGCCGCCCGGCGCGATCCCGATGGAGCCGGCGATGGCGGGGCCCAGATCGGACAGGATGTCGCCGAAGAGGTTACTGGCGACGACCACGTCGAACCAGTCGGGATGCTGGACGAAGTGGGCCGTCAGGATGTCGATGTGGTACTGATCGGCGCGCACCGCCGGGTACTCCTTCGCCATGGCGGCGAAGCGCTCGTCCCAGTAGGGCATGCTGTGGATGATGCCGTTGGACTTGGTCGCCGAGGTCACGTGGCGCTTCGGGCGGGCCATGGCGCGCTCGAAGGCGTAGCGCATGACGCGGTCGCAGCCCTTCCGCGTGAACATCGCCGTCTGCACCGCCAGCTCCTCGGGCGTCCCGCCGTAGAGCCGCCCGCCGATCTCGGAGTACTCGCCCTCGTTGTTCTCGCGCACGATCAGCATGTCGATGTCGCCGGGGCCCCGGCCGCTGAGCGGCGAGCGCACCCCCTTCAGCAGCCGCACGGGGCGCAGGTTGATGTACTGCTGGAAGGTGCGCCGGATCGGGATGAGGAGCCCCCAGAGCGAGACGTGGTCCGGCACGCCTGGGAAGCCCACCGCCCCGAGGAAGATCGCCTCGAAGGCGCGGAGCTGGTCGAGGCCGTCCTCGGGCATCATGCGGCCCGTCCTCGCGTAGGTCTCGCAGCTCCAGTCGAAGTGCGCCCACTCGACGTCGAAGCCGAAGCGGCGGCCCGCCGCCTCCAGCACGCGGATGCCCTCGGGCACGACTTCCTTGCCGATCCCGTCGCCGGGAATCACCGCGACACGATGTCTCATGCTGTCCTCTCCTCACTCGAGCCTGCCGCTCACGGCCCAGACTCCTGGCCCGGCCTCACCCTCGCCCGCGGCGGGATCGCCAGCGGCTCGCTCGCACCACACACACCGCCCCTTGACGGTCCCGGGTATCTTACCCCGCGGCAGGCGCAGCGCATCGCCGACATGAACGGGGCTCTGTCGCTTCTGTGAAGACCGGGCCATCGTGGAGTCGAGCGCGTGCGTGCGATGGTGACGAAAGGAAACGCGCGCGGCGCGCCGCCGCCGCCGGTCACCGCGGTCCGGCTCGTCGTCGACACCAATCCGCCCGCGGCGCGGCTCGACGCCGATGAGCGGGCACGCGGGCCTTGACGGCGCCGCTGGCGCGAGAGCCGGATCGCGTCGAGGGCCCGGGCGGTGTCGGCCCCGAGGGGCGGCTCCCGGAGAGTGAAGGGCCGGCCGAAGCCGGGGGGGCTCGAAGGCGCCGGGCCCCGCGGCCATCGCGTCATCTGCGCGCGCGGAGATGAGACGCTCGCTACGCTTGCGCGCTCGCCCACCCCTCCGCGGCGAGCAGCCGCTCCACCCGCCGGCGAATCTCGTCGCGGATGCGCCGCACCTCCTCGAGGGGGCGGCCCTGCGGGTCATCGAAAGGCCAGTCGTCTCGCCTGAGTCCGGGGACGACAGGGCATGCGTCTCCGCAGCCCATCGTCACCAGCAACGCCGCCGACGCGGCACGGTCGTCCGTCAGCCGCTGCGGGCGCGCGCCGCTCAGGTCGATGCCGACCTCGCGCATGGACGCGACAACCTCGGGATGCACACGCTCAGCCGGCGCCGTCCCCGCGGACACAGCGTGGGCCCGCGCGGGATCGGCCACGGCGTTGAAGAACGCGGCCGCCATCTGCGAGCGGCCCGCATTGTGCACACAGGCGAAGATGACGGCTGTCGCGGCCTCTCTCGCGCCTCGCTCACCCACTCAAGACTCCTTCCACGCACGCCACACGAACACGATGTGGGCAGCGCACGCGGAGCACGAGGGCAGCGTGACGGCCACCGCATTCCTGGCCGTGGCGATGCGGGCGGTGCAGCCCAGCGTCACGAGCGTGGGCATCAGCAGGAAGCCCGGGCCGACGCCCAGGAACCCCGCGAAGATCTCGATCACACTGCCGATGACGCAAGCCTCTCCCACGCCGCATCGGCCTCGCCCGCCCAGGGTGCGCACGCATGTCGCCCCTCAGCTGCTGCAGGCTCCCTGCGGGGTGCGGTCGCCGCAGACGACGCGCTCCCGGCGCAGCGGTGACTCTCTCACAAGCAGCAGGAAGAGTAGACCGCCGGCCACCATCACGACGCCGGCCCCGAGCAATGCGAAGGTGAAGTCGAGCGCGGCAACGGACGCCCCGGCCAGCGCCGGTCCAGCAAAGATGCCCAGCTGCTCCGATGACTTCTGAAAGCCCATTGCCGCCCCGGGCGCCTCGGGAACGAGCTCCGCCACCAGCGTGGGCACCACGCCGCAGAGCGGGGCGCTGATGAAGCCCACGAAGAGCGTGATGGCAATCATGACCGGCAAGCTCGTGGTCAGCGCAACGAGCGGAATCGTGATGCCCGAGAGGAGGATCCCGGTCCAGCCGAACAGCTTCCGCCGGCCCATCCGGTCCGAGAGGGGACCGAAGGCCAAGGCGCCGGCGATGTGCCCGAAGCCGAAGCCGCTGACGATCCAGCCGACCTGGGAGGGGCTGAAGCCCAGGCGGGGCCCGAGCATCGGCACCGTGAAGTAGAGGAACGCGCCAAAGCCGACGCCGAAGAGGAAGACGCCGAGACAGGCGGCCAGCACGTCTCGGTTGGCCAGCACCCACCACCTCGACGGCCCGGCGCTCTCCATCCGGGACAGGCTCGCAGCACGCCGGTGTTCACGGATCATGAGGAACGCGTAGGCGCCGACGAGCAGCTCCAAGAGCCCGCCGGCGAAGAAGGTGTTCCTGTAGCCGGTGAGCGCAGGCGTGAAAGACTCCGCGATGTAGCCGCCGGGAAACGGCCCCAGCGCGGCGCCGGCGAGGGTTGACGCCGAGAAGATGCTCATCGCCGTCGCCCGGTTCTTGGTGGAAGTGATCTCGCTGACGTAGGACATGGCGGCGATGGTCAGCACGCCATAGCCGATACCCGAGACGAGCCGGTAGGCGACGAGGTCGACCATGCCGACGGCGACGCCACCCAGCACGGAGGCCACGGCGGTCAGGCCGACGCCGATGAGGTACGGCCGGCGACGGCCGACCCTGTCGGCCCAGCGGCCGGCGACGGGACTGACGACCACAGCGCCCAGCCGATCGACGCTGGTCGCCAGACCCACGACGAACAGCGGCACCGTGGTGTCGAGCAGCCGGGCGTAGAGGGGCATGATGGGCACGTAGAACACCTCCGCGCTGCGGATGACCAGCATGGCCAGCGCGAGGACCCAGAGGGCGGAAGGCATTCGATCCCTCCTCGGAGCGGACCTAGAGGAACCGCCCGAACCAGGCGTTCACATCCTCGCACAGCTCCTGCTGCGCCGCCGCGACCTCCGCGGACTCGGGGCGGGAGATGGTGTGCCCGAGCGCGGGATAGACCTTCAACCGCAGGCGATCGGCGCAGCCGGCGTAGTGCGGCAGCAACGCCGCGTGGAGCGCCTCCGCGGATGCCGCGGGGACGTCCGGGTCGCGCCGCCCGTGCAGGATCAGCAAGGCCACGGGGGGAACGCTCTCTGCGCGCCGCGACACGTCCGAGGGAGTCTTCTGGAAACGCTCCTTGCTGCCCGTCCAGCCGTGCAGCAGGATGACCGCGGCCCGGCGTTCCGCACCCGCCTCGTAGCGCAGGAGCACGGGGATGCCGTGCGGCTCGAGGACGTGCCGCTCGGTCACGGTCGTGGACTGAGGAGCGTCACCGAGGCGCATCGGCAGGCACCGCCAGCGGCACGCGCTCGCCCTCCACGGTCGGGAACCAGTGGCGCGTCCGGTTGCAGAAGGAGCAGACCGAGAGCATCACCGGCACCTCGACCAGCACGCCCACCACCGTCGCCAGCGTCGCCCCCGACGTGAGGCCGAAGAGGGAGATCGCGGTCGCCACCGCCAGCTCGAAGAAGTTGCTCGCCCCGATGAGCGCGCCGGGCGCGGCAATCGAGTGCGGGACCCGCAGCCACCGGGCCAGGCCGTAGGCCAAGCTGGAATTGAAGTACACCTGGATCAGCAGCGGGATGGCGATCAGCACGATGTGCGAGACCTTGCCCACGATCACCTCGCCCTGGAAGGCGAAGATCAGCACCAGCGTCGCCAGGAGCGCCGTGACCGACACCGGCTTGAGCCGAGGCAGGAACACCCCCTCGAACCAGGCCGCGCCCCGGGTCCGCAGCAGGACCGCCCGCGACAGCGCGCCGGCGCCGAGCGGGATCACGATGTACAGCACCACGGAGTAGAGCAGCACGTCGTAGGGCACGGTGATATTCGAGACACCGAGCAGCAGCATCACGATCGGGGCGAAGGCGACCAGCATGATGAGGTCGTTCAGCGCGACCTGGACCAGGGTGTACGCGGGGTCGCCGTCGGTGAGGTAGCTCCACACGAAGACCATCGCGGTGCATGGCGCGGCGGCCAGGATGATGGCGCCGGCCAGGTACTGGTCGCCGAGCTCCGGGCCGATCAGGCCCCCGAAGAGCTGCTTGAAGAAGAGCCAGCCGAGAAACGTCATGCTGAAGGGCTTGACCAGCCAGTTGACGAAGAGGACGATCAGCAGCCCCTTCGGCCGCCGCCCGACGCCACGGAGCGCGGCGAAGTCGATCCGCAGCATCATCGGATAGATCATGAGCCAGATGAGCACCGCGATCGGCAGGTTGACCCGGCTCACCTCGAGGCGACTCAGCAATGCCACGAGGCCCGGCGCGGCCTTGCCGATCGCCACGCCGGCGACGATGCAGAGCGCCACCCAGAGCGACAGGTAGCGCTCGAAGAAGCTCAGCCGCTTGGCGCCGGGCTCGGGCGCGCAGTGCATCACGCCACCTCGCCGGTGGCCGCCCGCCGCGGCGGCGTGTTGTCAGCGCGTGTCATGCCTTCCCACAGGGTGGTGAGTCGCTCCTCCCCGCCGCGCCGACTCCGCCTCGCCCCCCAGGACCGCCTCGAGTGCGCGGGCGCCCCTCGGCGGCTCCGCGAGCCACGGGACCAGCGCGACCTGCCTCGCGTGCTCCTGGCACACGTCATCCGCGTATGGGCGTTCGGCCGCTCGCCGGGCGCGGAGCACGGGATCGCGGACCGTGAGGGGCATGAAGCTCTGGTTGATCACCCATCCGAACGGCGCGATGCCCGCCCGCCGGAGGTCTGCTTGAAGGGCCGCCGCTTCGTGGACGGGTGTCGCCTCGGCGAGCGTGACGATGAGGATCTTCGTGAAGTCGGGATCCCGGAGGCGAGGCAGGAGCTGCCGCACGGCGTCCGGCAGCGCGGTCATCGACCGCGACACCTCCCGGTGGTAGGCCTGGGCCGCGTCGAGCAGCAGCAACGTGTGCCCCGTGGGCGCCGTGTCGAGCACGACAAAGGCGTCCCGCCCTCCGCCAGTGCCTCCCTCACCGCCGGATTGGCCGTGAACGCCCCTGGCTGCTGCGCCAGGTTGAAGCGCTCGACGCGGAGGCCGCGGCTTCTCAGCCACTCGAGATCGCCGGCGAACCGCGCCAGCGCGGGATCGACGCCCGGCCCACAGACCCCGGTCGAGCAGCACATCGGCGGATCGAACACCTGGATGGTCGTCATCGGTCGCCTCCCCGTTGTCATCGTGTTTCGTAGAATCACGATCATTCGCGAAACAAAGAACCGCTTGCCTCAGAGCGCCGCGACCAGGGCCTTCAGGCGACGGACCGTCCGCGGCGCGACCCAGTAGCAGACACGCGCACCTTCCACCTCGCCACGAATCAGTCCGGCCGCCTTGAGCACTTTGAGGTGCTGGGAGACGGTGGATTGCGCCAGCGGCAGCTCGTCGACGATGTCCCCGCACATGCACGAGGTGCGCCGCAGGAGCAGCCGGACGATGCGAACGCGCGCCGGGTGCGCCACCGCCTTGGCCAGGGCCGCCAGCTCCTCATCCACCCCTTTCCCCTCGACGGGGCGCAGGTCCAGCCTGTCGTCATCTGCCGGGACGCAGGCCTCCTGTGAGGGCTGACGCGAGAGAGCTTTCATCGTCTTTTTACGATACCAGAGACACGACGACCGAGTCAAGCACCGAAGTTGAGCGACATCGTCTCATGCCGTCCGCTCCACGGCGCCGGGCGCCAGCCGCGCGAAGACGGCTCCCAGGACCGGGTGCGGCCCCTCCGGGAGCGCCACCGCCCGCTCGCTGGCGATCTCGATGCAGAGCGGCCCTTCCTCGCGGGCCGGATCGATCTCCACGGTGATCCGCATGGGCGAGCCTGCCCAGCGGAAGATGAGCTCGCCGCCGGCGCCCTCCGCGCACCGCCCCAGGCACACCGACTCCCACTGGATGCGGGCGCGCTCGCGCGAGCGGGCGCGGAGACGCAAGCCGAGGATCGTGACGGGCGGCGGCGGGTGCGCCGGACCGGCTGGAGGCTGCCAGTGGCGCGGGCCGATGCCTCCGCCCGAGGAGGCGGCGAACTGCACGACGATGCCGAGCGCCTGTCGCGGATGGAGGAAGGCCTCCGACCACTGCGGGTTCGAGTCGTTGTAGCCAACGACCTCGTAGCCGTGCCGCTCGGCGCGCACGCGGGCCTCGGGCAGGCTCGGCACCTTGAACGTCACGTGATGGATGCCGGGCCCCCGCTGCGCCAGGAAGCGATGGAGAAAGCCCCCCGCGCCGAGCGGCTCCAGGATCTCGATGCGGCCGCCGTCCTGGAAGCGCCACTGGCCGAAGGTGTAGGCGCCGGACGGCCCGCCGTAGTCGGACACGCCGCCGAGGACGCCCGCGAGCACGGCGCCCGCGCCGGCCATCCCCGGGACCGCGATGGCGATGTGGTCGAACGCGACGGTCTTCATGGCGCTCTCGTGTCCCGCCGCGGCTACTTGGGGATCTCGAGGAGCTCCACCTCGAACACCAGCGTCGCGCCGGGCTTGATCTTCGGGGGCGCCCCGCGATCGCCATAGGCGAGGTCGGGCGGGCACACGAGCCGGCTCTTGCCGCCCACCTTCATGGTCTGCACGCCCTCGGTCCAGCACTTGATGACGCCGGTGAGCGGGAAGGTCACCGGCTCCTTCCGCTGGACGGAGCTGTCGAACACCGACCCGTCGGTGAGCGTGCCGTGGTAGTGGACCTTCACCTTGTCGGCGGCCTTCGGGGAGGCGCCCGTGCCCGCCTTGAGCGTGGTGACGATGGCGCCGGAGGCCGTCTTGCTGGCGCCCTTCTCGGCGGCGGCCTTGTCGAGGAAGGCCTGCCCCGCCTTCCTCTCGACGGCCGCGGCGGCCGTCTGCCGCGCGGTCTGCAGCTCCTGGATCTTCGGGCCGTACGTCTGCGCGTCCACCCTCGGCGTCTTGTTCTGGACGCCGTCGGTGAGCCCGGCCTTGACCATCTCCAGCTCAGCCTCGCTGAGGCTGAACGCGGCGAGGCTCCGGCTGAGGAAGAGCCCCAGGGCGTAGAGCGTCTTCTGCTCCTCGCTCTTCGGCTCGGGCGGGGCGGCGGAGACGACGGAGGCCATGACGAGCACGAACGCGAGGGACCACGAGAGAACTCTACGCATCGGAGATCCTTTCTTCCGGCGAGTCTGAGGTACGATAGGGCGATCATCTCATGGGAGGCAAGGAATGCCCGAGTCGATTCCGGCGTCGCTGATCATCGACACGCTCAAGGACACCTTCACGGAGGCGCGCGTGGCCTTCGCGGCCGAGGGGCAGCCGCCCTCGCGGCACGCGCACCTCGGCTGGGTGCTGAGCGTGCCCGACACGCACCAGAGGACCGTGCTCGCCGCGCTCGACAAGGAGCAGGCGATCCGCACCCTCACCTGCGCCACGGAGGACGAGGCGGTGACGGTCGCCGCCGGCCTCTACCTGGGCGGGGAGCCCGCGGTGGTGATGATCCAGCACGCAGGGCTCTACGCCTCCGTGAACACGCTCCGGGGGGTGTCGCTGGACGGCCGCCTGCCGGTCTTCTACCTGATCGGCCTCCTGAGCCGCGAGCGGGACCGCGACCCGCGCGAGTCGCGGCACTCCATGGTCCGCCACTGCGAGCCGCTGCTGGACACCTTCGGCGTGCCGCATGCGCGGCTCGAGGGGCCCGGCGACCTGCACCTGATCCCCGAGTACCACCGGGTGAGCCGCGAGCGGCGTGGGCCGGCGGTGGTGCTCGTGGGTCTGGAGACGTCCTAGATGGCGATCAAGCCGGAAGACGCGCTGCGCCTGATCGCCGAGGCGCGGGGCGGCGCGATCTGCGTGCCGACCATGACGACATCTCCCGCCTGGCGGACCCTCGCGCCCGACGATCTCTCCGTGACCTGCGTCGGCTTCATGGGCGGGGCCTCGGCCCTCGGCCTCGGGCTGGCGCTCGCGCGCCCCGACCGGCGCGTGCTCGTCCTCGACGGCGACGGGTCGCTCCTCATGCAGCTGGGCTCGCTGGCCACGATCGCGGGGGCGCGGCCGCGCAACTTCGTGCACTTCGTCTTCAAGAACGGCGTCTACCACACCTCCGGCTCGCAGGAGATCCCCGGCGGACTCACCGTGGACTTCGCGATGATGGCGAAGGCCGCCGGCTACCGAGGCGCCTGGTCCATCGGCGAGCTGGACGACCTCCGCCGGCGACTCCCCGCGATCCTCGGCGCCGAGGGTCCGGTGCTCGTGGAGCTGATCACCACGCTGGCGAACGAGACGCCCATGACGGCCCGCGGCGGCGTCCCCTTCCCCCAGCAGGTGGAGGCGCTCCGCATCAAGCTTCGCTCCGTGTGAGCGACATCGCCGCGCCCGTCCCCAGGTCGGGCGGAGCATCGGCCTCGCGGCGCGCCCGTCGGCGCGCTGACCGCGGGCACATCGCGGCGGCGCAGGCGGCCGGTCGCCCGTGGACGCGCGGCGGGCCCGGCCGTATACTCCCCGAGGGGGACCAGAGCGATGAGCGATCTCCACGATCACGACCATGACCACGCGGCCGAGAAGGGCTCGCCCCTCTCGGAGATCGATCTGCGGGTGCGGGCGCTGGAGTCACTCCTCGTCGAGAAGGGCCTGGTGGATCCCGCCGCCCTCGATGCGCTGATCGACACCTACGAGACGAAGGTGGGGCCGCGCAACGGGGCGCGGGTGGTCGCCCGGGCGTGGGTGGATCCGGCCTACAAGGCGCGGCTCCTGGCGGACGGCACCGCAGCCATGGCAGCCGGTACTACGAGTACTGGCTCGGCGCCCTCGAGACGCTCGTCGCGGCGAAGGGGCTCGTGCTAGAGAAGGAGCTGCTGACCCGGAAGGACGAGTGGGACCGCGCCGCGCGAGCGACGCCGCACGGCCAGCCCATCGTCCTGCGAGCCGGGCGATAACCGGCGGCCTGACCCCACCGGCCGGCCGCGACCCGCGCATCCTGCGCGGCATCTGCTTCATCGTCCTCGCCACGGTCTTCTTCGTCATCATGAACACGGGCGTGAAGCTCCTGCGCCCGCATCTCCCGACGGTGGAGCTGATCTGGGCCCGGACGCTCGGGCACACGCTGTTCATCTTCCTGATCTTCGGACCGTCCCACGGCTGGTGGCGTCTGCTCGCCACGCGCAAGCCCGGGACGCAGCTCGCCCGGTCGCTCCTGCTGCTGGCCTCGACGAGCCTCTTCTTCACGGCGCTGGGCTTCGTGCCGCTGGCGGACGCGACGGCCGTGTCGTTCACCTCGCCGCTCCTCGTGGCAGCGCTGGCGGGCCCCATGCTGGCGGAGCGGGTCAGCCGCGGGCACTGGCTCGCCATCGCGGTGGGCTTCTGCGGCGCGCTGATCGTCATCCGCCCCGGCGCCGAGGGCGCCAATCCGTACCTCCTCCTCGTCGTCGTCGGCTCGGGCTGCTACGCGGTGTACCAGATCCTCACGCGCCGCATGGCGGCCTATGACCCGCCCGAGGTGAGCGTCACCTACAGCGCGATCGTCGGCACGCTGGTCCTGTCGGTCGCGGTGCCCTTCTTCTGGCGGACGCCGGACCGGCTCTCCCACTGGCTCATCCTGAGCGCCGTCGGCCTGCTGGGCGGGCTCGGCCACTACTTCGTGGCGCGCGCGTTCCTCTGGGGCGAGGCCTCCATCCTCTCGCCGTTCCAGTACGCGCAGCTGATCGGGGCGGCGGGGATGGGCTACCTCGCCTTCGGGGATGTGCCGAGCGGGTGGACGTGGGGGGGCGCCGCCGTCATCACCGCCAGCGGGCTGTACATCGCCTGGCAGGAGAGTCAGCGCACCCGGGGGGTCAGAGCGGCTTCTCGTACGTGACCGAGGTGCGCAGCCGATCCTCGGGGATCGAGTAGTAGGCGCGCAGCACCGCCTCGGGGTCGGCCGAGAGCCGGTAGCCGGCCTTCTCGAGCGCGCTCCGGGCCTTGTAGTTCCCGGCATAGGTGCCGACGATGATCCGCCGCACGCCGCGGACCGCCCCCTCCAGATGGGCCTGCAACCGCGAGCCGATCCTTGCGTGCTGGTGCTCGGGCAGGACGTAGGCGTGGCGCAGCAGGGCCACGTCGCGAACGTACTCGAGCGCCATGACGCCCACCAGCGTCGCCGCACCCACGAAGGCGCCGTACCACGTGAGCCGGCGCGCCTCGGCCTCCCACTGGGCCGGCGTCATCTCCGGGTCGTGGACCTCCTCGGGCGGGAGGAAGTCGCGGTACCAGCGGGCAGCCGTGTTGATGACGGTCACCGCCGCGTCACGGTCGGCCAGGGTGAGCGGGCGGATCATCGGCTCTCCCGCGTGTGTCCCGGGTCTCGCGGCGACCTGCGTCACATGTCCAGCCCGCCGTTGACGCCCCAGACCTGGCCGGTGTTGACGTTCAGCACCTTGAACCAGTCGTCGTCCGACAGCTTGAGCACCGTCTTGTCGATGGTGATGCCGGCGTTGTTCACCAGGATGTCGAGGCGCCCGTGCATGGCGATCACCTCGTCGATGGTGCGCCGGCAATCGTGCGGATCCCCGACGTTGCCCGTGTGGATGCTGACCGGCGTGCCGTACGTCGCGGCGAAACCGTCGCGAAACCTCCGGGCGGCCTCGTCGTTCCCGGCATAGCCCGCGGCCAGCGTGGCGCCCTGGCTCGCCAGACTCCGGCAGATCGCCGCCCCGATCCCGCGCGTGCCTCCGGTGACGAAGGCCACGCGCCCCTTGAGCTTGTCGCCGGCGCGCGCGCCGGTGCTGTCGTGCTGCGTGATGTCCAGGACCGTCACGGTGGGCTCCTCCTCTGGAGAACGGGTGGTCGCTGCCTCCCAGCTTCTCAGTGAAGACCCGGATGCACAATCCCCTGACGCTCCACACCAGGTGATCACGTGCAACTTCACTCTTGACAGTCTGCCCCCGCCCGGCTAAGGTCCGCGCCATGCTGGCGGCCGGCGGCCCACCGCGCCCGACGACAGGCGCCGCACGCAGCGCGGGGGCACGGGCGTGAAGGTCGGGCTCACGCTCCTCATCGCGGAGCGGAACGGGTGCGTGGCCCCAGGTGGCGCTCCGCCGGCTCGGGCTCAACGGCTGGTCCACGGCCCAGCTCTCCTTCGCGGAGGTGCGGGTGCCGGCCGATCGCCTGCGGTACGCTACCGAGATCCAAAAGCTCATCATCGCGCGGAACATCCTCGGCGTGCCGGCCTTCGGCGACGAGGGCCCCGCCCCACAGACCACTGGCAAGAAGGGAGCCTGACCCATGGACTTCGAGACGATCCTCTTCGAGGTGCGCGGCGGCGCGGCGTGGATCACGCTGAACCGCCCGGCCGCGCTCAACGCCATCAGTCCCACCGTCATCCGCGAGCTGGACCAGGCTCTCGACCGGGCGCAGGCGGCACCCGGGCTCCGCGCCGTGGTCCTCGGCGCCCGCGGCCGGGCCTTCTGTGCCGGCGCCGATCTCAAGGCCCTGCGGGACGCCGGGGAGGACAACGCGGCATTCCTCGACAGCGTGCTCGCCATCATGAACCGTCTCGAGCGGTTCCCGCTGCCGGTCATCGCGGCGGTGAACGGGATGGCGCTGGCGGGCGGGCTCGAGCTCCTGCTCTGCTGCGACCTGGTCGTCGCCGCCGAGAGCGCCAAGATCGGCGATGCCCACGCCAACTACGGCCTCCTGCCGGGCGGCGGTGGATCCGTGCGGCTGCCCCGGAAGATCGGGCCGACGCGGGCCAAGTACCTCATGTACACGGGGGAGTTTGTCCCCGCGGCCGATCTCGTGGCGGCGGGCCTCGTGAACGAGGTGGTGCCGGACGCCGAGCTGGGCGCGGCGGTGGAGCGCCTCGTCGGCAAGATCGCCACCAAGAGCCCGCTGGGGCTCAGGCGGATGAAGGGGCTGGTGGACGACGGGCTCGACCAGCCCAGCGAGGTGGCCCTCCGCGCCGAGATCCTGGTGGGCGAGCTGCACGCCCGCTCCTTCGACATGCAGGAGGGGCTCGCGGCCTTCAACGAGAAGCGCCGGCCGCGCTTCGAGGGGCGCTGAGCCCCGGACGCGAAGGACCCCGAGAGAGGTCAAGCGGATGCTCCAGTTCTGCGTCATCCGGCCCATGGGCGAGCCCGAGGACGCCGCCTCCTGGATCGCCGGCCAGACGTGCCTGGTCAGCGGCGGCGGCTCCTTCGCGGTGTAGGCGGCGCCCGTCAGCGCCCCTGTCCAGGGCTGTGGCGCGCCGGGGGCCACGGGCCGGCGCCCGCGTCCGTTGCGCCGGCGACAAGCAGCCCGATCGGGGCCACGGCGCCTCCCCGGCCCCGCCTCCCCTGCGCCCGCTCCTGGATGGCGGCCCCGCGGTGGAACAGGCTCGCCCGGGACCGAGGGGTGTTCGACGTGGCCCAGCAGATGGCTCAAGTCGTCGGGGACATCGTCAATGAGAGCCTCGCCATCGCCCCCCTCATCCCCGCAGATCCTGCAGGAACTCCGACGCCGGGTTGACGCCGGTCACCAGGAGGTGATCGCGCGCGCGGGTACACGCCACGTACAGCAGATGACGCTCGGTGTCGTACACCTCCTCGAGGTCGCCTTCGTCCGTGACGGCCTCGATCCGCGCCTGCAGCGGCACCACCTCGTCGTCGCATGCCATGACGGCCACCGCGCGAAACTCCAGGCCCTTGCTCAGGTGCATGATCCCCACGACCACGCGGTCGCGCGCCAGCTTCCCGTCGTCATCGAGCAGCGCGATGGGGAGCCCCGCCGTCTCCACCGCCGCGCGCGCCCTCGGTAACTCAAGGGGTGAACGGACGAAGACGCTCATTTCCCCGGGCGTCACCCCCTCCGCCACGCGGTCCGCCAGCCAGCGGCCCACCACGGCGGACTCTTCCCCGAGGGTGTCGAGCACGCGCAGCTGCGGGTCCGGTCCGTTGAAGACCGAGATCGTG
>MGBT01000055.1 GCA_001788395.1 Candidatus Rokubacteria bacterium GWA2_70_23
CCTCCCCGTGACATAATCTCCCATCTGCCTATCGGGTTGACTCCGAAGCACACAACTGGTCGTAGGCAAGGGGCCCGTGCCGTGCCGCTGAGCCCACCCATGGGATCATTCGGAGTCAACCCGATAGGCACAATCTCCCATACTCAGACACCGGCCGCCCCAGGAGCCCCAGGAGCCGACGGCACAGCGCGACGCCCGGCTGCCCGCGGTGGCCGGCAAGGCGCACGCGGTGATCGGGATGCGCCGCGCGGGGAAGACCACCTTCCTGCGTCAGTTGCTGGACGAGCGCCGGGCGGCGGGGCCTGCCGAGCGGGCGGTCTATCTCAGCTTCGACGACGACCGGCTGGCCGGCCTCGAGCTGGAGCAGCTCGGCTTCCTGCTCGAGGAGTACTACCGGCGTCACCCCGCGCTGCGCGGGCGCGACACGGTGTACTGGTTCCTCGACGAGATCCAGCTCGTGCCCGGCTGGGAGCGCTTCGTGCGGCGGGTGCTGGACACCGAGAAGGCCGAGATCGCCGTCTCCGGCTCCTCGGCGCGGATGCTCTCGCGCGAGGTCCATACCTCGTTGCGCGGTCGCGGGATGGCGACCGTCAACCGGCCCTTCAGCTTCCGCGAGTTTCTGCGCCACCGAGGCGAGGAGCCGAGGAACGAGCCCCGGCGCTGGACGCCGGCCGAGCGGTCGCTGATCGAGAAGCGCTTTCGCGAGTACCTCGTCGAGGGCGGGTTCCCCGAAGCGCAGGGGGTGCCGGCGGCGCTGCGGATCGAGCTCTTGCAAGGCTACGTGGACACCGTGCTCTTCCGCGACGTGGTCGAGCGCTACGGCGTGTCGCAGGTGGCCGCGCTCCGCTGGCTCGTGCGGCAATGCCTGCGCAACCCGGCCGGGAGCTTCAGCGCTCACCGGCTGCACCAGGACCTGAAGGCCCAGGGGCACGGCGTGGCGAAGGATGCCGTGCACGCGATGCTCGGCCATCTCCTGGATGCCTTCCTGCTCAGCGCCGTGCCGCTCGTCACCGACTCGGAGCGCCAGCGCAACTCGAACCCGCGCAAGCTGTATCCCAACGATCCCGGCCTCATCAAGGCCTTCGACGCCAGCGGCCGCTCGAACCTCGGCCACGCGCTCGAGACCACCGTGCTGAACGAACTGGAGAGGCGCGGCGCCGAGGTCGGTTACGTCAAGACGGGCGACGGGCTCGTGGTGGACTTCCTCGCGCGCCGGCCGGCCGCGGGAGAGGAGCTGATCCAGGTGTGCGCGGACCTGTCGTCTCCCGAGACACGCGCGCGCGAGCTGCGGGCCCTGACCTCGGCGGCGAAGGATCATCCGCGCGCGACGCGGCGGCTGTTGATGCTCGACCGCGACGCGCGCGCTCGGGCCGACGCGTCAGGGATCGAGGTCCTGCCCGTCTACGAGTGGCTCCTCGCGGCACCGGACGAAGACTGAACGAGAGAGTGTCACGAGCGACGTGGGCGCGTATCGCCTCGACATCCTCGATCGCCTGGGGTGCCCCCTTCGATCGCCTCAAGAACCTACCTCCCTCTGTATACCTTGCGTACCGGTTCAGAGCATCCGAACGGTACCGCGAAACGGGACAGCCGGCCCACTGATGCCAGCCGGCGATAGGTGAGGGTGCGGTCAGGCTTGAGGCGGCGTGAGGAGAGCCGTGAGCTCGCGAATGTCCTTGAGGCCGTCCACCCCCTCGATGACCTCGACGATCTCCCGGGCACGGGCCTCGCCGAGCGGCCCGCCGGCGAGGGCGAGGAACTTGGCGACGATCTCGTCCGGGGCGACCGGGTTGGCCGCATCGCCCCGGACCACACCAGTCGTGCGCGTGAGCACCCGGCCGTCAGTCAGCGTGATCCACACCTCGGCAGTCGGGTAGTCGGCGCGCTTGAGCGCCATCTCAGGGTCGGCCGCCACCTCGACACGCGCGGCCGTGGCGCGGATGCGCGCGTCGGCGAGCACGCCGTCCGCGAAGGCCGCCGCATCGGTGCGCCCGAGGACGAGGGCCGCGGCGGCGGCATACGGGATGGAGAACTTGGCGCCAAGCATGCTCCGGGGCGCCGGCTCGGTCATTCGCAGGCCGAAAGGAATGGAGGTGATCCGCACCCGCGCGACCTGCTCGGCCGTGATCTTCGCCTCGGCGCGCAGCGCCATGATCGCGTCCAGCGCGGGGTGGTTGATCCGGCAGCAGGCGTGGAGCTTGAAGTAGTTCTCTTCGATGCGATAGCTCTCGCCGAGTCCTTCCACGGCCTGCGCGGGCTCGAAGTGGTCGGCGAGAATGGTGCCGTAGACGTCCGACGGCGCATCGTCGAGCGCGGTGAAGCCTGCGCGATGAAGGTCCACGGCCAGGATGCCCTCGAGCCCCGAGCGTCCCGGATAGGCATTCCTGATGGTGGCGCCCTCGAGCGCCGGCGTCCAGGTATTGGCCGGGCTCATCGAGGCTGAGAGATTGATGATGTGGCGGATCTCATCGCCCGGAAGGTCGTGAAGGCGCGCCACGGCGGCCGCGGTGCTGATGGTGCCCCAGGTACCGTGGGCGTGGACGTTCGGCCGCGCCTGGGTCGCGCCGCCGAGGCGCGAGCCGACCTCGTAGCCCGCGACGATGCTCTCGAGCAGCCGGCGGCCGTCCGCGCCCATCTCCTCGGCGACCGCGAGCGCCGCGGGGATGACGTGGATGGCCGGATGGCCGCCGCCCAGGCGATTGCCCTCGTCCATCTCGAGCGCGACGCCGGCCGTGGCATTGGTGAACGTGGCGAGCAGCGAGTCGGCCTTCAGCCCGTGTCCGAGCAGGCTGGCGCCGCCATGAGGGGCGCGGCGGGCGGCCCTGTGCGCAAGCCGCGTGTTCTCGGGCAGGGCGCTGCCCGCGACGATCGCGCCGATGGTGTCGAGCAGGACAAGCCTGGAGGCCTTGACCGTGGAGGCGGGCAGGTCACCGAGCCGTGTCTCGTGAACGAAGCGGGCGAGGCGCGTGAGATAGTCCATCAGCGCACCGGCTTCTGGTCGGCGGCGACAGTGACGGTGACGGTACGGGCCATGAACGACTCTCCTTTTTCTAGCCGGCCGCGGCGCGGATCTTCTCGAGGTCCTTGACGCTCAGCTCCTCGACCACCTCCTGCTGCTCGCGCGCGAGCGCGTACCAGGGACAGACGAGCCGCTCGACCAGCTCGACGAGGCCGAAGAGCCCGACCGCCATGACTGAGAGCAGCAGCATGGCGGCGAAGGCCAGGTTCGACTTCCAGTACGACGTGGCGGAGACGATCACGTAGCCCAGGCCCTTGTCGGAGCCGACGAACTCGCCGACGACCGCCCCGATGACCGAGAGGGTCACCGCGACCTTCAGGCCGCTGAAGAAGAACGGGAGCGCCATCGGGAACCGGACCTTGATGAAGGTCTTGAGCCGGCTCGCGCGGTACGAGCGGGAAAGGTCCAGGAGCTCGGGCGGCGTGGCGGCCAGCCCCGTGGCCGTGTTCACGACGATCGGGAAGAAGGCCACGAGGAACGCGATCACGACCTTCGACACCTCGCCGGCGCCGAGGAGCAGCAGGAGCACCGGCGCGATGGCCACCTTGGGGACCGCCTGCGTGACGACGAGGAGCGGATAGAGCGCGCTCCGGAGAACCGGCGAGTACACGAGCATCACGGCCAGCGGCGTGCCGACGGCGATCGACAGGGCGAAGCCGGCGAGGGTCTCGTAGAGCGTCACCCAGCTGTGGGTCAGGAGGTAGCCGCGCCACGCCCACGTCTCGGCGAGGATTCCCGAGGGCAGCGGGACGACGAAGCGCGGGACGTTGAAGATCCGCCACGCGATCTCCCACACGACGAGCGTGCCGAGCAGCACCCCGGTGGGCAGGAGGACCGGACGGAGGCGGCGCTCAAGCGCGGCGAGCATGCGCCGGCTCCTGGCGTCGGGCGAAGATCAGGCGGCGGATCTCGTCGCTGTGGTCCTTGAAGCGCGCGTCGAACTCCATCTCGACGGTGCGGGGGCGGGGGAGCTGGACGTCGAGCACGCGGGCCAGGCGCCCGGGCCGCGGGGTCATCACCACCACGCGGTCGGACAACAAGATCGCCTCCGGGATGCTGTGCGTCACGAAGAGGATCGTCTTGCGCCGCTCCTCCCAGAGGCGCAGCAGCTCGAGGCCCATCTCCTCGCGCGTCATCGCGTCCAGCGCCCCGAAGGGCTCATCCATCAGGAGGATGCTGGGGTCGTGGACGAGCGCGCGGCAGATGGCGACGCGCTGCTGCATGCCGCCCGAGAGCTCCCACGGATACTTGCGCTCGAACCCCGCCAGCCCGGCCAGCTCGATGAGGCTCAGGGCGCGGTCGCGGTGACTGTCGGCACGGAGGCCGAGCATCTCGATCGAGAACAAAACGTTATCGAGCACGGTGCGCCAGGGCAGGAGCACCGCGCTCTGGAAGACGATGCCGACGTCGGGGAAGGGCTCGCGCACCTCGGTCCCGCGAATGCGCACCACGCCGCGCGTGGGCGTCACCAGCCCGGCCACGAGCTTGAGCAGCGTGCTCTTGCCGCAGCCGCTCGGCCCCACGAGGCTGACGAACTCCTTCTCCTTGATGGCGAGGCTGACGTCCTCGATGGCGTGGATGGGATCGCCCTGGCGGGAGCGATAGGTCTTCGTGATCGAGGCGAGCTCGATCATCCCACCGGCGCGGCGTAGCGGTTGATCGGGTACGGAGCCGCGGCGGCGGCCCGACACGCCGTCGAAAGGTACGGCGCCAGCTCGGCGGCCAGCGTCCAGGCCGCCGCATTCTTGGCGCGGATCCGATCGGCGGCCTCCTGGGCGTGCGCGCGGAGGCGGTCCTCGTCCACGGTGAGGACGCGGCCGCTGCGCACGACGACGCGGCCGTCGACGAGCACGGTGTCCACGGCGGCGCCGGTCTCCGCGTAGACCAGCGAGCCCATGACGTCGTTGAGCGGACGAAGGAAGGTCGAGTCCGCGCGCAGCAGGACGAGATCGGCCTTGCGGCCCGGCTCGATGGCGCCGAGGTCGGCGCCGAGCCCGAGGGCCCGGGCGCCGCCCGCCGTCGCCATGCGCCAGACCTCGAGCGCGCTGAGCCAGCGCGCGGTGTCGTGGGGGAAGCGGACGTTGCCGACGAGGCCGGCCACGCGCATCGCCTCGAAGAGGTTCTGGTTGTCGGAGGACATCGAGCCGTCGGAGCCGATGCCGACGGTCACACCCGCGTCGAGCAGCTCGCGCACAGCGGCGATGCCGCTGCCGAGCCTGAGGTTGCTCGCGGGATTGTGGGCGATGGAACCCCCGGCGCCAGCCAGGCGCCGCATGTCGTCGTCGGTGAGCCAGACGCCGTGGGCGCCGACGAAGCCGGGACCGAGGAGCCCCAGCTCCTCGAGCCGCGCGACCGCCGTCTTCCCCCAGCGGCGCTGCGCCGTGATCACCTGGATCTTCGACTCCGACAGATGCGTGTGCACGCCGACCCCGTGCTCCCGGGCCAGCCGCGCGCAGCCTTCGAGGAACTCGTCGGTGCACTGGGTGGGGATCGTCGGGGCCAGCGCGATGCGGATGCGGCCGCTGCCGGCGCCGTGCAGGCGGCGAATCGTCTCCGCGCTCAGGCGGAGCAGCTCGGCGGCCGGCGCCGCCTGGATGCTCTCGACGGTCCTCCTCAGCTCCTTGGGCAGGAGGTCCATGAGGCCGGGGACCACCTCGTAGAAGAGGATGTCGGCGACCGCCGGGGCCAGCACCGCACGCATGCCCACATCCCCGTACGCGCGTGCGACCGCCTCCGCGTCCTCGACGGTTGGCGCCGGCATCGCCATGAAGAGGTCGTACGCGGTCGTGCAGCCGGTCTTGAGCATCTCGACGGCGCCGATCGCCGCCGAGACGTAGTGGTCCTCGACGGTCCGGCTGGCGTTGAGCGCGGGACCGTGGTTCAGGAGGTCCTCGAGGGTCCAGCGCCCGGCCAGGCCCCGGAGGAGGTTGTTGTGGGCGTGCGTGTGGGCGTTGACGAGGCCCGGCACGACGAGAAAGCCGCCCGCGTCGACGTCGGCGGCGACCGGCGGCCGCGAGAGCCGCGCTCCCACCGCGGCGATCCGGTCGCCCTCGACGAGGACATCGGCACGCTCGAGTGCCGGCGGGTCGCCGCGGAGGACCTGGCCGCCGTGGATGAGGAGCGCCATGCGGCTACTTCCGCTCGGGGAGCAGATCGTTCGTGTAGAGCTCCTGACCCGGCACCCGGCGCTTGAGCTGCATGTACTCGGTGTAGACGTCGCGCGAGCGGTCGACCCGCGCCGGTTCGAACTGGCCGACGGCGACCTTGCCGCTCGTCACCTCTTCGGTCATCGAGTAGCGGCTGGCGGCGGCCGCGGCGCCGGCGGCGGCGTCGAGGTCGACCTCCGGGTTGTACTTGAGGAGGATCCGGGCGCCCTCCTCGAGGTTCTCCCCGGCGAAGGCGTACTTCATTCCTCGGATGGTGCCGCGCAGGAAGGCCCGGAGCCGCTCTGGCTCCTTCGCGATCGTGTCTTCGCGGGCGAAGATCACGAGCGAGTACATGTCGAAGCCGGCGTCGGCGTACGAGATGCGCTTGAGCGAGATCCCCTGGGTCTTCGCCTGCTTCTGCAGCCGTACCTCGTGGTTGGCGAAGAATGGCGCGCCGTCCACCCGCGCGGTGATGAGCGCCGGGCCCATGGCGGCCCCGTCCATCGTCACCCACTTGACGGAGTCGGCGCGGAAGCCGGCGAGCTTGGCGAGCAGCGGGAACAGGATCAGATGGCTGTTGCCGGGGGTGATCGCTATCGTCTTGCCCTCGAGGTCCTTCGGCGAGTTGATGCCCGAGCCCTCGCGCACGAAGATCGAGTGCGGCGGGCGCCGGAAGTAGGCGGCGATGGCCCTGACATGGATGTCCTCGTTGGCCTTGGCGGCCGTGAACGCGCTGAAATCCGCGCTCCCCGCCTCGCCCTGGCCGACGGCGATGCGCTTGACGGTGTCACCCGAGCCGGCGCCGCGCAGGATCTTCACGTCGAGCCCTTCGTCCCGGTACCAGCCCTTGTCGAGCGCCGTGAAGTACGGCGTGTACTCGCCGTAGGGGAGGAAATCGAGGATGAAGGTGAAGGGGCGCAGCGGTTTCGGCTGCGCGTCGGCGAGCGTGACGACCGCCAGGAGCAGAACGAGAACGACCCCGAGTCGCTTGATCACAGCGGACCTCCTCCGGTTGAGCGTTTTGACTTCGCGATCAGCGGCCGCGCTCCATCTCGAGGACGGCGGCGACGGTCTCGATCAGGCCCTCGAGCTCGGTGTCCCCCATCGGCGTGGAGAGACACCCGAGGCCGGTCATCGACATCGAGGTCGGGTAGGGTGATGGCGCGGACCGGGCGTCGAATGATGCCGACGTTTCCATCGCCCTCCCTAAAAGTAGGGTCGAGGACTGGCGCGGTACCGGTAGGCTCCCCTTGGCCGTGTCCGCCGTTTCCAGCTGCGTGCCCGTTGAGGTTCGCCATGGGCCCGTCTCCAGCCCCCGCCTCGTCAAACCCGGCGTGCCAGTTTCTGGCACCGGGCTTTCCTGCCCGCGTCGCGTCACGGGTTATGCGACCTATCGACCGAGCGTGCTTTCAGGCGTGGCCCCGGTACTGCACCCGGTAGTCCGTGAACAAACCGAGCGCCGTATAGAGCCACTCCCTACTCCACCGTTTCCAGCCGAAGCCCGAACGTTTCCTCGCCCGCATCATGTGGCGCCGCACTCGCTTCTCGACCCAGTCCTTCAGAAAGCTGAAGCACCGTCCCGCGTGCCCGATCCGGAAGTAAGTGACCCAACCCCTCAGCATCGGATTGATCTCCGCGATCACCCGGCCGATCGGCTGGGACTGAGAGCGCTGGAACACCTCCTTGAGCTTCGCCCGCAGCGCCCGCCGCTTCTTCTGCTGCGGCGTGTACTGCGGCCGCCAGGCGCCCCGTAACGAGCGGACGCGCCGGAACTCGAAGCCCAAGAACCCAAACGCCTCCCCCCGAGCCAGGTCCACGATCCGGCTCTTCGCCTCGTTCAGTCGCAGATCAAGCTTGGCGAACTCCTCCCGCAGCCGCCGATCCACCGCCTTCAGCAGCCAGTCGTGACGACGGTAGCCGTCCACGAGGATCACCAGGTCGTCGGCGTAGCGCGCGTACTCGACGTACGTGTACTTGCCGTTGCGCGTAACCTCCTTGGCCCGCTCCAGCATCGCATCCACCTCGTTGAGGTAAATGTTACTGAGGAGGGGAGAGATCACTCCGCCCTGAGGAACCCCGCGTGTCCCGGAGGCCTTGAGCATCAGCTTGAGCAAGTGCAGGATCTCGCCGTCCTCGACCCGGCGCGCCACCTTCCCGAGCAGCAGGTCATGCCGCACGGTATCGAAGTAGGCCGCCAAATCAAGGTCAATCACCCGCGTCTTGTTCTTCGTGATGGCCTCAGCCACCCGTGCCACCGCCGCCTGGGCTGACCGCTTTGGTCGATAGCCGTACGACCCCTCGTGAAAGTCCGCCTCGAAGATTGGCTCCAAGATGAGTTTGAGCGCCCCTTGTACCACCCGGTCCCGTATGGCCGGTATCCCTAGCACGCGGACCTTCGTCCCGCCGTCCTTCGGGATCTCGACCCGCCGGTCCCGCAGCGGCCGGTAGGTGCGTGCGACCAGTTCGTCCCGCAGCTGCGCGAGAAACGCGTCCACCCCGGCGGCCTCGATCGCCTCAAACGTGACCCCGTCGATACCCGGCGCCCCGTTGTTGCATTTGGCGAGGTCGTACCCGACGCGTAACGTCTCCAGCTTGCCCACGTGAACGTACAGGCCCCAAAACCGCTTGGTCTTGTCAGCCTTCGCCGTGTCACCCATCCTCTGCCTCAGGTCTTGCAGACTACTAGGTGCGCCTGTCATCGCACCCCTGCCTCCCGTGTTGCCAGAGGAACTGCCGAGCAGCAGGGCCCCGTCGCTCCAGTGGCATTACCCACCTTCCTCGCTACCGCGGACCCCTCCGCCACCCTCTCGCCTTCCGCCCCCTTCCCAGGTGTAGTGGTTATAGGGCGTACCTTGCTCCGCCGCTTTCGCGGCGGGACGAGGAGGGCTTCTCCAGTTGCTCGACGCGTCCTGGTCATCGTGCCGTCGCTCTCACCCCGCCAGAGTGGCTCGCCGCGTCAGTCAGGCTGCGACGCTCCATGCTGCCTTCGCCCTACGGAAGCGGGCTCGGCCTCTGGGGCTTCCACTTTTCGAGGCCACCTTGCGTTCACTTTCGTTACGGCCCAATGACTCGCTTCCCATCCCAAAGATGGGTTTGTCGACGGGCTTCAGGGGTTCGGTCTCCCTACACCCTGCCGTCCAGCTACGAGGCTCCTGACTCTTGCCTCGGTGAGACTACCTCCCACTGAACGCGTCAGCCTTTTCTGGACGCACTTCCGTACAGTGAGTTTTCCCCAGTACGGCTTCAAGGCCAGCCTGTCAGATCGCGCCTGCCCGGCCGACATCCCGGTTAAGCCTGCTCCCGGCATGCCCGTTCCGTCGACCAGTTTGCATCGACCCTTCGCACGCTTCCGCGACGGGCGTACGACCTGGCGCTGTGTCCAGATCAACCCGCGCCTCCACGTGCCGCTGTGCGAGAGGCCCGTGCCCCTCTACCCCAGGGGTCCTTGGCTCCGGTCCGGGTTATGTTGTCCCGGCCCATCATCGCTTACTACGACCCCATCCGCCGGTCTCGCCGGCACGCTGGGATTTCGCGGCTTGGCCGCTTATACCCAGCGCCTTCGCTGTGCGGGAGCGCCTCGGCGACCCGCGAGACCTTCCCTACTTTCCCTGTCGCGCTGTCCATACGTGCCGTCGACCCTACGCCGGTGGGTCCGCGGCCCCGTCCCGTTGTGTTGGGACCGCGATGCCAGGCTTCCTCGTGCTACGACCGAGTCGCCACCCACGAAACCCGTCTCTGCCAGCAATGCCCGACGGGGTAATGTTTTTCGGCGCTGCATCGTTCGCGTCATGCTGCGGCCCGTATGTTTGCCCGGCCCTCCGGACTGGCTCCGACGGAATGGCGCCATATGGTCTCCCACCCCGCCTTCTGAGGCACCGTGTCACCCCCGCTTTTCACGGCGTCCGTCGCCGGGCGCCGTTGGGAGTCAGGCTAGAGGGGCGAACGGGAAATCTCCCCTCGTCGGGCTTGCACCCGACCAGTTCGCGACAGGTAGTGAGGCTGCACCGTAGGCAACATTAGCACCCTCCGGCGGTCCGGTCGCCCCGTCCGTGGGCCCCCGTCCCCGTGACATAACCTCCCAGACTCGGAGAGGATAGTCAACATCAACGCCCTCCGGCAGCGGTGGCCCCCCTCGTGGCCCCCCTCCCCGTGACATAATCTCCCATACTCAGACACCGGCCGGCCGGCCCAGGAGCCAGCCGATGTCACAGAGCACATTAGCAGCCTCCTCGCAGGTCGGGAGAGCCGGCCGGTGTGAGTGGCATGCTATGCGAGACACACCGCCGCCGTCAACCGGCCGGATCGACGCTGATGGCGCCTCGCGGCGCAGGGACGACGGCGTCCGCCGCGCCCTCGAGGAGCCGATCAGGCCGCGGCGGCGCCGGGCGCAGGTGGGGCGGGGCCGGGGCTGCGCCCTGAGGGGGCGAGCCCCACATGCGCGAGGATCTTCCGGATGACGGCGGGATCGTGCAGCGTGGCGACCAGCCGCAGCCGGCCCCCACAGTGCGGGCACGCCAGAACGTCAATGGCAAACGCCCGCCGGAGCGAGGGGAGGTGAGCGCCACTGACGATTCACAACCGCCATCCCGCGGCGTGCGGGATCCCGCCGGCCTTCAGCACCGAGGCCGCCGACCTCTACATCGGATACTTCGAGAACCGGAACGGCGAGCAGTGGATCTTCACGTTCAATCGTGCGACGCGCGAGGCGAGCCTCCGGGGCGGGGACGCCGGTTGCGCCAGCGCGCACCCGGTGCGTGACGGATGGGTCGACGGGCTGATCCGTGCGCCCGAGGAGGCCGCGCGGCTTCAGGCGTGCTGGAGCGCCACGGACGGAGTGGACAGTCCCTTCGAGGGCGAAGAAGGCGACGAGGCACGCTAGCGCCCGTTCGGGCCTGTTCGCTCGAGGATGCCCCGCGCGAACAGGGCGGCGCCCAGCGCCCCCACGATCTGCGGCTCGAAGCAGATGTGCGACATCACCCCGAGCTTCTCCTCGATCCGGCGCACCACGCCGACGTTCTTGGAGATGCCCCCGCTGATCACGAAGTCCTCTTCCACTCCGACGACACGGAGCAGCCCCTTGACGCGCTCGGCGACGCCCTCGCAGAGCCCGGCGAGGATCTCGCGCGTGGGCACGCCCTGGCGCGCGAGGGCGAGGACCTCGGACTTGGCGAACACGACACACGTGTTGCTGATCTTCTCGGGCTTGCCACTGGCCTCGAGGGCGAGCCGGCCGAGGTCTTCGAGCCGCACCTGGAGCAGCGAGGCCATGACTTCGAGGGACCGGCCGGTGCCCGCCGCGCACTTGTCGTTCATGAGGAAGGTGGCCACCTTCCCGGCCTCGTCGCAGCGGATGGCCTTGCAGTCCTGCCCCCCCATGTCCAGGATGGTCCGGACCCGGGGGAAGAAGTAGTGGTTGCCCTTGGCGTGGCAGGCGATCTCGGTCACGTTCCGCTGGGCGAACGGCACCACGACCCGGCCGTACCCCGTGGCGACGGTGAACTCGATGTCCTCCCGGCGGAGCGTCGTCGTCTCCAGTGCCGCCTTCAGCGCCGCCACGGCGCTCCCCGGGCCCGAGCGGATGACGCTGTGGCCGGCGATCTCGCCATCCACCATCAGCACCGCCTTGGCGGTGCGCGCCCCCACGTCGATCCCGCACACGAGCATCTAGGCGGCTCCCGCCGGCTCGCGGGCGAGCAGGGCCGCCCCCAGCGCCCCCGTGATCTCGGGATGCTCGGGCACCGCGACGTCCATCTCGAGTTGCTCTCGGAGCGCCTGGACGATGCCCGCGTTCCGGGCCACCCCTCCGGTGAGGACCAGATCCGGCTCGATCCCCACCCGGCGGCTCGTGGCGGCGATCCTGGAGACGATCGAGTCGTTCACCCCCCGGAGGATGTCCTCCCGGGGGGTGCCGCGGTGGATCTCCGCCACGATCTCCGACTCGGCGAACACCGCACAGGTGCTCGTGAGCACGACGTCGCTCGATCCGCGCAGGGACAGGGCGCCCATGTCGGCGATGGGGATGTCGAGCATCCCGGCGACCGTCTCCAGGAACACGCCCGAGCCGGCGGCGCACTTGTCGTTGAGAGCGAAGTCCGTGAGGCTCCCCCTCGCGTCGCACCGCATGACCCGATTCCCCTCGGCGCCCACGTCGACCACGGTCCGGGCGCCGGGGAACCACCAGTGCGCCCCGCGCGCGTGGCTCAGCATCTGGGTTCGATGACCGTCGGCGAGCGTGACGTTTTCGCGTCCGACCCCGGTGGCGAAGATGCGCTGGATGCTGGCGCGCGCGACCCCCAATCGCCCCAGCGTCGTCTCGAAGGCGAGCCGCGCCGCCGCGCCGACCTCTCCCGAGATGACGAGCGTCGCGTGGCCCAGGATGCCGTCGTCGTGCAGAACGACGACGTTGACGCTCTCGTGGCCGATGTCGATGCCCGCAGTCACCATCCGCGCCGCGTCCTCCTCGCGCCCATCCACGCCCAATTCGGCGAGGGAGCGCAAGGGCGCCGGCGACGGGACGCGGCCCGCACATGCTCCTCTCCCGCCTCCCCCATAAGGTACTGCCCCGGGGCACCGCGCGCAAACCTCCCCCGAGGGGCCCCCGCCGGCGCCGCGCCTTGACTGCCCCCGGCGCCGGGCGCAGGATGGCTCGGGCCCAAGGCCCATCGCGAGAGAGGAGAGCACGATGGCGGACAAGCGCGTGTTCCTGGAAGCCGAGGTCCCGTTCACGCCCATGGCCTGGGGGCAAACCAAGGTGCTGGTGGGCACCACCCCGGGGGGCGGCGCGGACAGGCTCTACGTGGCCATCACGGAGTATCTGCCGAGGATGGGGCATGCGATGCACAGTCACGCCGAGGACGACGAGATCATGGTCATCGTCTCGGGCAAGGGGTACACGCTGAGCGACGGGGTGCGCCAGGACCTCGGCCCCGGCACCGTCGTCCACATCCCGGCCGGCTGCGCCCACGAGAACGTGCCCGTGGGCGACACCCCCCTCCGCGCCATCATCATCAAGGCCAAGCTCGGCACGCTGGGCCCGGAGCCCCCACAAGGAGGAAGCCGATGACGATGTACAGGGACATCCTCTTCGAGGTCACGGACGGCGTCGCCTGGGTCACCATCAACCGCCCGCGCGTCCAGAACGCCTTCCGCGAGCAGACCCTCGACGAGTTGATCCACGCCCTCCGCTCCACCCGGGAGGACCCGTCCATCGCCTGCGCCGTCGTCACCGGGGCGGGCGACAGCGCGTTCTCGGCCGGCGGGGACTTCCACGCGATGATGCGCTTGAACCGCGCCAACGCCCATATGTGGAACGACCGCATGCTCGGCCTGGCGATGACCATCCGGGGCCTGCCCATCCCGGTGATCGCCATGGTCAACGGTTGGTGCATGGGCGGCGGCAACGAGCTCGTCCTCTGGTGCGACGTGGTCATTGCATCCGAGAACGCCGTGTTCGGGCAAACGGGGGCCAAGGTCGGCGCCTGCCCCACCGTCGGGGCCACCCAGTACCTGCCGCGCATCATCGGGGAGCGGCTCGCCCGCGAGATGATCTTCCTCGCGCGCACCTTCACCGCGCACGAGGCGCTCGAGATCGGCCTGATCAACAAGGTGGTCGCGAAGGGGGAGCTGCGCGCCGCCACCCGGCAATGGTGCGAGACCATCAAGGGCCACAGCCCGCAGACCCTCAGGGCGACGAAGAAGTCCCTGAACCACGAGTCCGACGAGCTCTACGCCTCCTGGCAGCACGGGATGGAGCTGCTCGCCAATATCTGGGGCACCGAGGAGAGCCTCGAGGGCATGCAGGCCTTCCTGGACAAGCGCAAGCCGGAGTTCCAGAAGTTCCGGCTGCGGAGCAAGGCGGAGCTCGACCGCTACCTCGCCGGTCTCGCGCGG
>MGBT01000056.1 GCA_001788395.1 Candidatus Rokubacteria bacterium GWA2_70_23
TCCCCCGAGAAGGTGGCGAGCAGGCCCGAGCTCAGCGCGGTGAGGACGGAGCCCGTCGCAAACCTGCAGCCTGCCCCGCAGATCGCCGCGTCCGGGATTCCGTCGACGCAGCCCCCGGCCGCGGCTCCGCTCCAGCGAGGAAGCCAGCGCCTCGTGGTTCGAGCCCTCGAGCCGACGTGGATCAAGGTCCAGATGGACGGCGGAGGGTCCGTCCAGGAGCTTTTGCCCGCGGGAGCCACGCGAGAGTGGAGCGCGGAGAAGCGCTTCGTCCTCACGGTGGGCAATGCCGGAGGACTGCAGCTCGAGCTGAACGGACGCGCGCTCCCGCCGTTGGGCGAGCGCGGCGCCGTGATTCGCGAGCTGGTACTGCCTCAGGGCGGGGCGGCCGGCGGCTCGTGAGCCTCTTCGGCGCGCTCGCCGGCCGCGTCCGCGACGGTCTCCGGCGCTCGCGACAGCTTCTCGGTGACGGGCTGGATGCCCTCCTCTCGGTGGGGCGCCCCGTGGACGACGCCCTCCTCGAGGAGCTCGAGGAGATGCTGGTGGCTGCCGACCTCGGCGCTGCCACGGCCTCCACCTTCGTGCACCGGCTCCGCGACGAGGCCAAGCGCGGACGGGCCGTCACCGCCGCGGACGTGCGGAACCTCCTCCGGGGCTTCCTCGAGGAGACGCTCGAGGGCGCCGCCGCCCCGCTCCACCTCGACGGCAAGCCGGCCGTGATCCTGATGCTGGGCGTGAACGGCGCCGGCAAGACCACGACGACCGGCAAGCTGGCCGCCGCGCTGGTGGGGGCCGGAAAGAGCGTGATCCTGGCGGCGGCGGACACGTTCCGCGCGGGCGCCATCGAACAGCTCGAGGAGTGGAGCCGCCGCGCCGGGGCGGAGATGGTCCGGCAGGGAGCAGGCGCCGATCCGGCCGCCGTCGTGTTCGATGCGGTGAAGGCGGCGACGGCGCGCCAGGTCGACGTGCTGCTGGTGGACACCGCCGGACGCCTGCACACCAAGTCCACCCTCATGGACGAGCTCGTCAAGCTGAAGCGCGTGCTCTCGCGGCAGCTTTCCGGAGCGCCCCACGAGTGCCTCATGGTGCTCGAGGCGCCCACCGGACAGAACGGCCTGGCGCAGGCCAGGCTCTTCCACGAGGCGGTGGGGCTCACGGGGCTCGTGCTCACCAAGCTCGACGGAACCGCGAAAGGCGGCATCGTCATCCGCATCCACCAGGAGCTGCGGCTGCCCATCAAGCTCGTGGGGCTGGGGGAGCGGGTGGAAGATCTCCAGCCCTTCGACGCGAAGACCTTCGTCGCGGGCCTGCTCCCCGAGCCATGACGTCGCAGGCGCCGCCGCCCCCCACCACGGTCGAGGACCGGCGGTGGATGCCCCGGGCCCTGGAGCTGGCTGCCCTGGCCCGGGGCCTGACCTCGCCCAATCCCATGGTGGGGGCAGTGGTCGTGCGCGATGGCCGCGTCGTGGGCGAGGGCTACCACGCCCGGGCTGGGGCCGCTCACGCCGAGGTCGTGGCGTTGTCCGAAGCCGGGCCAGCAGCCCGCGGCGCGACCCTCTATGTCACGCTCGAGCCATGCGCCCACCACGGCAAGACGCCGCCATGCGCGGCAGCCATCGCCGGAGCGGGCCTGGCCCGCGTGGTGGCGGCCGTCAGCGACCCGAATCCCCGCGCTGGCGGCGGTGCGGACGCCCTTCGTGCCGCCGGCCTCACCGTGGAGGTTGGGTGCCTCGAAGAGGAGGCCCGGGCGCTGAACCGGGTCTTCTTCACCGCGATGCGCGAGCGGCGGCCGCACGTGACGCTCAAGTGCGCCACGACACTGGACGGCAAGAGTGCCGCCTTCGACCAGTCCTCACGATGGATCACCGGCGAGGAGGCGCGCGCCGAAGCGCACCGGCTCAGGAGCGAGGTCGATGCAATCGTCGTCGGGATCGGGACCGCAACGGCCGACGATCCGGCGCTCACCGTTCGCCTCGGCCGCCCGTGGCCGCGGGAGCCCTGGCGCGTGGTCGTGGACAGCCGCGCGCGGCTCCCACTGACGGCCAGGATGATCAACTCCGGCACGCCTGCGCGGGCGCTGCTCGCGGTGACGGAGGAGGCGCCGCCCGAGCGCCTGGCGGCCCTCGAGGCCTGCGGCGTCACCGTGCTCAGCTGCAAGGGGGACCGCGGCAAGGTGGACGTGGCCGACCTCTGCTCCCGGCTCTTCGCACTCGATGTCCTCGCCGTGCTGCTCGAAGGCGGCGGGGAGCTCGCGGCGGCCTTTCTCGAGGCGTCGCTCGTGGACCGCGTGGCGTTCTTCGTGGCGCCCATGCTCCTCGGGGGCCGGACCGCTCCCACGCCGATCGGCGGGCAGGGGCGTCTGCTCCACGAGGCGGTGCGCCTGCGCTCGCTGCAGGTGCGGCCCGTGGGAGAGGACTGGCTGATCGAGGGAGACATCGCCCGGCGGGAGGGGGGGCACTGAGATGTTCACGGGAATCATCGAGGAGCTCGGGCGGGTCGCGAGCCGCGACGGGTCGCGGCTCGCCATCGAGGCCAAGCGCGTCCTGTCGGGCAGCGACATCGGTGCCAGTGTGGCCGTCAACGGCGCCTGCCTGACCGTCGTGGCGCGGGGCGCGGGACGGCTGGCCTTCGATCTCGGCCCCGAGACGCTGGCCGTGACGGCGCTCGACGACCTTCGGCCCGGAGACGCGGTGAATCTGGAGCGGCCGCTGGCGCTCGGCGGTTTCGTCGGCGGCCACCTGGTGCTGGGACACGTGGACGGCATCGGCCTCGTGACGGACAGCCATCGGACGGGCGAGTCGGCCCGGGTCAGGATAGAATGGCAGGACGAGAGCCTGGCACCGCTCGTGATTCCGAAGGGGTCGGTGGCTGTGGACGGGGTGAGCCTGACGGTGGCGGCGTTGCTGGACCGCGCCTTCGAGGTGATGCTGATCCCGCACACGCTCTCGCACACGACGCTCGGCGCCGTGAAGCCCGGCAGCCGCGTCAACCTGGAGGCAGACATGATCGGCAAGTACGTGGTGCGCTCGCTGAGCCTGAGAGGGGGCACCCCGTGACCGGGAAGAGCGCGGGCGAGTTCTCGAGCATCGAGGAGGCGATCGACGAAATCCGCGCGGGGCGGATCCTCATCGTCGTGGACGACGAGGACCGGGAGAACGAGGGCGATCTTCTCATGGCCGCCGACACGACCACACCCGAGGCGGTCAACTTCATGGCGAAGCACGGCCGTGGGCTCATCTGCGTGCCGATGCTGGGCGACCGGCTCGACGAGCTCGGGATCTCCATGATGGTCCGCGACAACACGGCGCCGCTGGGGACGGCCTTCACCACCACGGTGGACGCCCGGCGGGGTGTCACGACGGGGACCTCCGCCTACGACCGCGCCATCACCATCAGGACCCTCGTGGACCCGGCGACCCGCCCGGACGACCTGACGAAGCCCGGCCACATCTTTCCGCTGCGCGCGCTCGAAGGCGGCGTGCTGAGGCGCGCGGGACACACCGAGGCGGCCGTGGACCTGGCGCGCATGGCCGGCTGCGCGCCGGCCGGCGTGATCTGCGAGGTCCTGGACGAGGACGGGGGCATGGCCCGCGTGCCGGACCTCATGAAGCTCGCCCGCGCCCACGGGCTCAAGTGCATCACGATCAAGGATCTCATCGAGTACCGGATGCAGAAGGAGAAGCTGGTGCGGCGTGCGGCCACGACCCGCCTGCCCACCGAGTACGGCCAGTTCGAGGTGATCGCATACAAGACCACGGTGGACGACCGGGTGCCGCTGGCGATGGTCATGGGCGATGTCGGGGGCGACGCGCCGGTGCTCATGCGCGTGCACTCCGAGTGCCTCACGGGCGATGTGTTCGGCTCCCAGCGGTGCGACTGCGGGTCGCAGCTGCACAAGGCGCTGACGATCATCTCCCGCGAGGGGCGCGGCGTCCTCGTCTACATGCGCCAGGAGGGGCGGGGCATCGGGCTGATCAACAAGCTGCGCGCCTACGAGCTCCAAGACCAGGGCAAGGACACGGTGGAGGCGAACCACGCGCTCGGTTTCGGCGCCGACTTGCGCCATTACGGGATCGGGGCGCAGATCCTCGTGGACCTGGGTCTCACGCGCCTCCGCTACCTGACCAACAACCCGAAGAAGATCGTCGGCATCGAGGGCTACGGCCTCCATGTGGTCGAGCGGGTTCCGCTGGAGATCCCGCCCACCGAGGCCAATCGCCGCTACCTCGTCACCAAGCGCGAGAAGATGGGGCACCTCTTCTCCTCGCTGCCGGACTGAGATGGCCGGGCGCGCTCCCAGGGCTCCGGATCGGGTCGGTGCCCGCGCCGGGCGGCGCCGGACGCGCTTCGCCGTGGTGGCGGCGCGCTTTCACGAGGCGATCTCGAAGAAGCTGGTGGACGGGGCGGTGGCGGCTCTGGACGCGCGGGGCGTGCGCGGAGATCGCGTGGAGGTCCACTGGGTCCCGGGCTCCTTCGAGCTTCCTCAGGCCGCGCTGACGCTGGCGCGGAGCCGCCGGTACGCAGGCATCGCCTGCGTCGGCGTCGTGATCCGCGGCGGCACGCCACACTTCGAGCACATCTCGCGGGAGACGGCCGCCGGCATCCGGCAGGTTGCGCTCGAGACCGGCGTGCCCGTGACCTTCGGCGTGATCACGGCGCTCACCGAGGAGCAGGCGTGGGAGCGGGCCGGGGGAGCCGTCGGTCACCGGGGCGAGGAAGCGGCCCTGGCGGCGCTGGAGATGGCCGAGTGGCTGGCCCGCGTCCGGCGCGGGGCGCGGCGCAGGTAGGAGCCCATGGGCAAGCGGCGGAAGTCCCGGGAGCTGGCGCTGCAGCTGCTGTACCAGCTCGACCTCCAAGACGAGCGGAGCCCCGAGCCGTACCTCGACGAGTTCTGGGGGCGCCACCCAGTGGACACGGAGGTGCGCGCGTTCGTCGAGTCCCTCGTCCGCGGCACCAAGCTCCACCAGCAGAAGATCGACGAGATGATCGCCCAGTACGCGGAGAACTGGGATCTCGATCGCATGGCGGTGGTGGACCGGAACATCCTGCGCGAGGGCATTTTCGAGCTGCTCTGGATGATCGAGATCCCGCCCAAGGTGGCCATCAACGAGGCCCTCGAGGTGGCGAAGAAGTTCAGCACCCGAGAATCGAGCCGGTTCATCAATGGCGTGCTGGACCGAGTCCGCAAGGAGCTGCGCGCCGCCGAGTAGGGGGTCTCGCATCCGCTACGCCGTCCTGTCGGATATCCACGGGAATTACGAGGCGCTCTCCGCCGTGCTGGCCGACGCGGATCGCGCGGGCGCGCGCGCGCTGCTGTGCCTCGGCGACATGGTCGGCTACGGGGCCGATCCCGTGGCGTGCGCGGAGGCGGTGGGGGAGCGGGCCGTGGCGGTGGTGGCGGGCAACCACGAGCACGCGGCGCTGGGCCTCATGAGCCTGCGCTGGTTCAATCCTGTGGCCCGGGAGGCGGCGCTCTGGACCCGGGAGCGACTCTCCGACGGGCTCAGGGGCTACCTGTCGGCGCTGCCCCTCACCGCGACGGTCGAGGACGCCACGCTGGTCCATGCCAGCCCCCGGAGCCCCGAGGAGTGGGAGTACCTGATGTCCCCGGACGACGGCTTCGAGGTGTTCGCGGACTTCGGGACGCGCCTGTGCTTCGTCGGCCATTCCCACCGGCCCGGCGTCTGGTCCCTGGGGTCGAGCGGTCGCGAGCACGCCGCGTGGTTCCGCGCCTGGCCCGTGCAGGTGCGGCTCGAGGTGGGCCGGCGCTACGTCATCAACGTGGGGAGCGTCGGACAGCCGCGCGACCGCGACCGGCGCGCGGCCTACGCTCTGTGGGACCTCGAGGAGCGCCTCGTGAGCCTCCGGAGAGTCGAGTACGACCACCGAGGGGCCGCCGCACGCATTCTCGCGGCCGGCCTGCCCAGGGCGCTTGCCGATCGTCTCGGTAATGGATTCTGATCGCCTGGCCCTCCTCTCCCGCGCGGGACTGCGGCTCCCGCTGCTCCTGACCGCGGGCGTCGTGGGCGCGCTGGCGTTTCCCACGGCGGGCTGGTGGCTCTTCGGGTGGGTGTGGGTGACGCCCGCCCTGGCCTGCGCGCTGTGGCGCTCACCGCGCGGCGCCCTGGCTGACGGGTGGCTCCAGGGCACGGTGTTCTTCCTGGTGCTGCTCCGCTGGCTCGACCACACCTTCCGCAACTACAGCGCCATCCCATGGCCCCTGACCTGGCTTCCGATCGTCGCGCTCGCGGCCTACTGCGGCCTGTACCTGGGGCTGACATGCGCGGCCGTGGCCGGGCTACGATCGCGCGTCGGCGCTGGATGGGCCGTGGCGGCGACGCCCCCGCTCTGGGTGGGCGGCGAGTGGATCCGCGGCCATCTCATGGACGGCTTCCCCTGGGGGCTCGCCGGGTACTCGCAGCACGCCGTGCTTCCGGTGATCCAGATCGCCGAGGTGACGGGTGTCTACGGGGTATCCTTCCTGCTCCTCGCGGTGAACGCAGCCCTCGCGGCGATGGTCGGGCTCGGCTGGCGGCGTGCCCGTCGCGGGGCCTTGACCGCGGGGTTGCTCCTCGTGGCGTCGCTGGGTTTCGGGTGGAGTGCCCTGCGGGCGGATGGGGACACCGAGGCACGCGCGTCCCGTTGGCTGCCGGTGGCCCTGATCCAGCCCTCCATCGAGCAGATCATGAAGTGGGACCCCGTTCGCCACGAGGAGATCATGCGGGTGTACGAGCGCCTCACGCGGGAGGCCGCCCGGCCGGTGACTGTCGACGGTGCGTCCGTCCGGCCCGCCGTCGTCCTGTGGCCCGAGACGGCGGCGACCATCTTTCTCCGTGGCGACCCGGCGCTCCTCGGGCGGCTCACGGCGCTCTCGGCGGAGGTGGAGACGCCCCTCCTGGTGGGCTCCATCGATAGGCAGGACGGGCCCAGGGGGAAGTTCCTGAACAGCGCGTTTTTCCTGAACGGACAAGGCATTACGGCCAAGTATGATAAGATTCACCTGGTTCCGTTCGGCGAGTACGTGCCGCTGCCGGGACTGATCGGGTTCGTGCGGAGCTGGGCCGCGTTCGTTTCCGACTTCGGAGCCGGGCAGCAGAGGACGGTGTTCCAGTTGCCCGGCGCGCCGTTCGGGGTGGTGATCTGCTACGAGGTGATCTTCCCGGAGCTGTTCCGGGACTTCGTGGCGGGGGGCGCCGCCTTCATGGTGAACATCACGAACGACGCGTGGTTCGGAGAGACGAGCGGCCCCTGGCAACACCTGGGGATGCTGCCGCTCAGGGCCGTGGAGAACCGGGTGGCGATCGCCCGGGCGGCGAACACCGGGGTGTCGGCCTTCGTCGCGCCGTCGGGTCGGATCACGCGGATGCTGCCGCTGTTCGAGCGCGGGGTCCTCGCGGATCGGGTCCCGCTCCGCCGTACCGCCACGGTCTACGCTCGGTTCGGGGACTGGTTCGCGTATGCCTGCCTGGCGCTGTCGGCAGGCGCGCTCGGCTGTGCACTCTTCGGGAGGTCAACGGCGCGATGCTGAGCGAGCTGAAGCGGGACCTGGTCGACATGGACAGGCGCCTGGAAGACCTCCGAGGTCATCTTTGACCCGGCTGCCAAGGAAGCGCGCCTGGCGCTGATCGACGCCGAGATGTCCAAGGCGACCTTCTGGGACGACAGCCGGAAGGCCCAGACCCTGGTCCAGGAGCGCGCCGAGCTGTCGCGGACCGTGACACGATTCCAGGAGATGTCCACCCAGGGCGGTGAGGTCCGCCTGCTCTGGGAGATGGCGACCGAGGCCGGGGACGAGAGCCTCGCGCAGGAGATCTCCCGGGACATCGCGCGCGTCAGCCGAGATCTCGAGGCGTTCGAGCTCCGGATCGTCCTCTCCGGCCCCCAGGACAAGAAGAACGCCATCCTGTCCATCCATCCCGGCGCCGGCGGCACCGAGTCGCAGGACTGGGCGCAGATGCTCATGCGCATGTACCTCCGCTGGACGGAGCGCGCCGGCCTCAGGGCCGAGGTCGTGGACGTGCTGCCGGGCGAGGAGGCGGGCATCAAGTCGGCCACCATCACGGTGACCGGCGAGTACGCCTACGGCTACCTGAAGGGGGAGATCGGCGTGCACCGCCTCATCCGGATCTCGCCCTTCGATGCCTCCAAGCGCCGGCACACCTCGTTCGCGTCCGTGGCGGCGATTCCCGAGGTGGAGGATGTGGAGGTCGTCATCAAGGACGAGGAGCTCCGCGTGGACGTCTACCGCTCCTCCGGTCCGGGCGGCCAGGGCGTGAACACGGCGGACTCGGCCGTGCGGATCACCCACCTGCCGAGCGGGCTCGTCGTGGCCTGCCAGAACGAGCGCTCCCAGCTCAGAAACCGCGACACGGCGCTCCGAATTCTCAAGTCGAGGCTGTTCCAGATCTACGAGAAGCGGCAGAAGGAGGAGCTGGCCGAGCTGACCGGAGAGAAGAAGGACAGCGCCTTCGGCAGCCAGATCCGCACCTACACCTTCCACCCGTACCAGATCATCAAGGATCACCGGACGGGGCTCGAGGTGGGCAACGTGGAGGCCGTCATGGATGGCGATCTCGACCCGTTCATCCGCGCCTTTCTGGCGCTGGGAAAGTCCGCGTAGTGCCGATGACCGCCACCCCGCCCCCACGCGATCCCGGACTCCCCGGCGACGCCACCGAGCTGTTCCGACGACGCCTCGCCAAGCTCGACACGCTGCGCGCGCGTGGCGTGGACCCCTTCGGCGGGCGCTTTCCCGTGACGCACTGGGCCGGCGACATCCTCGCCCGGCTCGAGGCCGCCGCCGAGGACGAGATCAAGAGCGCTGGCGCGGTGAGCCTGGCGGGCCGGATCGTCGCCCTCCGGCATCATGGCAAGACGTGCTTCGCCCATCTCCGCGACCAGTCCGGGGCCATCCAGCTCTACAGCCGCGCCGACGGACTGGGCGACCGCTACACGCTCTTCACGGATCTCGACGTCGGCGATTTCATCGGCGTCACCGGCGAGCTGTTCCGGACGCGGACCGGGGAGCTCACGGTGGCCGTGAAGGGGTTCGAGTTCCTGTCCAAGGCCCTGCGCCCGCTGCCGGAGAAGTGGCACGGCCTCAAGGATGTGGAGACCCGGTACCGGCAGCGGTACGTGGACCTGGTGGTCAACCCGCGCGTGCGCGAGGCGTTCATCCTGAAGACGCGGCTCATCCAGGCGCTGCGGGCCTTCCTCGACGCGCGCGGCTTCCTCGAGGTCGAGACGCCGATGATGCAGCCGATTCCCGGGGGCGCCGCCGCGAAGCCATTCCAGACCCACCACAACGCCCTCGACATGCCGCTGTTTCTGCGCATCGCGCCCGAGCTGTACCTCAAGCGGCTGGTGGTGGGCGGCCTCGAGCGCGTGTACGAGGTCAACCGGAGCTTCCGGAACGAGGGGATCTCGACCCAGCACAACCCCGAGTTCACCATGCTGGAGTTCTACCAGGCCTACGCCGACTACAACGACCTGATGGACCTCACCGAGGAAATGCTCCTGCACCTGGCGCAGAGCCTCCTGGGACGCACCGAGATCGTGTACCAGGGGGACACCGTGAGCCTGGCGCCGCCCTGGCGGAGAGTGCCGTTCTTCCAGGCGCTGTCCCAGGCGCTCGCCGCCCCCATCGAGCCCGCGACGCCGGCGTCCGCGCTGCGCGCCGCGGCCCAGGCGGCCGGCGTGCCGGTGAGCAAGCCGGAGGACGCGGTGGCGCTGTGGAAGGACGTGTTCGACACGCTCGTGGAGCCCACGCTCGTCCAGCCGACCTTCGTCACGGACTTCCCCATCGAGCTGTCGCCCCTGTCGCGGCGGAAGCGCGACAACCCGCGGCTGGTCGACCGCTTCGAGCTTTTCATCTGCCGGCGCGAGATCGCCAACGCCTACTCCGAGCTCAACGACCCCATCGACCAGCGGCGCCGCTTCGAGGAACAGGCCCGGGAGCGGGAGCGGGGGGACGAGGAGGCTCACTGGCTGGACGAGGACTTCCTGCGGGCGCTCGAGTACGGCATGCCGCCCACGGCCGGGGAGGGGATCGGGATCGACCGGCTGGCCATGCTCCTGACGGACTCGCCTTCCATCCGCGACGTGATCTTCTTTCCGCACCTGAGACCGGAGCACCGGGACCCGCCCCCGGGCGAGGCGGGCGAGGGCCAGGAGGCCCCGTGACGGCCGGGCGCGGGCTGCCCTTCGAGATCTTCCTGGCGCTCAAGTACCTCCGCGCCCGCGGACAGTTCCGCGGGCTGTCCCTCTTCGTCTGGATCGGCATCGGCGGGGTCTTCCTCGGTGTGAGCGCCCTCATCGTGGTGCTCGCGACCATGACGGGGTTCCAGGACGGGATCCGCGAGAAGATCATCTCCGCAAACCCGCATATCCTCATCGTCGAGGGGGGCGGACGCGGGCTCGGCGATGGGGAGGCTGTGGCCAAGCGCGCCCGAGCCGTCGCGGGCGTGAGGGCCGCCACGCCGTTCGTCCTGCAGCAGGCGCTCTACACGGCGCAGGGTGGCGGGGCCGCGGGAGGGCTGCTGCGCGGCCTGGACCTCGGCGCAGCATCGGTGCGCGAGACCCTTGCCGCTCAACTCAGGCTCGGCAGCATGGAGCCCCTCCTGTCGGGAGGAGAGCCGGCGCTGCTGCTCGGGCGCGAGCTGGCGCGAACTCTCGGCGTCGTCCCCGGGGATCACGTCACCGTGATCTCGCCCCAGGGGGCCATGACGGCCGTCGGGCTGGTACCCAAGATGCGGCGCTTCCTCGTCGCCGGCGCCATCGAGGTGGGCATGTATGAGTACGACTCGTCGCTCGCCTACACGACCCTCGCCGCAGCCCAGGAGTTCGCCGGCCTCGGGGACCGCGTCACCGGCGTCGAGGTCAAGCTCGACGACCCGTGGGACGCGAAGGCCGTGGGGCGAGGCATCGCGCAGACGGCGGGGTCGCCGCTCTGGATCCGCGACTGGATGGAGATGAACCGCAACCTCTTCGCCGCGCTCCAGCTCGAGAAGCTCGCGCTGTTCGTCATCGTGACCATCATCGTGCTGGTCGCGGGCTTCGCCATCATCGGCCACCTGGTGCTCCTGGTCGCGGACAAGCGCAAGGAGATCGGCATCCTCAAGGCCATGGGCGCCACCTCCGGCAGCATCGCGGCGGTGTTCCTGGCGGCCGGCATGCTCATCGGTACCGTGGGCACCGTGGCGGGCAGCGCCTTCGGGCTCCTGCTCATCTGGGTACAGAACAGCTACAAGATCATCCGCTTCGCCGGCGACGTCTACCAGATCGACCACCTGCCCATGAAGCTCACCGGGATGGACTTCGCGCTGGTCGTCGGCGCCACACTCCTGATCTCCTTCCTGGCGACGCTGTCGCCTGCGCGGCGGGCGGCCGGGCTGCACCCGGTGGACGTGCTGCGCTATGAATGAGCCGCTCCTCGTCGCCCAGGATCTGGAGAAGGAGTACCGGATGGGCCCGGAGGTCGTCCGCGTGCTGCGCGGCGTGAGCCTCACCGTGAACCCGGGAGAGAGCGTGGTGGTGATCGGCGCCTCCGGCGTCGGCAAGTCCACGCTGCTGCACCTGCTCGGCGCGCTGGACCGCCCCTCCGGGGGTCGCGTGCTGTTTGCGGGCGAGGACATGTACTCACGCTCGGAGACGGCACTCGCCCGGCTGCGGCGGACGGAGGTCGGCTACGTCTTCCAGTTCTACAACCTCCTGGGGGAGATGACGGCGCTGGAGAACGCCATGATGCCTGCGCTGCTGCAGCGGGCGCCATGGAACGAGGCGCGCGAGCGGGCCGCGGCGGCCCTCGGCGAGGTCGGCCTGTCCGACCGTCTGGGGCACCGCCCGGGGGAGCTTTCCGGGGGGGAGCAGCAGCGCGTGGCCATTGCCCGAGCGCTGGTCGGGGCGCCGCGCGTGATCCTGGCCGACGAACCAACAGGGAACCTGGACCCCAAGACGAGCGAGGTGATCTGGGAGCTCTTCCTGCGCCTCCAGGCCGAGCGCGGGCTCAGCTTCGTCATCGCGACCCACAACCACGAGCTGGCGCGCAAGGCGGACCGAGGGTATCGGCTCCTGGAGGGGCGGGCAGTGACCTGGCCGTGAGGGACGAGGCGGCCTGCCTGAGCTGCTGCACGGTGGCGGAAGAAGAAAAGCCTATGAGGAGATTGGTCAGAGCGTTATACTTCGGGCAGGTTTAAGTGGCAGTGCCTGAGCGCTAACCGACTCTGGAAGCGAGGGCCCAAGTGTTCGAAAGGTTCACCGAGCGCGCGCGGCGAGTCATCATCCTGGCGAGGGAGGAGGCGGGCCGTTTTCGGCACGACTTCGTGGGTACCGAGCACATCCTGCTCGGCCTGATCCGGGACGGGGAGGGGATCGCCACGGCCGTGCTTCAGCGCCTCGGGCTCAAGCTCGAGACCGTGAAGGCGGAGGTCGAGCGGGCTCTGGCCGGATTCCCGAAGACCCTCACGTTCGGGGAGGTGCCCTTCACCCCACAGGCCAAGCGCGTCCTCGAGCTGTCCATCGAGGAGGCCCGTCAGCTCGGCCACAACTACATCGGCACCGAACACCTGCTCCTCGGCCTCATGAAGGAGGGGCAGTCCATCGCCGCCAAGATCCTGGAATCCCTGGGCGCTCGCCTCGACGAGGTGCGTCAGGAGACGCTGTCGCTTCTGGGGGATCAGTACTACCCGCGCCCGAAGAAACGCTCGCAGACGCCGGTGCTCGACGAGTTCGCGCGCGACCTCACCCAGCTCGCCCGGGAGAACAAGCTCGACCCGGTGATCGGGCGCGAGACGGAAATCGAGCGGGTCATCCAGATCCTGGCGCGCAGGACCAAGAACAACCCCGTGCTGATCGGGGAGCCGGGCGTGGGCAAGACGGCCATCGTGGAGGGCCTCGCCCAGCGGATCGTCGGCCACGAGGTGCCCGACGTCCTGGCGCAGAAGCGGCTCCTCCAGCTGGACCTGGGGGCTCTCGTCGCCGGAACGAAGTACCGCGGCCAGTTCGAGGAGCGGCTCAAGGCGGTGATGAAGGAGATCCGGCAGTCGGAGAACGTGGTGCTGTTCCTCGACGAGCTGCACACGCTCATCGGCGCCGGCGCCGCCGAAGGGGCCATCGACGCGTCCAACATGCTGAAGCCCGCGCTGTCCCGGGGTGAGATCCAGACCATCGGGGCCACGACGCTCGACGAGTACCGCAAGTACATCGAGAAGGACGGCGCGCTGGAGCGGCGTTTCCAGCCCGTCATCGTGCGGGCCCCCTCCGTGGCGGAGTCGGTGGAGATCATCAAGGGGCTGCGGCACAAGTACGAGGCCCATCACCACGTGAAGATCACGGATGACGCCATCGATGCGGCGGTGAAGCTCGCGGACCGCTACATCACGGACCGCCAGCTCCCGGACAAGGCCATTGACGTGATCGACGAGGCCTCCTCGCGGACGCGGCTCATGGCGCTCACGCCACCCCCGGAGATCAAGGAGCTGGGGCGGGAGGTGGAGCGCGTCGTCCGTGAGAAGGACATGTACCTCGAGGCGCAGGAATTCGAGAAGGCCGCCTCGCTGCGCGAGAAGGAGAAGCTGCTGCGCGGGCGCGACGAGGAGCTCAAGCGCGACTGGGACAAGCGCAAGGGCAAGGGACCGCAGGTGGTCGGTGAGGAAGACGTGGAGTACATCGTCTCCCGCTGGACCGGCATCCCGCTGTCCAAGCTCGAGGAGAAGGAGTCGGCCAAGCTCGCCCGCATGGAGGAGGCGCTCCACGGCCGCATCATCGGGCAGGGCGACGCGGTGGCGGCGGTCTCACGGGCCATCCGGCGGTCGCGCGCCGGCCTCAAGGACAGCAAGCGGCCGGTGGGGTCGTTCATCTTCCTGGGGCCCACGGGTGTCGGCAAGACGGAGCTGGCCCGGGCGCTCGCCGAGTACCTGTTCGGCGACGAGAACGCCTTGATTCGCGTCGACATGTCGGAGTACATGGAGAAGTTCTCGATCTCCCGGCTCCTCGGCGCCCCTCCGGGCTACGTCGGCTACGAGGAAGGCGGCTTCCTGACCGAGAAGGTGAGGCGGCGGCCGTACTGCGTGGTGCTGTTCGACGAGATCGAGAAGGCCCACCCGGACGTCTTCAACATGCTGCTGCAGGTGCTGGACGACGGCCGCCTATCTGACTCGGTGGGCCACGTCGTGGACTTCAAGAACGCGATTCTCATCATGACCTCGAACCTGGGCACGAGCTTCATCGGGAAGCGGACCTCGCCAGGGTTCCTGCCCGAGGGCGAAGACTCCTCGCATGACAAGATGAAGGAGCGCGTGCTCGAGGAGCTGAAGCGGGCATTCCGGCCGGAATTCCTCAACCGCATCGACGACACCATCGTGTTCCACGCGCTGAGCCGCGAGAACATCAATGGCATCGTCCGTCTGATGATGGGCCGGATCAACGCCCAGCTGGCCGACAAGGGGATCGCCATCGAGCCCACCCTGGCGGCGCTGGATCTGCTGGTGGAGAAGGGGTTCGACACCACGTACGGGGCCCGCCAGCTTCGCCGGACGATTCAGAAGCACGTGGAGGACCCGCTGGCGGAAGCCATTGTGCGGGGCCAGGTCTCGGTCGGAGCTCGGCTGGAGCTCGACGTGGAGGGGAGCAATTTCGTCTTCCGGGAAGCCCAGGTCGCGGAATCGCGGCTCGCGCTCGCGGAGCACTGAGCGGCCGGACGCCGCCTCCCCACACGACAGGACGATCGCGTCTATGACCGCCCTGGGGAGAGTGTTCCTCTCCATTTTTTTTGCCTGTGTGGTCCTGGGTCCGAGCCTCGCGTCGGCCCAGCAGGCGGCGCCGTCCCCCGAGCGGCCGATCGTCGTGAAGGAGATCGCTGTTCAGGGGAGCCGCCGCGTCCAGGAGGCGGTCATCCTCGGCCGCGTCACCACCAAGGTCGGCGGTCAGTTCGCCCCGGCCAGACTGGCCGACGACATCCGCGCGGTGTTCGCCCTCGGCTTCTTCGACGACGTCCAGCTGAAGGTCGAGGACTTCGAGGGGGGCGTCAAGGTGACGTTCCTCGTGGTCGAGCGCCCCTTTGTCCGGGACATCCAGTTCGTGGGCAACAAGAAGGTGGATACCGCCACCCTGCAGGAGAAGATCGACCTGAAGCTGGGCAGCGTCTACAACCCCGTGGAGGTCAACCGGTCGGCCGAGCGAGTGAAGGACCACTACGAGGAAGAAGGGTACTTCGAGGTCGCCGTCACGCCGGATGCCCAGCAGCTCCCCGACGGTGACGTGACGGTTGTCTTTCAGGTGGCCGAGGGACGGAAGATCACCATCGAGGAGATCGTGATCGAAGGCGCCCAGGGGGTGAAGCCGAAGCAGATCAAGGCGATCATGGCGACCCAGGAGCGGCAGTTCTACGTCCTCCGGGGGACCGTCCAGCGACAGAAGCTGGATGACGACGTCGAGCGGATCGTCGCGCTCTACAACGACCACGGCTACACGCAGGCCAGAGTCGAGTCGGCGGATATCCAGGTGGATCGGACAAAGGCCCGCGCCACCGTCCGCGTCGTCGTCGTGGAGGGGCCGCAGTTCAAGGTCGGCGGGGTGGACGTGACGGGCAACAACATCCTGCCTGCCGAGGAGATCCGCCGGCGCATCAAGCTCAAGACGGACGACGTCTTCTCGCGCTCCAAGCTCAGGGAGAGCATGAGGGGGATCCAGGACCTGTACGGCGTCGTCGGGCGCGCCTCGGCCGACGTGAACCCGACCGCGACGCAAGACGCCGCGACGCGGCGGGTCCACATCGCCTTCGAGATCGCCGAGGGTCCGGAGGTCTTCGTGGAGCGGATCAACATCTCCGGAAACGCCCGGAGCCAGGAGAAGATCCTCAGGCGCGAGATCCCCATGCACGAGGGGGACCTCTTCACGACCAAGGATCTCGAGCGCGCCCGGCAGAAGCTCAACAACCTTGGGTACTTCGAGCAGGTGAGGGCCACGACCGCACCGGGCTCGGCCAAGGACAAGATCGTGGTCAACATCGAGGTGACGGAGAAGCCCACGGGCCTCTTCTCCATCGGCGGCGGCTACAGCTCCCAGGATAGCTTCATCGGGACGGTGGACCTGTCCCAGCGCAACTTTCTCGGGCGCGGCTGGGAGGTATTTCTCAGGCTGCGCGCGGGGGGAAGCACCCAGCAGGGCACCATCGGGTTCACCGAGCCGTGGCTCTTCGACCGGCCCCTGTCTGCCGGGTTCGACCTCTTCAACAACCGCCGTGTCTTCACCGAGTACACGATCAACTCCCTGGGCGGGGACATCCGGTTCGGCCACCCGCTGGGCGACTACTCGCGCTGGAACCTGATCTACCGCGTAACCGAGGACGAGATCTCCGACGTGCCCAGCAACGCAAGCTCGAACCTGCTGAGCGAGGAGGGGAAGCGTCTCACGTCGCTCATCGGGGGCAGCCTGTCGCGCGACACTCGGGATAGCGTGTTCGAGCCGACCCGCGGGAGCGCCTCGAGCATCGGCGTGGACTTTGCCGGGGTGGGGTTCGGCGACAGCAAGTTCGTCAGGGCCGTCGCCAGCACCGCGTATTTCCAGCCGCTCTGGCTTGACCACATTCTCAGCGGCCGCGTCCAGGGGGGCTACGCCTTCGGCTGGGCGGAGGAGCCGCTGCCGCTCTTCGAGCGTTTCTACCTCGGCGGGCCCAACTCCATCCGCAGCCGCAAGAGCCGGGCGATCTCGCCGACGGACCAGAGCGGGACCCGGATCGGGGGCAACAGCCAGCTCCTCGGCAACGTGGAGTACCTGATCCCGCTCCCCTTCGGCATCCGGGCGGCGCTCTTCTACGACGTGGGCAATGTCTATGGCCCCGACATCGAAGGCGGCGACACGTATGACCCGTTGAACCTGCGCCACGCCGCGGGCGTCGGCGTCCGCTGGGCGTCGCCCTTCGGTCCGCTCCGTGTCGATTACGGGGTAAACCTGGACCGGCGAACTGGAGAGAAGTTCGGGCAGTTCCATTTCTCGGTCGGCTCCCCGTTCTGAGCGAGGAGGAGACGCAGATGCGTATGACGCCGAGGGGTCTCTTGCCGCTGCTGGCTGTGGCAGCGGCCGGGCTGATGGCACTCTCCTGGTCCGCCCAGCCCGTGCACGCGCAGTCCGCGCCCGCTGCCCGGGTGGCGTTCGTGGACGTGCAGCGCGTGCTGGCGCGGGCCTCGGCCGGCGTCGCCGCGCGGGAGCAGCTCGAGCGAGAGAAGGCCGCCATGCAGAAGCAGGTCGACGGGCACCGCGGTGAGCTCGAGAAGCTTCGCGACGAGCTGGAGAAGAAGGGACAGCTCCTCTCGGCCGACGTCCGCCGGGAGAAGCAGGAGACCCTCGAGCGGAAAGTCCGGGACGTGCGCCGGCTGGTGGACGATCTCCAGAAAGAGCTCCAGAAGAAGGAACAGGAGCTGCTGGCGAAGGTCCTCCAGGAGGTCACGGGGGTGGTTCAGCGGTTCGGGAAGGAGAAGGGGTACGCCATCATCGTCGAGAAGCGAGGGGCCTCCGTGGTCTACGGCGCCCCCGAGGTGGACGTCACGGAAGAGATCATCCGCGTCTTCGACGAAGACTCCAAGAAGGCCAGGAAGTAGGTGACTCAGAGCGGCCCCTTCACGCTCGGTCAGCTCGCCGAAGCGCTCGGCGCCACCCTGGAAGGCGATCCGGCGAGGCCGGTGGGAGGGGTGGCGCCGCTCGAGAGTGCGGGCCCCAACGAGGTGTCCTTCCTGCTGAGCCGGCGCTACCAGCGGCTCGCCGAGGAGACCCGCGCCGGCGCGGTGGTCGCGCCCGCGGATGCCACCGGGCTCCCCGGCGCCGTGCTGAGAGTCGCCTCCCCGCAGGCGGCGCTCATCACGCTCCTGCGTCTCTTTCACCCGGATCCGCCCCATGCGCCCGGCATTCACCCGCTGGCGCTGGTCGCGGAGGGCGCGAGCGTCGACGAGAGCGCCGCGGTGGGCCCCTTCGCCGTGATCGAAACGGGGGCCACGGTGGGCCGGCGGACGAGGATCGGTGCGCTCACGTTCGTGGGGACGGGCTCGAGCGTCGGAGACGACACGCTCCTGTACCCACGGGTGGTCATCCGCGACGGCGTGCAGGTCGGCAGCCGGGTGATCATCCACCCCGGCGCCGTCATCGGCGCCGATGGGTTCGGCTACGCGTTCGATGGAGCCGCCCACCGGAAGATCCCCCAGGTGGGCGGCGTACGTATCGAGGACGACGTGGAGATCGGCGCCAACACCACGGTGGACCGGGGCACCCTCGGCGACACGGTCATCGGGCGGGGGAGCAAGGTCGACAACCTCGTCCAGGTGGGGCACAACTGCGACGTCGGGGAGGACGCGATCCTGGTGGCGCAGGTGGGCATCTCGGGGTCGTGCCGCATCGGCAGCCGCGCCATCCTGGCGGGGCAGGTCGGCGTGGCCGACCACGTGACGATCGGCGAGGGCGCGATTCTGGTGGCCCAGGCGGGCGTGCCCAGCGACATCCCGGCGGGCGAGGTGTGGGGCGGAATGCCGAGTCGGCCGATGGCCGAGGCGCGCCGCATCTGGGCCGCCGAGCGTCTGCTCCCCGCGCTCGTGCGGCGGGTCCGGACCCTCGAGAAGCGGCTCGAGGAGCTCGAGCGGAGGCGCGCGTGATCCATCCGGCCGCTCACGTGGATCCACGGGCACGCCTCGCACCAGATGTGCAGGTGGGGCCCGGCACGGTCATCGGTCCGGACGTCGAGATCGGCGAGGAAACGGAGATCGGCGCCCACGCGGTGCTGGAAGGGCGGGTCCGCGTCGGCGCCCGCTGCCGGATCGGCCACGGGGCCGTCCTCGGCGCCCCGCCGCAGGATCTCAAGTTCCGTCCCGGGATCCCGGTGGGAGTCGTGATCGGCGACGACACCGTGATCCGGGAGTACGTCACGATCCACCGCGCCACCCACGAGGGGCACGACACGCGTATCGGCTCGCACTGCCTGCTGATGGCAACGGCGCACGTGGCCCACGACTGCCTCATCGGCGATCACGTCATCATCATCAACGGGGCCGGCATCACCGGCCACGTGACGGTCGAGGATCGGGCCACGGTCGGCGGGCTCAGCGGGATCCATCCCTTCACACGGGTGGGGACCTTCGCCTATATCGGGGGGTGCTCCAAGGTGACCCAGGACGTTCCGCCCTTCGTGATGGTGGACGGCATCCCGGCCACTGCGCGGGCGGTCAACGTCGTGGGGATGCGTCGGGGCGGGCTCGACGCCGCAGCGCGCCGGCAGGCGCAGGAAGCCTTCCGGGTGCTCTACAGATCAGGTCTCGCCCCGGGGGCTGCGGCCGCGCGTCTCAGGGCGGAGCTGGGGGATCACCCTCTGGTGGCCCGGCTGCTGGAGTTCATCGAGCAATCGCGGCGGGGTATCGTGCCGGGGGCTGTCGGGAGCGGCGCAGATGGAGACGCCGGAGAGCAGGAGGAGGCGCAGTGAGGCCTGCAGTGGAGCCGAAGATCCGGGCAGCCGTGGTGGGCGCCGGGCACATGGGGCAGTACCATATCCTCGCCTTCATGGAGCTGTGGGACGTGGAGCTGGTGGGGATCGTGGACCGGGACTTCGAGCGCGCGCAGCAGCTCGCCGCGAGCTACGGAACCCGCGCGTTCGCCGATCACGACGAGCTCCACGGGCTGGTGGACGTGGTGACGGTGGCGGTCCCCACGGACCGGCACTTCGGCGTTGCGCGGGACCTCCTCGAGGCGGGGATCCACGTGCTGGTCGAAAAACCCATGACGACGACCCTCGAGGAGGCGAAGGAGCTCTTCCGGATGGCCCGGCAGCGCGGGAGCGTCCTGCACGTGGGGCACGTGGAGCGATTCAACGGCGCCGTGCAGGAGCTCCGGAAGATCGTGGAGCGGCCCATCCTCATCGAGTCTCGGCGCCTCGGCCCCTTCGCTCCCCGGGTGCAGAACGATTCGGTGGTCATGGACCTCATGATCCACGACATCGACATCGTCCTGGGACTGGTGGATGGGGAGCCGCGGAGGGTGACGGCGGTGGGTTCCTCGGTGAGCTCGGGCCTCGCCGACGTGGCGAACGTGCAGGTGGTGTTCGACTCCGGCGCCATGGCCACCATCACCGCGAGCCGCGCCACCGAGGAGAAGATCCGGACCCTGGCCATCACCCAGCCAGACGCCTACATCACGCTCGACTACCTCGACCAGGACATCCAGATCCACCGACGCGCAGCGCAGGAGTACTCGGTGAACCGCGAGGCGATTCGCTATCGCCAGGCGTCCTTCGTCGAGCACCTCTTCGTCCACAAGGACAACCCCTTGAAGCTGGAGCTCCGCCACCTGATCTCGGCGGCCCGCGCCGCCCAGACCACGGGTCGGGTGGAGCTGGCCGAGGCGGAGGACTTGCGCTCCCTGGCCGTGGCCCTGGAGATCGAGCGGATGATCCGCGAGGGTCGGGGAGAGACCGCCTGGCCGGAGGATCTTCCGTGGAGCGTTGCCTCGGCCTGATGTCGGGGGCCGGGGCGCTCCCCGGCCGCGCGGCTGCCGAGGCCCGCCGGCAGGGATGGCGCGTCGTGGCCTTCGCGTTCGATGACGCGCCCGGGCTCTCCGAGAGCGCGGACCTGGTCGTTCCCTCCAGGCTCACCGATATCCAGTCGGTACTCGGGAGCATCGAAGGGGAGCGCGTCGAGGCCGCCCTCTTCGTCGGGAAGTTCTGGAAGCAGGATGCTCTCGCTCAGGTGCATGACGCCGACGACGCCGGACGTCGCCTCGCGGGGAGCGGGCTCTCCGACGCCGCCCTGTCCGCGATAATCCTGGAAACGCTGGGGGCCCTGGGGGTCCGGGTCCTCGATCAGCGTCTCTTTCTCGGGCCCTGGCTGTTCGACGCGCCGTCGCTCACCCCACGCGCTCCCTCGGAGGCCGAATGGCAAGAGATCCGCGCGGGCTGGGGGCTTTGCCGGAGCCTCGCGGCACACGGGATCGGGCAGACCATCGTCCGCTCCCACGGCGTGACGGTGGCCGTCGAGGCGGCCGAAGGGACCGATGAGACAATCCGGCGCGGCACGGCCCTGGCGGGGCCGGGCGCCGTCGTGGTGAAGGCGGTGGCCGCGGACCACGACTACCGCTTCGACATCCCCACCATCGGGCCCACGACGCTCGAGGTCATGGCTGCGGGAGGCGCCGCTGTGCTCGCGGTTCCGAGGCGGAAGGTGCTGCTGGTCGAGCGCGAGGTGGTGGTGGGTCTCGCCGAGCGGGCCGGCATCGCGCTCGTCGGAATCGACGAGGGACGCGATGGCGGGCTCTGAGTGCGGAGCGATCATGCTCTCAGCGGGCGAAGCCTCCGGGGACGTGCACGGGGCCACGCTGTGCCTGGCCCTGATCGATGGGCTCCAGGTCGCCCGCGCGTCATGAGAGCCCCCGCGTCGCTGTCGCTCGCGGTGGGACCCGCGCTCGGTGCCGTGGCGATCAGGCTCCTGGCGCGTACCCTCACCGTCCGCCGGGAGGAGGGCGCGGTGGCCGCCATCTGGGCGGGCGGCGCCCCGCTGATCTTCACGGTCTGGCACTCCCGCATCCTCCTCCTGCCGTATCTGTACCGGGGACATCGCCTCCGGGTCCTCGCGAGCCGCTCGCGCGACGGCGAGATCATCGCTCGCCTGATGGCGCGCTTCGGGCTCGAGACCGTCAGGGGCTCGTCGAGTCGGGGCGGCGCCGCGGCGCTCAGAGAGCTTCTGCGCTCGCTGCGCGCCGGCTGGGGCGTCGTCGTCGTTCCGGACGGACCGAGGGGACCGCGCGAGGTCGTGAAGCCGGGCATCGTCACGCTCGCCGCGCTCAGCGGGGCCGCCGTCGTCCCGCTGGCCGTCGCCGCTTCCTCCGACTGGCGCATGCCCTCGTGGGACGAGTTCCGCATCCCGCGGCCATTCTCTCGCTGCGTGGTGCGCTTCGGAGAGCCGATCCGGATCGCCCGCCGTTGCGGCCGGGACGCGCAGGAAGCCGCCCGCAAGGAGATCGAGGCTGCCCTGCGCGCCGTGACATGGCAGGCCGACGACGAGGCCGCGGCATGATCCAGTGGCTGTACTCGCTGGTGCTGCTGGCGGGACTGCTCGGCTATGCACCGCTGCTGCTGCTGCGCCGGCTCAGGGGCAGGGGCCACCCGGCGCATATCCGGGAGCGCCTGGGAGGACTCGGCCGCGAGCTGCCCCCCGAGCCCCGCTGCTGGCTCCACGCGGTCTCGGTGGGGGAGTCCGTGACGGCCATCCCGCTCGTGGAGGGCATCCGGCGGCGCTGGCCGGAGCTGTCCCTCGTGCTCACCACGGTGACCCGCACGGGCGCCACGATCGTGGAGGATCGGCTGGCGGGGCGGGTCACCCACCGGTATTTCCCGCTGGACCTGCCCGGGCCCGTGGGCCGGGCGCTCCGCGGCGTTCGTCCGTGCTTCTTCATCGGGATGGAGACGGAGCTCTGGCCGAACTTCTTTCGAGCGCTGCGGCGCCGGGGCATCCCGAGCATGATCGCCAACGGGAGGATCTCCGACCGATCCTTCCGGCGGTACCGGCGGATTCGCTTTCTCATGGGGCCGCTCCTCCGGGAGATCTCCGTCTTCGCCATGCAATCGCAGGAGGACGCGCGCCGGATCATCACGCTCGGGGCGCCGCCCGAGCGAGTGGTGGTCACGGGAAGCCTGAAGGCGGACCAGGAGCCGGAGGATCCCGGCGCGCGCGAGCTGTGGGAACGCTTCCTCGGGCTCGGGCCCGAGGAGCGCGTGTGGATCGCCGGCAGCACCCATCGAGGAGAAGAGGAGGTCGTGGTGGAGGTGTTCCAGCGGCTGTCGGCCGCCTTCCCCGAGCTCACGCTGATCCTCGCTCCCCGCCATCCAGAGCGCGTGCCCGAGGTGGAGCGTATCCTGGAGTCGAGGGGGCTGCCGGCTCTCCGCCGCAGCCAGCTCCCCCGGGAGCGACAGCGGCGCGCCGTCATCGTGCTCGACACGGTCGGCGAGCTGGCGCAGTTCTATCGCGTGGCCGAGCTGGTCTTCGTGGGAGGGAGCCTGGTTCCCACCGGAGGGCATAACATGCTCGAGCCGGCGCTCCGGATGAAGCCCGTCCTTTTCGGGCCGCATACCAGCAACTTCCGGGAGAGCGCGGAGCTCCTCACCGCGGCGGGAGGAGCCCTCGTGGTCCACGACGGGCCCGAGCTCGAGCATGCCGCGCGCAGGCTCCTGGACGATCCGACGCTGGCGAAGGCCATGGGCGCTGCCGGCTTCCAGGCCGTCGTCGGGCGGCAGGGGGCGGTAGAGACAACTCTGGACCTCGTCGCGCGCTACCTCTACCCCCGGGGGGAACGGAAGGACCGCGGCGCCGCATGAGCGAGACGGCCGTTCGTCGCAGCGATCCCGAGAGTTGGCTCCTGCGCGCGTGGGAAGAAGGCACTCATCCGGTGCTCGCCGCCGGGCTGTCGGCTTTCGCGGTGGCGTACCGCGCTGCGCTCGTCGCCCGGGACCGGCTCTACGGTCTCGGCCTGCTCAGGAGCGGGCGGCTACCATGCCCGGTGATCTCCATCGGCAACCTGACCGTGGGAGGCAGCGGCAAGACGCCCCTGGTCGAGCTGGCGGCCCTGACGCTCTCGGAGCTGGGGGCGGTGCCCGCCATCGTCAGTCGTGGATACCGGCGGGCGACGCGGGGAACGCAGGTGGTGGCGGACCGGCACGGGGTTCGGCTGGGCCCGAGAGCGGCGGGAGACGAGCCGGTGCTCCTAGCGGAGCGCCTTCCGGGAACGCCCGTGGTGGTCGGCGAGAACCGCTACGAGGCCGGGCGCATCGCCGTCGAACGGCTCGGCGCTTCGGCCATCGTCCTCGACGACGGCTTCCAGAACCGCACCATCGCCAAGGACGTCGAGGTGCTCGCGGTGAGCGGTCGGTCGCCGTGGGGGAACGGCCGTCTGTTTCCCGCGGGTCCGCTTCGCGAGCCGCTCGGGGAGCTCCGGCGCGCCCATCTGATCGTCGTGACGAACGGGGGCGAGGGTGCCGGTGGCACCGAGGTCGCGCGCACCCTCGAGCGCCAGGAATGCACCGCTCCCGTCCTCACCGCGAGCTATCGCGTCCTCGGCGTCCAGGACGCCGAGGGGGGGGAGCGCCTCGAGCCGGGGGCGCTCGCGGGGCGCCGGCTCGTTGGTTTCGCCGGTCTGGCCTCTCCGCGGGGATTCCGCGAGACCCTCGCCGCCATGGGGGTGACGGTGGCGGACTTCGTCGAGTTCCCCGATCACCACTGGTACGCGCCGGAGGACCTCGACGCGCTGACCCGGCAGGCCCAACGAGCCCGCGCCGAGGGTCTGATCACCACGGAAAAGGACGCGGTTCGGCTGAGAGACCTCACGCTTCCGCGGCGCCCGCTCTGGGTCGTCAGCGTGAGGATGACCCTCGAGTCGGGTCAGGCGGAGTGGCGCGGGGCGCTCAAGCGGGCCCTGGGCGCCTCGCTCGCCCAGAAGTAGAAGCGGCAGCTGTGGCCCTGATCGTCGTGGTACGCGCTCCGAACTGGCTCGGCGACACCGTCATGGCGCTGCCGGCTCTCCACGCGCTCAGAGCCGGGCAGCCCCAGGCGCGCATCATGGTGGTCGGGAGGTGGGCGCCGCTGCTCGCAGGTCAAGGGACAGCCGATCTCCTCCTGGCATACCCTGCCGGGTGGGCGGCGCGGCGGCGCTTCGCGCGAGCACTGGCGGACGAGCCCGCCGACCTGGCGCTGCTGCTGCCCACTTCCTTCGAGTCGGCGCTGGCCGCTCGTCTCTGGCGGGCCCGCCGCAGAGTCGGCTTCGCAAGCGATGGGCGGCGCCTCCTGCTCACCGATCCCCTGCCGTTACCGGCACCGCGGCTCCACCAGGTGGACGAGTACCTCCTCCTCGCGAGAGCCGCGGGTGTGGAGGTCGCGGACCGGCAGCCGCTGTGGCGGGTGACTCCGAATCCATCGGCGGAGGCGGAGGTCGATGGCCTCTTGCAGGAGGCGGGCGCGTCTCCGGGCGACCGGCTCGTGGGGCTCCACCTCGGCGCAGCCGCGGGGCCCGCGAAACGGTGGAGGGCGCACTCCTTCGCGATGCTCGCGGATGCGCTGACGGAGGCGGGGCTCGCGCCCTTGCTCCTCGGCTCCGCAGCCGACGGGCCCGGGGCAGACGAGGTCCGCTCGGCGTCTCGATCCTCGCCGCGCTCACTCGTCGGACGCGATCGGCCGGCGCTCCTTCCCCCGCTGCTGAGGCGCCTCTCCTGCCTCGTGAGTGGCGACACAGGGGTGGCGCATCTTGCGGCGGCCCTGTCCGTCCCGACGGTGACGCTCTTCGGGCCCACGGACCCGAGGCTGACGGCGCCCCGGTCGCCGCGGGCTCAGGTCGTCCACGCGGGGGCTCCATGTGCCCCATGCTTCCGCGGCAGCTGTCCGATCGACCATGGCTGCATGCGCGGGATCACGGTGGAGGAGATCGAGAAGCGCGTGCGGGAGGCGATCGCGTCATGAGGACGGTGCTGCACACGGAGTCCTCCCTCGGGCTCGGCGGTCAGGAGATCCGCACCCTCGACGAGGCCGTGGCCGTCGCGGCCCGCGGCTGGCGCGTGCTCATCGCCTGCCAGCCGCGGAGCCGCCTCCACGAGCGCGCCCGGGCCCGGGGCCTCGAGCCTCGCGCGCTGAGGATGCGCGGGCCCTGGGACGTTGGGGCGGTGCTCCGCATCGCAGGGCTGATCCGGCGGGAGCGAGTCGATGTGGTCCACACCCACAGCTCCATCGACGGGTGGGTGGGGGGCATGGGGGGGCGGTTCTGCGGCGTGCCCGTCGTGCGAACGCGCCATGTGTCGATTCCCATCCGCCGGGGGCTGAACCCCGTGTACCGCTGGCTCGCGGACCGCGTGATCACCAGCGGGGAGGCCATCCGGGCCCTGGTGATCGCCGGCGGCGTTCCGCCGGATCGCGTGATCCCCATGCCGGCCGGGGTGAGACTCGAGGAGTTCGAGATCCTGACGGGCGGAGACGAGATGGCCCGCTCGCTCGGCCTCTCGCGCCCCGTGATCGGCTCCGTCGCGATGTTCCGGGGATCCAAGGGGCACCACGTCCTGCTGGAGGCCTTCTTTCTGGTGCGGCAGCGTCATCCGACCGCGCGCCTGCTCCTGGTCGGCGACGGAGGGCGGCGGGCCTGGGTGGAGTCCCTCGCGAAGGAGCGCGGGCTCGCCGCTGCCGTGCTGTTCACCGGCTTTCGGCCCGACGTTCCCGCGCTCCTCTCCGCCATGGACTGCTTCGTGCTCGCCTCCACGCGCACCGAGGGCGTGCCGCAGTCCCTGCTTCAGGCATTCGCCGCCGGAGTCCCCGTGGTCGCGAGCGCCGTCGGGGGCGTCCCCGAGGTCGTCCAGGACGGGGTCACGGGCCTGCTCGTCCCTCCCGAGGACCCGCCGGGTCTGGCGCGCGCGATCGAGGCCGTGCTGGAGGAGCGGGAGGGCGCCGCCGCCCGCGCCCGGACCGCAATGGCGCTGGTCAAGGAGCGCTTCTCCCAGGACGCGTCCATCTCGAGGCTCCTCGCCCTGTACGCGGAGCTGCTCCGATGAGCCCGACAGGGCGAAGAGGCCCAACCGCCACCCGACATCATCCACGTTCAGGCGAGACGGATGAGCCCGACAGGGCGAAGAGGCCCCGCTGATGCCGACGCCCCGATGAGCCCGACAGGGCGAAGAGGCCCAACCGCCGCGTGACGTCATCCACATTAAGGCAAGACAAATGACCGTGCCGCGGCATCTGACGGTGCTCCAGGTGTGCGCGAACCGGTGGTGGACCGGCAGCGCCGATCCCGTGATCCGTCTCGTGAAGGGACTCGAGGGGCGCGGCCATCGCCCTCTGCTGGCCCTGATCCTGGGCGACCGCTTCGAGGCCAAGGCCCGCGAGGCCGGAATCGAGCCTGTGGCAGGTCTGTCGCTGGAGGTGAAGTTCCATCCTGCCGCCGTGGTCCGGGACGTGATCAGACTCAGGCGGCTTGTGCCGAACGAGGGCGTCGACATCATCCACGTCCACCACTCGCACGATCACTGGCTCGGTATGCTGAGCCGCGGTCCCGCGGCGCTCGTCAGGACCTTCCACAACCAGCGGGCCGTGAGGACGGCGTGGCCGGCGCCGTGGCTCCACCGCCACACGGACGGCGTCATCGCGGTGAGCCGCCAGATCGAGGAGCGCTGCCGGCTCCTGGGCATCGCGGCCGCGCGCGTCTTCCGCGTCGGCGGCGTCGTGGACATCACGCGCTTCGCCGCAGGCTCGAACGGGGAGCCGATCCGCGCGGAGCTCGGCGTCGGCCCCGGGCAATTGATCGGCTCGGTGGCTCGGCTCGCACACAACCGAGGACACGAGCTGCTGATCGCGGGCTTCGAGCGTCTCCTGCCGGACTATCCCGGTTTGCGGCTCCTGCTCATCGGCAAGGGAGAGGCGCGGCCGACGCTCGAGGCGCGGGTGCGAGAGCGCGGTCTCGGCGAGCACGTGCTCTTCGCCGGCTATCGCGATGCCGATCTCCCCGAGGTGCTTCAGGCGCTCGATGTCTTCGTGCTCATGGGATCGGGGTCGGACGAGTCGTGCCGGGCGGCCCTCGAGGCGATGGCGGCGGGCCGCCCGGTGGTCGCGCGGCGACTGGGGGCCCTGCCGGACGCCATCGTTCACGGCAGTACCGGGCTCCTCGTGGACGGCGAGGAGCCCGAGGCGGTGGAGGCAGCGCTCCGTGCGCTCCTCGCGGACCCTGGTCTGGCCAAGGCCATGGGCCAGGCCGGGCGGCGGCGGGCCGAGGAGTGTTTCAGCCCCGAGCGTCACGCCGCCGACGTGGAAGCGATCTACCTCAGCGTGCTGGCCCGGCGGGAGTCGGCGCGGTGAGGGTGCTCCAGCTCATGTCTTGCCGCGGGTGGTCGTCCGACGCCTACTGGGCGGCCCGGATCACCGCGGAGCTGGAGCGCGCGGGGCACAGCGTGACCCTCGTGTGTCGCCGCGGAACCGAGGAGCGGGTGATCGAGCGCGCGCGGCAGGTGGGGGTGCAGCACATCGAGACGCTGGCCTTCGCGGGGGGCGTGAGCCCGGCGACCGACGTGAGTGACCTGCGGGGCGTGCTCGCTCGGCTCGGCGGCGCCGACGTCGTTCACGTGCATCGCGGGAAGGAGCACTGGCTCGCGGCCGTCGCCAACCGGCTCTCGGCCACGCCGCGGCCCCTCGTGAGGACCCGGCACATCGTCCAGCCCATCCGCCCCCATGCGCTCAACCGCTGGCTCTACCGCGAGGCGACGGACTTGGTGGTGACGGTGACCGAGGCCATCCGGCGACAGTACATCGCCGCAGGGCTCGCGGCTGCGGGACAGGTGGTCACACTTCCCGGCGGCGTGGACGTCGAGCGCTTTCGCCCCGGACTCGACGGAAGTCAGCTCCGTCGCTCGCTCGGGCTCGGCGCCGAGGTGCCGCTGATCGGACTCTTCGGGGGCTTCCGCGTCATGAAGGGGCACGCAGTGGCCGTCGCCGCCGCCACGCAGCTGTGCGCGGAAGGCCGGCGCTTTCACCTGGCCTTCGTGGGGCAGGGCGGGATGGAGCCCGCGATCCGCCGGTGGGTGGCCGAGGCGGGGCTCGGGGACCGCGTGTCGGTGAGCGGCACCGCAGCCAGCGCCGAGAGCGTCATGGCGGCCTTCGACGCGGCGCTGTACGTCCCGCTCGAGTCGGATGGCATGTCGCGAGTGCTTTTCGAGTACCTGGCCCTGGGGAAGCCCGTGGTGGCGAGCCGGGTCGGCGTGGTCCCCGAGGTGCTGGCCGATGACGACAGCGCGCTCCTCGTTCCCGCCGGGGAGCCCGGGCCCCTGGCGCGGGCAGTGGCCAGGATCCTCGACGATGCCCCGCTGCGGAGCCGGCTCGGCGAGGCGGCCCGCCGGCTGGTGGAGTCCCGGCTGTCCGGCGCCAGGATCGCGCGCGATCTGGCCTCCGTGTACGCCAAGATGGCAAGCGCCGGGGGGGAGCGGCGCCACCGGTGAAGGTGTCCGTCCTCTGCTTCGACGTCTCGAGCAACGCCGCTGGCCGCGCCCATCTGCTGGCGCGGCTCCTCTCCCCCCAGTATGAGGTCCAGGTGGTCGGCGCGCGGGGCGGGGCGGGGGTCTGGCCGCCCGTCGCCGGGGACGGCGTCCGGTACGCGAGCGTTCCCGCGGCGAAGCTCCCAGGGTTCCTCGCGTCCATCCCAGCGCTGCTGAGACTCGCTGACGGCGACATCCTGTACGCCTCGAAGCCGAGGCTGCCGAGCGCGGGCATCGGCTACCTGAAGCGACTGACGGCGCGGAGACCCCTGCTCCTCGACATCGACGACTGGGAGCTGGGGTTCTTCCTAAGCGGCGGCCCCTGGGGAACGCTGGGCCGGGCCCTCAACATCGCCAACCCCACGGGGCTCCCGTGGACCTGGCTGATTGAGCGTCTGACCGGCCTGGCCGATGGCATCACCGTGGCCTCGCGCTTCCTCCAGCAGCGCTTCGGCGGCACGCTCTTGCCCCATGTCAGGGACACCGAGGCGTGGCGCCCTGGTGCCGCCGATCCGCGTCCCGTGCGCGAGCGCCTCGGGATCGATCGCGAGCGGCTCGTGATGTTCCTCGGGACCATTCGCGGATACAAGGGGGTGGAGGATCTCTGCGAAGCGGTGGTCCGCCTGAAGCGTCCGGATATCGTCCTGGCCCTCGTCGGGACGGATCCGGCGAGCCCTGGCGGCCAGCGACTGCGAGAGCGCTATCCGGCCATCAGGGTGATGGGGGCCATTGCATTCCACGAGGTGCCCATGTACCTCGGCGCCGCCGACATCGTCGCCGTCCCCCAGCGGCAGAGCAGCGACACCCGCGGGCAGGTGCCGGCCAAGATCTTCGACGCCATGGCGCTCGGGCGCGCCGTGATCTCGACGCCGGTCTCCATGATCCCCGAGATCCTCGATGGCTGCGGGGTGCTCGTGCCTCCGGGGAACGTGGCGGCGCTCGCCGAGGCGATCGCCCGGCTGGCCGATCATCCCGATGAAGCAGCCGCCCTGGGGCGGCGCGCGAGAGAGCGCTGCGTCGAGCGCTACAGCTTCGACGCGGCTCGCCGCGTCCTGTTCCCGCTCGTGGAGCGGGTGGCAGCCGCGGGATGAGGATCGCCCTCATCTGCCGCCCCTTCGTCTTCCACGGCGGCGTGGAGACCGCGACCGCGGGTCTTATCGGGGAGCTCGTCCGTCAAGGGCACTCGATCGACCTGATCACCACCCGGGGACAGCCGGAGGTGCCCGGCGTCAACGTGCGAGCCCTCGACATCCCGCGGCATCCGTCACTGGTGAGGCTCCTCGCCTTCGGCGTGGCCGCGAGGCGGGCGACCCGGAGTCGTCCCTACGATCTGGTTCAGAGCCACGAGCGCTGCCTCGCTCAGGACATCTACCGAGCCGGCGAGGGCACTCACCGAGGCTACCTCGCGGCCATGGGCCGCCCATGGGCGAGAGTTGATCCTTACCATCGAACGGTCATGTGGCTGGAACATCGTATCTTTTCTCTGAACGCTGCGAGGCAGATCGTGGCCATCTCCCGCCTGGGCAAGGCCGAGATCGAGCGTCTGTTCGGAACTCCGCGGGAGCGGGTGACGGTTGTCCACAACGGCGTGGACCTCGAGCGCTTTCACCCCGACAGCCGGGAGAAGTTCGGCGCCCAGACACGGCAAGAGCTCGGGCTCGGCGGGGAGGGGTGGACGGTGCTCTTCGTGGGATCGGGGTTCGAGCGAAAG
>MGBT01000057.1:0-37542 GCA_001788395.1 Candidatus Rokubacteria bacterium GWA2_70_23
TGGCCTTCTCGGCGATCCACGACAACGAGGTGGTGGCCACCGTCTCCGGCGTGAACGTGCGTGGGCACCGCCTGATGGCCATGGCGCTGTCCTCCTACCTGGCCGGCCTGGCCGGCGCGCTCAACAGCCACACGCTCACCCGGCACATCTCGCCCGGCATCTTCGGCATGGAGGACTCCATCTGGCCCCTGCTCTACACGGTGGCAGGCGGGCTCCGGACCCCGGAGGGCCCGATCCTGGGGACCCTCGTCGTCCGCGTGTTCTGGGAGTGGGCCCTCCGGAGCCTGGGCGGCTTCGACAGCCTCATCCTCATCGGTCTGGCGCTGGCGCTCATCGTGACCTTCTTCCCGCGCGGCCTCTACCACCTCGTCACCCGCTTCGCCGCGTGGCTCATCGGCCGGGCCACGCGGCTGGCGCCGGGGGCCCGGTGAGCCTGCTCGAGGGCCGCGGGATCACCAAGAGCTTCGGGGGCCTCGCGGCCCTGGCCGGCGTGGACTTCGCGGTCCGGGAGGGCGAGATCGTGGGGCTCATCGGGCCCAACGGCGCCGGCAAGACGACGCTGATCAACGCCATCACGGGGGTCCACCGAGCCGACCGCGGGACCCTCGCCTTCGACGGCCACGAGCTCACGCGGCTCCCCCCCGAACGCATCGCCCGGCTCGGGATCGCGCGGACGTTCCAGATCCCGCAGCCCTTTCACACCCTCAGCGTGCTCCAGAACGTCATGGTCGGCGTGGTCTTCGGCAGGCGCGGCACACCGATGAAGGCGGCCGCGGCCGAGGCGCGCGCGGTCCTGGACTTCGTGGGCCTCGGCGACAAGGCCAGCCTCGAGCCGCAGAGCCTCACCATCGTCGAGCTGCGGCGGCTCGAGCTGGCCCGGGCGATCGGCTCGGGCGCCCGCCTGCTCCTGCTCGACGAGATCCACGCCGGGCTCACGCCCCGAGAGCTGGAGGACGCCATCGCCATGATCGGCAAGCTGCGGGAGCGCGGCATCACGATCCTGATGGTCGAGCACCTCATGCGGATCATCATGAGGGTGTGCGAGCGGATCATCGTGCTCGACTTCGGCAAGAATATCGCGGAGGGCGCGCCCGCGGAGATCGCGCGGAACCCGGACGTGATCCGCGCCTACCTCGGCGGCCAGCCGGCGATCCAGGGAGCCAGCGATGCTGGAGGTTAGCGATCTCCGGGTCGCCTACGGGAAGATCCAGGTGGTCTGGGGGGTCTCCCTCGGGATCGCCGAGGGCGAGACCGTTGCCGTCATCGGGGCGAACGGCGCCGGCAAGACCACGCTGATGCGGACGTTTGCCGGCCTCCTCCGGCCGAGCACCGGCCGCATCCTGTTCCGCGGGCGGGAGATCGGCGGGATGCCGCCGCACGAGATCGCCCGGCATGGGCTCGCGCTGGTCCCCGAGGGGCGCGAGCTCTTCCCGCACATGTCCGTGTCGGAAAACCTCCTGCTCGGGGCCCGGCTCTGCCCGGGCCGCCAGCGCGCAACGGAGAACCTCGAGTGGGTGTACGAGCTGTTTCCCGTCCTTCGGGACCGCCGCCGGCAGAGCGCCTCGACCCTCAGCGGAGGCGAGCAGCAGATGCTGGCCATTGCGCGCGCCCTCATGGCCAGCCCGTCGCTCTTGCTCCTGGACGAGCCGTCGACGGGGCTCTCCCCGCTCATCGTCGGCAGCATCTTCGACGTCATCGCGCGGCTCCGCGAGCGCGGGGGGACCACGCTGCTGGTCGAGCAGAACGTCCACCTGGCCCTGGCCGTCGCCCATCGCGCCTACGTGCTCGAGCGCGGACGAGTCACGCTGGAAGGGCCGGGCCGGGAGCTCATGGCGAACCCGCTGGTCCGCGAGGCCTACCTCGGCATCGCCGGCGGCGTCCCCCCCTCGGGCGCGGCTGGCAGGTGAGCCCGTGAGAAGCCGCGACCCGTCGGCCGTCCCCGCGGTCCTCAGGGCGCGGCTCGAGAGTGAGCCCTGGGCGCATGCGCTCGGCGTCGAATACGAGGAGATCGGCCCCGGCTACTGCCGGGTGGCGCTCACGCTGCAGCCGCACATGCTGAACTACCAGGGCTACCCTCACGGCGGGGTGATCTTCTCCCTGGCCGACGTGGCCTTCGGCGCCGCCTGCAACTCCCACGGCGAGACCGCGGTCGCGCTCACCATGACCATCACCTTCCTGGCGACGGTGGCGCCGGGCTTGCGCCTCATCGCCGAGGGTCAGGAGCGCAAGCAGGGGCGGCGCGCGGGGTTCTACGACATCCGGGTCCGCACCGCCGACGGCGCGCCCGTGGCATCCGTGAGCTGCCTCTCCCACCGGGTGACGAAACGACCGAAGAGCCCGTGGAGCACGCAGTCACCTTCCACTGGGCCGGGCGCTACCCGTACACCATGATGCTCTTCCGCTCGGAAGCCACCCCCCGGTAGCATGCACGCTCCGATGAGGCCCGGAGGGCCGAAGAGGCCGAACTGCCACCCGTGATCCTCCACGTTCAAGCGAGACAATCCGATGAGGCCCGGAGGGCCGAAGAGGCCGAACTGCCACCCGTGATCCTCCACGTTCAAGCGAGACAATAAGTGTCCCAGTACCGCATCGGGTTCGACGTCGGCGGAACGTTCACGGACTTCGTGCTCCAGACGCCCACGGGCGATCTGCACACCGCCAAGCGGCTGACGACCTACCCCGATCCCTCGGAGGCCTGCCTCGCCGGCCTCGACGACGTGCTGGTCCGCGCGGGCTGCTCCTGGGCGCAACTCGGGCAGGCTGTCCACGGCACCACCATCGGGTCCAATCTGGTCATCGAGCGCAAGGGGCGCGACGTCGCGCTGATCACGACGCGGGGTTTCCGCGACGTGCTGATCATCGGGCGCTCCAAGCGGTACCAGGTCTACGACCTCCAGATCGAGAAGCCCAGGCCCCTCATCCCGCGCCGGCTGATCGCCGAGGTTCCAGAGCGCACGCTGGCGGACGGCGCGGTGCTCGAGGCGCTGGACGAGACCGAGGCCCGCCGGGTCATCCGCGCGCTGGTGGCGCGAGGAGTGAGGACGGTCGCGATATGCCTGCTCCACGCCTACGTCAACCCCGCCCACGAGCGACGACTCGCCGAGCTCGTCGCCGAGGAGGCGCCGGGGATCGCCGTGAGCCTCTCCCACGAGGTGTCGCCGACCTTCAGGGAGTACGAGCGCACCAGCACGACGGTGGTCAACGCCTACATCATGGGCGCCATCCGGGACTACCTGGCGAGCCTGCGCGGGGAGATGGGACGGCGCGGATACGAGGGGCGGCTGTTCATCATGCAGTCCTCGGGGGGCATCGCCACGGCCGAGGCCATGGAGCGCTACCCGGTGCGGATGATCGAGTCGGGGCCGGCGGCCGGCACGCTCATGGCGGCCGCCTACGGCGAGCTTGCGGGCCGGCGGGACCTGATCGCCTTCGACATGGGCGGAACGACGGCCAAGCTCGCGCTCATCCATGGCGGCCGCCCGCTGGTGACCTCGCTCTTCGAGCTCCACCGCGTGGGCGGGGCGGCCGGGAGCGGATTGCCCATGAACATCCAGGCCCTCGACCTGGTGGAGATCGGGGCAGGTGGAGGATCCATCGCCACGGCGCGGCTCGGCGTGGTCGCGGTGGGGCCGGAGAGCGCGTCGTCCACGCCCGGCCCGGCCTGCTACGCGCGAGGAGGGCTCCTGCCCACGGTCACGGATGCCAATCTCGTCCTGGGCTACCTCAGCCCCGACCGCTTCGCCGGCGGGACGATGACGCTGGACGTGGCGAACGCCCGGCGTGCCATCGAGGAGCGTGTCGCCCGGCCCCTCGGCCTCACCCTCTCCGAGGCGGCGTGGGGGATCCATCTGGTGGTCAACAGCAACATGGAGCTTGCGACGCGCGTGGTGTCCATCGAGCGGGGCCATGACCCACGCGACCTCACGCTGGTCGCCTTTGGCGGCTCGGGGCCGGTCCACGGCTGCCGGCTCGCCCAGGCCCTCCGGATCCCGCGGGCCATCCTGCCGGCGGCCGCGGGCGTGACGGCGGCGCTGGGGCTCTTGTCGGCCGAGGTCAAGTTCGACGTGGCCCGGAGCTACGTGCGGCGGCTCGACGCCGTGGATCTCCGCCACCTCAACACCATCTACGGCGACATGGAGGCTCAGGCGCTCCAGGTGGTCCGCGAGTCCGCGGTGGAAGGGGAGATGGCGATACAGCGGACCGCCGACCTGCGCTACGTGGGGCAGGGGTACGAGCTCAACGTGCCGGTGCCGCCGGGGACGCTGGACGAGCGTGAGCTCGGGCGGGTTCGGGAGGCCTTCGACGAGGCCTACCAGGTGCGCTACGGCGTGGCGGCCCCTCGCGAGCCGGTCGAGGCGGTGACCTGGAAGCTGACCGCCCTCGGCGCCGGACCCCGGCTCACGCTGGCGCCCGCGCCGCGCATGGGGCGCGCGGACGTGGCGCTCGCCGGCCGGCGCCAGGCCTATTTCCCCGAGAAGGCCGGCTACGTCGACACGCCGGTGTACGACCGCTACCGCCTCCCGGCTGGCGCCCAGATCGCGGGGCCGGCCATCGTGGAGGAGCGGGAGTCCACCACGGTGCTTCCGCCGGGCTGCGGAGCGCGGGTGGACGACTGGGGCAGCCTCATCGTGGAGGTGGGCTCGTGACGGTGGCCGTGAACCCGCTGACGCTGTCGGTGATCTGGGGAGCGCTCCAGTCCATCGCCGTCGAGATCGGCACCACGGTCCACAAGACCGCCTACTCCGAGCAGGCGCGCGAGGGGCAGGACTTCTCGGTCGCGGTCTTCGATCCCCGGGGACGGATGGTGGCCCAGGGCCCGTACAGCCCGGGCCACATGGGCGCCATGTCCTTTGCCGTGAAGAACGCGCTCGCCGTTCACCCGGTCGAGACGCTCAGGCCGGGGGATGCCATCCTGCTCAACGACCCGCTCCTGGGCTCGGGCCACTTCCCCGACTTCTTCATCACGCAGCCGGCCTTCCTGGACGGGCGGCTCATCGGCTTCGTGGTCAACATCCTCCACCACACGGACGTCGGAGGTCAGCGGCCGGGTAGCCAGGGGGTGGTGGGAATCTTCGACTACTACCAGGAGGGCTTGCGGATCACGCCCACCAAGGTCTGGAGCGAGTACCGCGAGAACGAGGCCGTGGTGGGCATCATCGCCGCCAACACGCGAACCCCCGAAAAGGTGCTGGGCGATCTCCGCGCTCAGCGGAGCGCGCTCCGCGTGGGCGAGCAGCGCCTCGTGGAGCTGGCCGAGCGCTACGGGTCCGATACGCTCTTCGCGGCCATGGAGGAGATTCTGAGGCGAACCGAGTCAAGCATGCGATCGGCCATCCAGAACATCCCGGATGGTGTCTACGCGTTCGAGGACTTCATGGACGATTGCGGGCCGGGCACGCCGCCGCTCCGCGTGGCGGTGACGGTGTCGGTCCGCGGGGACGAGCTCCAGGTGGACTACGCGGGCTCGGCACCCCAGACGGCCTCGGGGCTCAACTCCTATATCAACTACACCCGCTCCTACTCCTACGCGGCGATCAAGTGCCTCACAGACCCGCTGGGCCCCATGAACGAGGGGGCGCTGCGTCCGATCCGGGTCGAGGCGCCGCTCGGCTCATTCCTGAATCCCCGCCCACCCGCGGGCGGAGGGCCTCGGGCCGTCATCTGCTACCGGATCTTCGAGGCGGTGATCGGGGCCCTGGCCCCTGCGCTGCCCGACCGGGTCGCCGCGGCCTCCTCCCACATGGCCAACCCCACCTTCGGCGGCTACGACCCCGCGCGGAAGCGGCGCTTCGTGGCCTACGAGCTGGTTCTGGGGGGCACGGGCGCCAGGGCCACCAGGGACGGGGTCGAGGCCATGTGCGCGGCCTTCAACGCCTCCAACATCCCCGTGGAGGCGCAGGAGCAGAACCATCCGATCATCGTCGAGCGCTTCGAGCTGATCCCCGACTCGGCGGGTCCGGGCAGGTTCCGAGGCGGCTGTGGGATCCGGCGGGACATGAAGTTCCTGGCCGAGGACGGCAAGCTCACCAACCTCTCCGAACGGCAGCGCTTCGCCCCGTGGGGGCTCTTCGGGGGAAAGAGCGGACGCCTCGCCCGGACCGTGGTCAATCCCGGTGCCGGCGAGCGCGTGGTGCACGGGAAGACCTCCGAGGACTTCGACTGCGGTGACGTGATCTCGTTCCAGCTCTCGGGCTCCGGCGGGTACGGCAATCCCCTCGAGCGCGACCCGGCGCGCGTGCTGGACGACGTGCTGGACGGCTACGTGAGTCTCGAGCAGGCGCGGACCGGGTACGGCGTCGTGATCGATCCGGCGACCATGACGGTGGACACGAAGGCGACGGAGGGACTGAGACATGGCTAATCCCTGGCGGAGCGGGCTCCTGGTGGCGGTGGTGGCGCTCTTCCTGGGGCTCGCGGGGCCGGCCCCGGCCGCGGAGGACAGGCCGCGCCGGGGTGGCGAGCTGCTCTTCATCATGCCGGCGGCCGACCCGCCGTCCTACGACGCCCACCGGGAGGACACCTTCGCGGTGATCCAGCCGGCGGCCCCTCACCACCTCAACCACCAGCTGGACACCGTCTGGCTGGCCGAGTAGGAGGCCTGCTCCATGGCGTACCAGCCACGCGGCCGGCACTTCGAGGACTTCAAGGTCGGCGAGGTCATCGAGACCTCGGCCCGCACCATCAACCCCGCCGATGTCACCCTCTTCGCGGGGCTCTCCGGGGACTACAACCCGCTCCACACCGACGAGGAGACGGCGAAGCAGACGCCGTTCGGCTCCCGCATCGCCCACGGCATGCTGACGGTGTCCATCTCCACGGGACAGCAGAACCTGACGGGCGTCTTCGAGGGCACGACGCTGGCGCTGCTCGGGATGGACAGGCTGCGCTTCACCGCCGCGGTGAAGTTCGGCGACACGATCCACACCGAGATGACGGTGCGCGAGGTGAAGGAGTCGTCCAGGCCCGACCGGGGCACGGTGTTGTTGGACGTGGCCGTCAAGAACCAGCGCGGCGACACCGTCGCCACCTGGGACCAGGCCGTCCTGATACGGAGGAGAGGCTAATGCGCTTCAACGGGAAGGTCGTGCTGGTCACGGGAGCGGGCGGTGGCATCGGCGAGGCGACGGCACGGCGGTTCGCGCTGGAGGGCGCCCGCGTCGCGGTCAACGACGCCAACGCGGCCGGGGCGGAGCGCGTGGCGAAGGAGATCGGCGGCGCGGCCATGGCGGTGCCCGGGGACGTCACGAAGAGGGCCGAGGTCGAGGCCATCGTGAAGCGCGTCACGGCGGCCTGGGGACGGGTGGACGTGCTGATTGCCAATGCCGGGATCAATCGCGACGCCATGGCCGCCAAGATGACCGAGGAGCAGTGGGACCAGGTGCTGAACGTGAACCTGAAGGGCACCTTCCTCCCGGCGCAGGCCGTCCTGCCGGGGATGCGGGAGCGCGGGTGGGGGCGCGTCATCACGACCTCCTCCATCGGCTCGCTGGGCAATATCGGCCAGGCCAACTACGCCGCGTCCAAGGCGGGGGTGATCGGGCTCACCAAGACGCTGGCGCTCGAGTACGCGAAGTACGGCGTCACGGTGAACTGCATCGCGCCCGGCGCCACCATGACGAGCATGCTGGCGGGGGTGCCCGACAAGATCAAGGAACAGATCATCGCCAAGATCCCGGTGGGGCGCATCGCCGACCCCTCGGAGATCGCGGCGGTGCACTGTTTCCTGGCCTCCGACGAGGCGGCCTTCATCACGGGGCAGGTGCTCTTCGTCGACGGCGGCATGACCGTCGGCATCTAGGAGGACACTCCTATGCGCAAGGTGGCGCTGGTGGGAGCGGGCGTGACGAAGTTCGGGGTCCGGAAGGCGACCTATCGCGATCTCATCTGGGAGGCCGGCAAGGCCTGCTTCGACTCGGTGCCGTCGGTGAAGCCGCACGGCCTCGAGGGTCTCGTGGTCGGCTCGGTGATGCCCGAGCGCACGGCGTTCCAGAGTCACATCTCCTCGCTCGCCGCCGAGGCCCTCGGGATCACGCCCAGCGCGCTGTCGGCTCGGACCGAGCACATGTGCGCCTCGGGGACGGTCGGGATCCGCTACGCGTATGCGTTCATCGCCGCCGGGCTCGCCGACCTGGTCATGGTCCTCGGGGTCGAGAAGCTCAACCAGCCGGTAGCGGACGAGGCCATCCTCAACATGGGCACGGGGGTGGACCGCGACTGGGAGGCCTGCTACGGGCTCACGGCCCCGCCCTGCTTCGCGCTGGCGGCCCAGAAGCACATGGCGCAGTACGGCACCACCGAGGAGCAGCTGGGCCTCGTGGGCGTCAAGAACCACGCCCACGCCAGCAAGAACCCGAACGCCCACTTCCAGAAGGGGGTAACGCTCGAGCAGGTGATGGGCTCGCGGATGATCGCCTCGCCGCTCCGGCTCTTCATGTGCTCCCCCATCACGGACGGGGCTGCCGCGGTGATCCTCGCCTCCGAGGAGCGGGCCCGGGACCTCACGGACCGCCCGGTGTGGATCCGGGGCACGGGTCAGGCGCTGGACGGCTTCACGCTCACCTCGTTGCATGAGGACTACGCCCACTGGCCCGCCATGAAGCGGGCGTCGCAGTCGGCCTATCGCATGGCAAGCATCGGCCCCGCGGATGTGGACCTGGCCGAGGTGCACGACTGCTTCGCGATTGCCGAGATCATCGCCTACGAGGAGCTGGGTTTCTGCGAGAAGGGTGAGGGCGGGCACTTCGTGGCAACGGGGCGCTCCGACTATGGCGGGGATGTGGTGGTGAACTCGAGAGGCGGGCTCATGGGCTGCGGCCACCCACTCGGGGCCACAGGCGTGGCCCAGGCCGCCGAGGTCTACGCTCAGCTCCGTGGGGAGGCGGGGCCGCGCCAGGTGGCCGACGCCGCGATCGGGCTCACCCACAACAACAGCGGGATGGGCGAGCACGTGGTGATGGTCTATGGCCGGGAGGGCGCGTGACGGAACAGGGCGAGGCGCAGCCCGCAGGACGAGGCGCAGCTGAAGGCGCGCCGAGCCGAGCGGGCACGGAGATTCCCCGAGCGGAGCGAGGCCCCGCGTCCACGCGGGTGGCGGTGCTGGGGCCGGGGCGGATCGGCCGGCAGATCGCGCTCGCCTTCGCGCTCGGAGGCTGTCCGGTCGTGGTCCTGGACCTCAAGCCGCGCCCGGCCGGGGAGGCGGTTGCCGTGTTCGAGGACTGCTGCCGGGAGATCGAGCGCGACCTGCGGCTCATGACCGAGGAGGAGGTCGTCTCGGCTGGAGATGCCGCGGCGGCCCTGGACAGGATCCGGACCTCCATCGCTGTCGAAGAGGTCGCGGACTGCGGCTTCGTCCAGGAGGCGCTGCCCGAGGTGATCGAGCTGAAGCGCGAGGTATTCCGGAGCCTGTCGGGCAGGCTTGCGCCCGAGGCGGTCATCGCCTCGACCTCGTCCACGATCTCGCCCTCCCACCTGGTGGAGGCGGTGACGGGAGCCGATCGCTTCCTGGTGGTCCACTGGCTCAACCCGGCGCACATCATCCCGCTGGTGGAGGTGGTACCGAGCCCGAAGACCTCCGAGGCCGCCGTGGCGCGGACCCTCGCCCTCCTGGATGGACTTGGGAAGGTGCCGGTCCGCTGCGGCGACTCGCCGGGATTCATCGGCCCGAGGATGCAGGTGCTCCTGATGAACGAGGCCGCCCGGCTCGTGGAGGAGGGGGTGGCGACCGCCGAGGACGTGGACCGCGCGTTCAAGGCCGGCATGGGCTTCCGCTACGCCTCGGTCGGGATCTTCGAGTTCATCGACTGGGGTGGGGTGGACGTCCTGTACCGCGCCAGCCGCTACATGGCGAATGCCCTCGGCGATCCACGCTTCCTGCCGGCGCGCAGCGTCGAGGAGAAGATGGAGCGGAACGAGCTCGGGCCCAAGACGGGGCGTGGCTTCTTCGACTATGCGGGAGAGGGGCGGGAGCGCTTCGAGACTGAGAAGGTCCGTGCCCTCCTGCGCCAGCTCAGGCGACAGCGCGAGGCATGATCCTCATCGAACACGGGACCGTCATCACGCTGGACCGCGAGCGCCGGATCCTGGCGGACGGGTCCGTGCTCGTGGATGGCCGCGACATCCTCCAGGTGGGGCGCGCCGCCGAGGTGACGCCCCCGCGCCAGCCGGACCGGGTGATCGACGCCCGCCGCGCCGTGGTGCTCCCGGGATTCGTGGACACCCACGTGCATCTGTCCGAACATCTCACCCGAGGGCTCCTGCTGGACGACATCCCGGTGGACCGCTACCTCCCGGACTGGCTCATCCCGCTCTACTCCGTGATAACGCCGGAGGAGGAGCGCGCCTCGGCGCTGCTTGCCTGCGTGGAGATGCTCCGGACGGGCACGACCACCTTCTGCGAGGCGGGGACGTTGTTCGACGTCCCGGCCGTGGCGGACGTGGTGGAGGAGATCGGCATGCGGGCCATCCTGGGCCGCTGGACCTGGGACCGGGAGGGCGGCCCCGGCCGGATGCAGCAGACCACGGAGGAGGCTCTCCGGGCCAACGAGGAGATGATCGAGCGGGTCCACGGCCGGGCGGGCGGCCGCATCGGCGCCTGGCCGCTCCTGCTGGGGTTCGGGACCTGCTCGGAGGTCCTCATGCGCGGCGCCCGGCGGCTCGCCGAGCGCTACCGCGTCGGCTGGGGCATGATGCACTTCGCCTCCCACCCGTCGCGGAAGACGGCGGACCGCATCCCGCTGGCCGAGCTGGACGCCATGGGACTGCTCGGACCGACCACCAAGCTGGCCCACATGGTCTACGTGGACGACGGCGACATCGCGCTCCTGGCGCGGCGTGGGGTGAAGATCAGCCACTGTCCCACGGCGGGGCTCAAGCACGTCAAGGGGCTCGCCGCGCATTCGAAGGTCCCCGAGATGCTGGCGCGCGGGATCTGCGTCTCGCTGGGCGGCGACAGCGGCAACGGCTCGAACCACTTCGACATGCTGCGAATGATGTACCTCGTCTCCACGATCTACAAGGACAGCCGGCTGGACGTGGGCGTCATGCCCCCCGAGCAGGCGCTCGAGATGGCGACGCGCCGCGGCGCCGCGGCGCTCCTTCTGGAGCGAGAGATAGGCTCGCTCGAGCGGGGCAAGCGAGCCGACCTCGTGCTCTACGACGCGGACACCCCCGAGTGGCGCCCGCTGCTGAACCCCGTGAACAACCTCGTCTACGCGGCAACGGGCGCGAGCGTCCGGACCGTGCTCGTGGACGGGCGGGTCGTCCTGGACGACGGGCGGCTCACCACCATCGACGAGCGGGCCCTCTACGCCCGCGTGGAGAGGCTCGCGCGCGAGCAGATCGCGCGCGCCGGGCTCCCCATCGAGAGCAAGTGGCCGATCATCAGATGACGACGCGACGAGTGGTCCGCCCGGGCGCCGGACGCGAAGGCGCCCCGAGGCCGGCATGAAGATCGTGGCGCGCGATGTCTCCAAGGCCTTCCGCGATCCGCGCCGCAGCGTGGAGGTCTCCGCACTCGAGGCCATGAGCCTGTCAGTCCGCGACCGCGAGTTCGTGAGCATCCTGGGGCCGTCGGGGTGCGGCAAGTCCACGTTTCTCTACATCGTGGCCGGCTTCATCCAGGCCTCCGGCGGAGAGGTGCTGGTGGACGGACGACCCGTCACCGGCCCCGGGCGAGACCGCGGCATCGTGTTCCAGGAATACGCGCTCTTCCCCTGGCAGACCGTGCTCGGGAACGTCATGTACGGCCTGCGCGAAGGCGACGCGCGGGAGCGCGAGGCGCGCGCCCGGGAGTTCATCACCAAGGTAGGGCTCGGCGGCTTCGAGCGGCACTACCCGCGCGAGCTGTCGGGCGGCATGAAGCAGCGGGTGGCGCTGGCGCGGACGCTGGCCTACGACCCGGACATCCTCCTGATGGACGAGCCGTTCGGCGCCCTCGACACGCAGACGCGGCTCCTCATGCAGGAGGAGCTGCTGAGGATCTGGGAGGCGAACCAGAAGACCATCCTCTTCGTCACCCACAGCGTGGACGAGGCCGTGGTGCTCTCCGACCGCATCGTCGTCATGACGGCGCGGCCGGGGACGGTGAAGAAATCGGTGGAGGTACCGTTCGGGCGGCCCCGCGTGGTCGAGGACCTGATGCACGACGTGGCGGCGATGGATCTCCGCACGGACCTCTGGCACCTCGTCAAGGCCGAGGTTCTCAAGGGAGGGCCCCGATGAGCCCCGACGGGGCGAAGAGGCCCAACCGCAACCCGAAGTCATCGACAGTAAGGTGACCCACCGATGAGCCCCGACGGGGCGAAGAGGCCCAACCGCAACCCGAGGCCCTCCACGTTCAGGCGTGATGGTGAGAGCCCCGACGGGGCGAAGAGGCCCAACCGCGACCCGAGGCCCTCCACGTTCAGGCGACATGGCCTGAGAGCGCTGAAGGCTCTCGCGCGTGGCTACTCCCTTGGGCTCCTTCTCCTGCTATGGGAGTTCGTCCCGCGCATGGGCCTCGTGGCCGCCGACATCCTGCCCCCCTTCTCGACGACGATCCGCAATGTCGGCACGCTCATCATGGAGGGCGAGCTGCAGCGCCACGTCGCGCTCTCGCTGGTGCGGCAGACGGCGGGACTGGTGCTCGGGGTGGTGGGCGGGGTGACGCTCGGCGTCTTCATGGCCTGGAGCCGTGGGGTGCGGGCGTTCTTCGAGCCGCTGCTGATGCTCACCAACCCGATCCCCAAGGCGGCGCTCATCCCGCTCTTCATGCTCTGGTTCGGGATCGGCACGTTCTCGAAGGTCATGCTGATCTTCGTCGGCACCATCATCCCCGTGGTGATCAGCTCGTTCCACGCGGTGGCCGACGTCAGCCGGAACCACCTCTGGTCGGCCCGGGCGATGGGGGACGGCACGACACGGATGCTGCTCCGGGTGGTGCTGCCGGCGGCCTCGCCTCAGGTCCTCACGGGGATCCGCCTGGGCCTCATCGTCTCGCTCATCGTGCTCGTGGGCTCGGAGATGCTGGCGGGGCGGGAGGGGCTCGGCTGGTTCATCGCGTACACCATGGAGACGGGCGCCTACGACCTGACCTACGCGAGCATGCTCACGATCGCGGTGATCGGCTTCTGCTACGACCGCCTCTATCTCGCCCTCATGCACCGGCTCCTGGCGTGGAAGGAGGAGGGGGCGTGAGGCTGCTCACGCGCTACGGCTCGGTGCTGCTGCTGGCGGCCCTGTGGGAAGCCGCCGCGCGGCTGGGCATCTTCAACCGGGTCCTCTTTCCGCCGGCCACCGTGATCCTGGTACGGCTCGGCAGCATGCTCTGGGAGGGGGTGCTCGTTCAGGAGGCTGGGCAGAGCCTGCTGCGGATGGGGACCGGATTCGCGCTGGCGCTCGCCGTGGGCATCCCCCTCGGCATGCTCATGGCGAGGAGCAGGAAGGTGGAAGGCTTCTTCGCGCCGATCTTCGCCTTCGGCTTTCCCGTGCCCAAGATCGGGCTCATCCCGATCTTCCTCCTCTTCCTCGGGCTCGGTCACGGATCGAAGATCGCGCTGGTCTTCCTGGACGCTCTCTTCCCGGTGGTGCTCAACGCCTTCCACGGGGTGCGACTCGTGGAGCGTCAGTTCATCTGGTCCGCGCGTGCCATGGGGGACAGCGAGGCGGCCATCCTCCGCCGCGTGGTGTGGCCGGCGGCCTTGCCCCACATCTTCACGGGCATCCGCCTGGGCCTCATCGTGTCCCTCATCGTGGTCTTCCTGTCCGAGATGGTGTCGGCGGGCAGCGGGCTCGGCCACGTCATGATCATCTCCGCGCGGAACTTCAAGATCGTGGACATGTACACGGCCATCCTGAGCATCGGGCTGCTCGGGGCCCTGCTGGACCGGGCGGTGCTCGCGGCCCGCGCCCAGGCGCTCCAGTGGTACGAGGGGGAGGCCGCGGCGTGAGGCTCGTGCGTCTCCAACGAGTTTCGCCGACACGCCGCGGGCGCCCGCAGGGTGCCGGGCCAAATGACGAGCCAGACGAGGCCCGAGGGAGCTGCGGACCGGAGGCGTACGTGGGTGTACGTCGAGGATCCGCGGCGACCGAGAACATGGCTGGGCGAGCCGCAGCCGGAGGCCAGGCGAGCGGACACGGGAATCGGGCGAGCGTGAGCGAGCCATGGCGAAGCTAGTTGGCCCGGCACTAGTAGCCCAGCTCCAGATCGACGAGGCCGCGCAGCGGCGCGCCGCGCCGGAAGCGCCGGAGATTGTCGGCGAGGAAGCCCATCTGGGCCGAGATCGCCTCCTGGGTCCAGCCGCCGCAATGGGGCGTCATCACCACGTTGTCGAGCTCGTGGAAGGGGTGCGCGGAGGGCAGCCGCGGCGCGGGCGGAGGGGTCCGGGTCCAGACGTCGATGCCGGCGCCGGCGATCCAGCCCTCGCGGCAGGCGCGGTAGAGGGCTTCCTCGTCAACCACCTCCATGCGGCCGACCACGATGAGCCAGGCGGTAGGCTTCATCGTTCGCAGATGCGCCTCGTCGAGGAGCCCGACGGTCTCGGGCGTCCTGGGCAGCGTCACGATCACGAAGTCGGAGTCGGCGAGCACTCGCGGCAGGGACTCCGGCCCCCCGAGGAACGCGAGGCCCTCGCGCCCGGCGCCGCCCGGCTCGGGGTGGCGGCGCGTGGCCAGGAGGCGGTAGGAGAATCCCCGCGCCAGCGCGGCGAAGGCACGGCCGATGGCGCCGTAGCCGAGGATCCCCACGCTCTTGCCGTAGGTGACATGCCCGGGCGCCGCCTTGAAGCGCCCGACGCTCCAGTCGCCCGCGCGGAGCTTCCGGTCTCCGAGAGCGAGGCCGCGGCCGCAGGCGAGCACATGGGCCAGCGCGATCTCGGCCACGGTGCGGGCGTTCTCGTGGGCCGAGGCCACGGGGAGGCCCAGCCGGCGCAGCAGGGGAAAGTCGAGATGGTCGACGCCCGCGATCCAGAGCTGGAAGAGCTGGAGCCGGGGCGCCGCCTCGAGCACCGGGGAGGGCGCGGCATGCGCCAGGAGCACGTCGGCCTCCTGGGCCGCGGCGGCGAGCGCCGGCTTGCCGAAGTCTTCGGGGACCGTGAGGGCGAATTCGCTGCCGAGCAAGCCGGCGAGGGCCTCCCGGCGGGGCGCGATGAGGGGATCCCCGAGGAGGACGCGGGTCGGCGCCGGCATGGGACTCGGGCGCGGGACCTCGGCCTACCTGGGCGCCTTCGGGTGATAGCGGAGGTCGGTCAGGGCTCTCGCGTCCAGCCGCTTGCTGATCTCCTTCGTGTCGAGGAGGTAGTCGAAGACCTTCTGGAGCGCCGGGACATTGGGCATGCCGTCGGGCGGGTAGTAGTAGTCCTTCGCCGTGAGGAAGAAGTCGGCGAGGAGATCCTTCGGGATGCGCGTCACGCCGGCGTACACCTCCATGGCCTCGGCGCGGTTCTTCGACATCCACTCGGCGGCGATCACCCAGTCCTCGAGGAAGGCGCGAACGACGGCCGGGTGCTTGTTGATGAAATCGGCGCGGAAGGTGTGCACCAGCAGCGGCGCCGCCTCGAAGAGGTCCAGCGAGGTGAACAGGTCGCGCATCCCGCCGCGCTTGTGGGCCGCGGTGTAGAAGTGCTGCGGCTGCTCGCCGGTGGCGATCTGGCCCTTGCGGATGTTTTCCTCCATGACGCGGAACGGAACCTCGACGATCTTCACGTCCTTGTCGGGGTCGAGGCCATGCTTCCTGAGCACGCCGCGGCCGACGATATTGGTGTAGCCGCCATACACCGAGGTGCCGATGGTCTTGCCCTTGAGATCGGTCACCTTGGTGATGCCGGAGTCGGCCGCCACGAGCCAGGTGGTGGCGAAGTGCCCCGGGCGCTCCTCGATGATGCCGGTGACGATGCGAACGTCGGCCGCGCCGGAGTCGATGAGCTTGGCGAAGGAGATGGAGGCGAGCGTGGCTCCGTCGATCTGTCCGGCCGCCAGCGCCTGGGCCTGGGGCGGCGTCGTGGGGAAGTTGATCCACTCCACGGTGTAGACCTTCCCGTGGTTCTTCAGGATCTCCGGTCTCTTCATCATGATGTACTTGACGTTCTCGACGGGGATGCCCCAGCCGATCTTGATCTTGACGGGCGCCTGCGCCTGCGCCTGGGCGACGGCGAGAACGCCCATGGCGGCGAGCACGGTCCACGCGATCCGAAGCCAGTGACGAGCGCGCATAGGCGCCTCCTCCGTGAGGTGGAATTGGGCGTAGAGTCTACCATGCGACAGGGAGGCCGACAATGAGCTACTTCCGCGCCATCGACCCGTTTCCGCTGGAGTCGGCGGATCAAAACAAGCTGCACGAGTTCTACGAATACCTGGCGGCCGACCGGCTCGTGACGTCCTGCTGCCGGCATTGCCGGCGGCTGTCCTGGCCGCCACGGGGCTTCTGTCCCGAGTGCGTCTCGGACGAGTTCGAGTGGGTGGACCTGCCCCACGAGGGGACCGTGCACGGATTCAGCGTCCAGGACACCGGGGTGCCCGCGGGATTCCAGGCGCCTCTCTGCTTCGCCATCGTGAAGGTGGGGGGCTTGCGCATCTTCGGCCCGATCCTGGGGGCGGACCCGGCGACGCTTCGCGTCGGCTCGACGGTGCAGTTCTCCCCCATCAGGGTGGCGGACGACTCGAAGGGAAGCGCCCGGCATCTGCTGGCGTTCAGGCCCGGGGCGAGCGCGACATGAGACCGCTCAAGGTCCTGATCGCGAAGCCCGGGCTCGACGGTCACGACCGGGGCGCGAAGGTGGTGGCCCAGGCACTTCGCGACGCGGGGATGGAGGTGATCTACACGGGACTCAAGCGCAACCCCGAGGAGATCGTGGCCGGGGCGGTGCAGGAGGACGTGGACGTCGTGGGGCTTTCCATCCTGTCGGGGGCGCATACGCTGCTCTGCGAGCGGGTGGTCCGGGGGCTCAGGGCCGCGGGGGCCGGGGGCATCAAGGTCGCGGTGGGCGGCACCATCCCTCAGGCCGACGTGGCGACGCTGCAGGCGGCAGGCGCATGGGCCGTGTTCCCCACGGGCACGCCACTGCCCGCGATCATCGCGGCATTCCAGCAGCTCGGCCGGGTTCTCGATCCGGCCGCCGCCCGCTGAGGAGGAGGCTCATGGCGAAGGAGAAGAAGATCACGGACGTGGTGCTGCACTCGGGGATTCCCGTGAAGCCGGTATACGGCCCCGGGGATCTCGCCGGCTTCGATCCGGCCCGCGAGCTCGGCGCGCCGGGCGAGTATCCCTTCACGCGCGGGATCCATCCGGAGATGTACCGTGCGCGCGCGTGGACGATGCGCCAGTACGTCGGCTTCGGGACCCCGGGGGAGACCAATGGCCGCTTCAAGTACCTGATGTCCCATGGCCAGGATGCCCTGAACGTGGCCTTCGATCTGCCGACCCAGCTCGGGCTCGACTCCGACGACCCCCGCGCTGCGGGTGAGGTCGGGCGCGTGGGCATGGCCATCGACAGTCTGGCCGACATGGAGGAGGCCTTCGATGGCATCGCCGCCGACCGCGTGAGCGTGTCCTTCACCATCAACTCCGTGGCCGCCATCATCCAGGCCATGTACATGGTCGTCGCCGAGAAGCAGGGAATCGGCTGGGACCGCATCGTGACCACGCCGCAGAACGACATCCTGAAGGAGTTCGTGGCGCGCGGCACCTGGGTGTACCCGGTGGAGCCCTCGCTGCGGCTCGTGGCCGATCTCGCCGAGTTCTGCGCCCGGCGCGCGCCGCGCGTCAACCCCATCTCCGTCTGCGGCTACCATATCCGGGAGGCCGGCTGCACCCCGGCGCAGGAGATGGCCTATGGGCTCGCCATCGTGGCGGCCTATACGGAGCTGCTCCTTCGCCGCGGGCTCGACGTGGACGACTTCGCGCCGCGGCTGTCGTTCAACTTCACCTGCTGGGGGAAGATCTTCGAGGAGGTGGCGAAGTTCCGGGCCGGCCGCCGGCTCTACGCCCGGATGATGAAGGAGCGCTTCGGCGCGAGGAACCCCAAGAGCATGATGTTCCGCTCGCTGATCGGCGGTGGGGGCTCGGCCTTCACCGTGCAGGAGCCGGAGAACAACATCGTCCGCGGCGCCTACCTCGCGCTGACGGCGGCGCTCTCGGGCGCCCAGACCATGGCACTCCCCACCTACGACGAGGCGTACACCATCCCGTCGTCGAGGGCCCAGCTCATCGCCCTCCGGACGATGCAGATCTGCGCCGAGGAGAGCGGGGTCGCGGACACGGTGGATCCGCTGGGCGGCTCGTACTACGTCGAGGCGCTGACCACCGAGATGGAGCAGAAGATCCTGGAAGAGATGGCCCACGTGGAGACGCTCGGCGGCATCATCGAGGCGGTCAAGTCAGGGGCGATCCAGGCCGAGGTCGCCCGCCAGGCGTACCTCTTCGAGCAGAAGCTCCTGTCGGGCGAGATCCCCAAGGTCGGCGTCAATCGCCACGTCGCGCCCGACGCCGAGAGCCAGGGCCGGGACCTGGAGCTCTACCGCGTCGATCCCCGCGCGGCCGAGGCGCAGCTGGCCAAGCTCGAGCGGCTCAGGGGGGAGCGCGACCCCCGGGCGGTATCCCGGGCCCTCTCGCGGCTGCGAGACGAGGCCAGGGGCCCGGGAAACCTCATGGAGCCCATCCTCGACGCGGTCCGTGCCTACGCGACACTTGGTGAGATGGCGGGCGCGCTCAAGGATGTCTTCGGCGAGCACAAGGAGCCGGTGAGGTTCTAACGCATGTCGCTCTTCTCGGGTGTGCGGGTGCTGGATCTCTCGCGGATGCTGGCCGGGCCGTACGGCTCCATGCTCATGGCGGACCTCGGGGCGGAGGTGATCAAGGTCGAGGAGCCGGAGGGCGGTGACCCGATGCGGAGCATGGGGCCGCCGTTCCTGCCGGGTGGAGAGAGCGCCTACTTCCTCAGCATCAACCGGAACAAGAAGAGCGTCGCGCTGGACCTGACGCGGGAACCGGGCCGCGCGGTCTTCCGCGATCTGGCGCGCATGGCCGACATCGTCTGGGACAATTTCCGGCCCGGCGTGCTGGCGAGGCTCGGCGCTGACCACGAGAGCCTGAAGACGATCAACCAGCGTCTCATCTCCTGCTCCATCTCGGCCTTCGGCCAGGATGGCCCCTACCGCGACTGGCCGGCCTTCGACCTCGCGCTCCAGGCCATGGGCGGGGCCATGAGCATCACGGGCGAGGAGGGGCGGGCCCCGGTGCGGATGGGACTGCCCATGGGCGATCTCGCCGGCGGGATGTTCGGCGCCCTCGCCGTGGCGGGGGCCCTGTTCAGGCGGGAGCGGACGGGGCAGGGAGGGGTCGTGGACCTCTCGCTCCTCGACTGCCAGGTCTCGCTCCTCAGCTACCTGGCGCAGTACTTCTGGGCCGACGGGAAGGTCCCGGGCCCCATGGGCTCTGGGCACACCTCCGTGGTGCCGTACCAGGCGCTGCCGGCGCGCGACGGGTATCTCGTCGTCGCCATCTTCGCCGAGAAGTTCTGGGCGGGCTTCTGCCGCGCCATGGCGCGACCGGACCTCGAGCGGGATCCGCGCTTCGAGACCAATGCCCGGCGCCTCGCATCGCGCTCCACGCTGATCCCGCTGCTCGAGGACCTCTTCAGGACGCGCTCCGTGCACGAGTGGCTGGAGGATCTCCACCGGGAGGGCGTGCCGGTGGCGCCGATCCAGTCCCTCGACGGGGTGCTGTCCGACCCCCAGGTGAGGCATCGCCAGATGGTGGTGGAGATGAGCCACCCCGCGCTCGGGCGGGTGCCGACGCTCGGGACTCCGATCAAGGTGGATGGCGCGCTGGGGCTTGACGTGGTCCCGGCGCCGCGGCTGGGGGAGCATACCGGCGAGGTGCTGGTGGGACTGCTGGGCTACCCCCAGGAACGCGTGGACGCCCTGAGGGCCGAGAGGGTGACGGTGTGACCCCCCTCGGCGTCGCTGTCCTCGGAGGCGGCAACGGGGGCTATGCCGCCGCCGCCGACCTGTCGCTGGCGGGCCACCGGGTGAGGCTGTGGAGGCGCAGCGCCGCCGACTTCGAGCCCGTGCTCCGCACCGGACGGATCAGCTTCGAGGGCGACGGTGTGGCCGGGGAGGCGTCGCTGGACCGGGCGACCACCGACCTGAAGGAAGCGCTGGATGGCGCCGAGGTGGTGCTGGTGCCGCTGCCCGCCACGGCCCACGGGGATCTCGGAGCCCGCTGCGCCGAGCACCTGACGGGGAACGAGGTGGTGCTCTTCACCCCCGGGACGCTCGGCACCGTCGTCTTCGCGCGGGCCGTCAAGCGGGCCGGCGGCCGGTCGCCCTTCGCGCTGGCGGAGACCGGCACGCTGCCATACCTGGCGCGAAAGGTTGGCCCCGCCGCCGTGCGAGCGCCGGTGGCCGCGGCGAACCTGCCAACGGGCGTCTTCCCCGCATCGAGAAGCGAGGGCGCCCTGTCGCTCCTCAGGCGGCTCTACCCATCCATCCGGCCCTGCGCCGACGCCCTCGATGCGGCACTCACCAATGCCGGAACGGTGATTCACCCGCCACTCGTGCTGCTCAACGCGGGCCCCATCGAGGCGGGGCGGTACGACATTCATGCGGCGGGGAGCACGGCGGGCATCCTCAAGGTGATCTACGCCGTGGACGCCGAGCGGATCCGGCTGCGGGAGACCCTCGGGTACGGGGCGCCACACTACGAGCTGGCGACCTACTACGAGGACTCGCGGGCCGCCGAGGGGCTCTACGGCAAAAGCGCGAAGGAGAAGCTCGTCAGGAGCGGGCTGTGGAACGAGAACCTGACCCTCGAGCACCGGTACGTGAGTGAGGACGTGGCGATGGGACTGGCGCTGTTCGTCGCGCTCCAGGATGCGCTCGGGGTGGCGGCCCCCGTGTCGCGCTCGATCTTGACGCTCTTCGAGACGCTGCTCGACCGCGACCTGCTGGGCAGCCCGTCAGGCGGTCCGCTCGGGCGGATGGGGCTCGCGGGGCTCGACGGCCAGACCCTCCGCGAGTTCTTCAGGACGGGAGGAGGCTGGCTGTGAGCTTCGACATCATCGGCAAAGCGACCCCGAAGCGAGACGGCCTCGACAAGGTCACGGGCCGCACCCAGTACCTGCACGACATGACGCTCCCGCGCATGGCCCACGGGGCGATCCTGAGGACCCAGTTCCCGCACGCCCGGATCGTGAGCATCGACACCACTCGCGCCGAGCGCCTCCCCGGGGTCATCGGGGTGATCACGGCCGACACGGTCGAGCAGCGCCTGTTCGGCTATGCCAAGGACCACCTGGCACTCAAGGGCGGCCCCGGGAACCGGAAGGTTCGCTGCATCCGGGACGAGATCGCGGCGGTGGCGGCCGAGACGGAGGAGATCGCCCAGGACGCCCTCACCCTCATCGACGTGGAGTACGAGGAATTGCCCACGGTCTTCGACCCGGAATCAGCCCTCCGGCCCGGAGCGCCCCTGGTCCACGAGGAGCTGGGCACGAACCTGGTGAATCTCCGCTACCAGTTCTCCCACGGGGATGTGGAGGGCGGGTTCGCGCAGGCGGCGGCGGTGGTCGCAGGGACGTACCGGTTGAACTACGTGGCCACGGCCTGCCTCGGCACCATGGTCGCCATCGCGTCCTGGGGAGCGGACGGCGCGCTCACCATGTGGACGACCAGCCAGGTGCCCTTCCTCTATCAGCGGGACCTGGGCGAGGCGCTCGGCATCGGCGGCGATCGGATCCGGGTGATGCAGCCGCCCGTCGGCGGGAACTTCGGCCGCGGGCTCGACCTCTACCCCATCGACATCATCGCGGCCCTCCTGGCCCGCCACGTGCGGCGGCCGGTGAAGATCGCCTTCGAGCGGCTGGAGGAGTTCATCGCGAGCCCCACGCGCGAGCCCTGCCTGATCCACCTCCGGTCGGCGGCGGACGCCGGGGGGCGACTGCTGGCGAGGGAGGCGCGCGTCGTCATCGACAATGGCGCGTACGTCTCCTGGGGCTCGACGACGCCCTACGTGATGCTCTCCACCACGGCGGGCCTCTACCGCTGCCCGTCCGTGCGCTTCGACACGACCATCGTCTACACGAACAACCCGTACTCGGGCTCCATGCGTGGCTACGGCAACCTCGAGGCCACCTTCGCCATCGAGGCGCAGATGGACGACCTCGCCGAGAGGCTGGGCCTCGACCGCGTGGAGATCCGGCGGCGAAATGCCACCCACTCCGGCGACGTCAATCCGCAGGGCAACGTGATCACCTCCTGCGCCATGACCGAGTGCCTGGACACCGTGGAGAAGGCGATCGCCCGGACGGTCACCGGACCACCGCGCCCGGGGTGGAAGCGCGGGGTGGGCTACGCGGCCATGTTCCACGTGGCGGGCGGCGCCCGCGTGTACCGCTCCGACGGGTGCGGGGCCATCCTCAAGCTGGACGACTTCGGCACGGTGACGCTGCTGACGGGCGCCAGCGAGATCGGGCAGGGGTCGGAGACCGTGCTCGCCATGATCGTGGCCGAGGAGCTGGGCATCCCGCTCGATCGCCTGGCGGTGATCAACAGCGACACCTCCGTGAAGCCGTGGGACGTGGGCGTGCACGCCAGCCGCACGACCTTCATCGCGGGCAACGCGGCGCTCCAGGCCGCGCGCTCGCTCAAGACGAGACTGCTCGCCATGGCGGCGGAGGTGATGGACGAGAAGGCGGAGGAGCTGGAGCTCGTCTCGGGGCGGGTCCGGGTGAAGGGCCGTCCGGAGCGAGGCATGGAGTACGACCGCGTGGTCCGCGCGGGTCACTTCCGCCAGGGGGGCCAGGTGCTCGTCGCCGAGGCCTTCTACGACCCGCCCAACGAGATGCTGTCGAAGGACCTCCGGGGAAACGTCTCGGCCACCTACGGCTTCGCGGCCCAGGCGGCGCTCGTGGAGGTGAGCGAGGAGACCGGCGAGGTGCGAGTGCTCAAGATCATCTCCGCCCACGACGTGGGCCGGGCGCTCAATCCGATGGCCGCCGAGGGCCAGATCCACGGCGGGATCCACATGGGGCTCGGCTACGCGCTCTCCGAGGAGCTGATCATCCGAGAGGGGCAGGTGCTCAATCCGCAGTTCATGGAGTACGCGCTGTTCCTCGCGTCGGAGATGCCGGAGATCGACGTGCACCTGATCGAGACGGTGGACGAGCACGGCCCCTTCGGGGCCAAGGGGCTGGGCGAGTCGGGAGTGATCCCGGTGTCCGCGGCCATCGCCAACGCGGTCAAGGATGCCATCGGGGTGCGCTTCACCGAGCTGCCCATGACCCCCCAGCGCGTGTATCAGGCGCTGGGGGCGGCGCATAGCGCAGAACGGGCGCCCCGCCACGTGGACTCCTCGACATTTGGGCGAGATGAAGACAGGAGTCTCCCATGAACGCGCAGGCGCAGACCAGCATCCTCGCCGAGCTACGAGACGACGGTCATGGCGGACTCCTGTACCGGGGCTCGCGCTTCCTGCTGATCCGCCCCGAGACGCTGATGGGCGCCCAGCGTGCCGTGGAGGAGGCCCTCGGCCCCGGGGTGGGGGAGTGCTTCGCGGCGGGAGGACGCGTCGGCGGGGCGCGAGCCACCGCGGCCGTCGCCGGGGAGGCCCGCGAGCGTCTCGACCGGCTGGTGAAGATGGGACGGGAGCTCGGCTGGGGAGAGTTCGGCGTGGAGTCCTGGAGCCCCGTTCGGCTTGTCATCACGGTGCGGCACTCGCCTTTTGCCGAGGCCTATGGCCAGAGCCAGGGGCCCGTGTGTCACCTGATCCGTGGAGTGCTCGAAGCCTTCGCCGAGCAGCTGCTCGGGCGGCGAAGGCAGGTGCTCGAGACGATGTGCGCGGCGACCGGGGGGGCCAGCTGCCGCTTCGAGGCGCGAGCGTGACCCGCTGAGATGACGGGGCAAGGCGAGCAGGCGATCCGGGAGGCAGCAGGGGGACTGCTCCGCGACGTGCTCCACATCGGTATCGTCGTGGCGGACCTGGACCGCTCGGTGGCGGAGTGGGAGCGGCTGTTCCGTCTGCGCCCGAGTGACGTGTGGGCCAGCGACCTGGGGGTGCGCGTCGTCTTCTTCGACGTGGGCGGGACGCGGATCGAGCTGGTGGAGTACACGGGGCCCATCGTCGAGCGTTTCGGCCCGGTGCTCTCGCGCCGGGAGGGGGTGCATCATGTGTGCTTCCGCGTGGCTGATCTCGACGCCGCCCTCGGCGAGGTGAGCGCGCGGGGCCTGCGCGTGGTGCCGGGCTTCCCGGTGGACGGGGCCCACGGCCGGATCGCCTTCCTCGAGCCGGAGCCCAGCACCGGCCTCATCGCCGAGCTGTGCGAGGTTGGCGAGCCGAAGCCGGAGGCGAGGCGAGCGGACAGGGGAGTCCCCCGAGCGGAGCGAGGCGGCGAGCCGAAGCCGGAGGCGAGGCGAGCGGACAGGGGAGTCCCCCGAGCGGAGCGAGGCGCGCTGTGATGGCGTACCGGATCGGCGTGGACGTGGGCGGCACCTTCACCGACTTCTTGCTCCGGCGTGACGAGGGCCCCCCGCGTGCGGCGAAGACCCCGAGCACGCCCGCCGATCTCTCGGAGGGCGTGCTGGCGGGGCTGGGGGAGCTGGCGGCGGCTGAGGGGAAGGAGCTGGGGCTATTCCTCGGCGAGGTGAAGCTGATCGTCCACGGCACGACGGTCACGACGAATGCCGTGCTCACGGGAGAGGTGGCCCGGGTAGGGCTTCTCACCACGCGCGGCTTCCGTGATGCGCTCGCGATGCGCCGGGGTATCCGTGAAGCCCAGTACGACAACCGCTACACGGCGCCCACACCGCTGGTGCCGCGCTGGCTCCGCCTGCCGGTGACCGAGCGGGTGGAGGTCTCGGGTGCTGTGCGGACGCCGCTCGACCAGGCGGACCTCGACGCCGCGCTCACGCGGCTCTCCGAGGCGGGGGTCGAGGCGGTGGCCATCTGCTTCCTGCACGCCTGGGCCAATTCCGCCCACGAGGTGATTGCCGAGTCGCGGGCGCTGGCCGCGCTGCCGGGCGCCTACGTGTCGCGCTCATCGGCCCTCCTGCCTCAGATCCGGTTCAACGAGCGCGTGAGCACCACGGTGCTCAACGCCGCGGTGGGGCCCGTGCTCAGCCGGTACCTTGACCGGCTCACCGCGAGGCTCGGGGCGGCGGGGTTCCGGGGCGTGCTCCTGCTCATGCAGTCCAACGGCGGTGTCGCGGCGCCGACCGTGGCGCGGGCCGCGGCGGCAAGCACGCTCCTGTCGGGTCCTGCGGCGGCGCCCACGGCGGGGCTCGCGTACGCGGCGCCCCACGGGGTCCGGGACTTCCTCACCGTCGACATGGGGGGGACGTCCTTCGACGTCTGCCTCGTCCGCGACGGCGCGGCGGCGATGACTGCCGAGGGGCGCATCGCCCGCTACCCCTTCGGGTTGCCCGCGCTCGCCATCCACACGATCGGCGCGGGGGGCGGCTCCATCGGCTGGCTCGACGACGGGGATCTGCTCCGCATGGGGCCCAAGAGCGCGGGGGCCACCCCGGGGCCGGCCTGCTACGGACGCGGGGGAACGCTGCCGACCTGCACCGACGCCGATCTGCTCCTCGGTTCCCTGAGCGCCGAGCGCTTTCTCGGAGGCCGGCTGCGCCTTGACGCGGCCGCGGCGCGCCGCGCGGTCGAGACGATCGCCCGGCCGCTGGGCCGCTCAGTGGAGGCGGCCGCGGCGGGCATGCTGCAGGTCATCGACGCGAGCATGGCCGCGGGTGTCCGCCACGTGACCGTGGAGCGAGGACACGACCCGCGGGAGTTCCTGCTGGTGGTCGGCGGAGGCGCGGGCCCGATCCACGCCGCGGGCATCGCCGCCGAGCTGGGGCTCACACGCATCCTGGTCCCGCGCAACTCCTCCATCTTCTGTGCGGCGGGGCTCCTGCTCTCGGACCTCCGCCACGACCTCGTGAGAACCTACGTGACGCCCTTCGAGCAGGCCGATCGGGACCGGCTGCGCGGCATGGTCCGGGCCCTTGCCGCCGACGGGCGCGCCGCGCTCCAGGCGGACGGCGTTGCCGGCAGCCAGGCGAGCCTCTCGTTCGCCTGTGACGTGCGCTATCTGGGCCAGTACCATGAGCTGCCTGTCTCCTGGCTCCCCGACGAGGCGGCCGAGGGCGACCTGAGCGGCGTGGCCAAGCGCTTCCATGAGGGGCATGACCGGCTGTACGGCTACGCGTTGCCCGACACCCCCCTCGAGCTGGTCAACGTCCGCGCGGTGGCGCTGGGGCTCACCGAGAAGCCGTCGCTTCCGGAGGTCCGGCCGGGGACCGCGGCCCTCGCCTCACAAGGGAGCCGCCGCGTGTGGGCGGCCGAGGAGCGAGGCTACCTCGAGATGCCGGTACACGACGGGGAGAGGCTCGGCGCCGGCGCCCGGCTCCGGGGACCGGTGGTGGTGGAGCTCGACACCACGACGGTCATCGTGCCTCCCGCGTGGCGGCTCGAGACCGACCGCCACGGCTCCTTCCTCCTGGAGCGGGTATGACGGACCGATCACTCGATCCCGTGTTCGCGTCGGTCCTCGAGTGCCGGCTCAAGGCGATCACCGAGGAGATGGGGCTCACCCTTCTCCGCACCACCCGCTCGCCCATCCTCAACGAGGCGCGCGACTTCGTCACGGGCCTCTATGGCCCCGCCGGGGAGATCCTCGCCCAGTCCGAGTACATCCCGATCCTGGCCTTCGCGCTCCAGCCGGCCTGCCGCGCCGTGATCGACGCCTTCGACGGCGATGTCCACCCGGGCGATGTCTTCCTCCACAACGACGTGTTCTCCGGGGGCAATCAGAATAACGACGTCGCGGTGTTCCGGCCGGTCTTCGTGGACGGGCGAGTCGTCGCCTGGGCGGCGACCAAGGGGCACCAGGCCGATATTGGCGGCGCCCAGGCCGGGGGGTACAACCCCAGGGCCACCGAGGTCTGGCAGGAGGCGCTGCGCATCCCGCCGCTCCGGATCATCGCCCGGGGGATCGTGCAGCGCGATGTGTGGACGTTGCTCTTCGCCAACGTGCGGCTGCCCATCGTGGAGGAGGACATCCGGGCCCAGATCGGCGGGACCGTGGTGGGCGAGCGGGGGGTGGCGGAGCTGTACCAGCGCCACGGCGCCGAGACGGTGGAGCGGCATATCGAGTATCTCTTCGACGCCGGAGAGAAGCGCATGCGGGCCGAGCTCGCGCGCATCCCCGAGGGCACCTGGGTCGGGGAGAGCACCGTCTTCTACGACGGGCATCACGAGGGGAGCCGCCACCTGATCCGCGTGACCATCGAGACGCGGGGCGGAGAGATCCGGCTGGACTATACCGGCACCGATCCGCAGACGGTGGGCTTCGTCAACGCCCCCTATGCCTCCTCCTTCTCGGCGATCCTGCTCACGCTCCTCATGCTGCTGGACCCGGACCTCCCGCACAACGAGGGCGTTCTGCGGCCGATCCACGTGCACATCCCGCCCGGATGCATCCTGAACGCGGGCTTCCCGGCGGCGACGACCTTCGGCAACACGCTGGCGGGACCGCACTCGGACGCGATCTTCCGGGCGCTGGCGCCGGCCGTGCCCGAGCGGGTGTCGGCGGGGTGGAACCGGATGCTCGGCATGACCGTGACGGGGATGGACCCGCATCGCGGGCGGCGCTACGTCGATATCCTCTTCCTGGCGCTCAAGGGCGGGTCGGGAGCGCTGGCCGGCTGCGACGGGTACGACCACATCGGGCTCATCAACACGGCCGGGGGCCTGCTGTCGCAGGACTACGAGATGCTGGAGGTGCACACGCCCCACCGGCTCCTCCGCCACGAGTACCAGCCCGACTCGGCGGGGGCGGGGCGCTGGCGCGGCGGGCTCGGGGTCGGCACCGAGCTCGAGATCGATGGCGACGAGGTCACGGGGATCGTCTTCGGCGACGGCGTGGACGAGGAGGCGCGCGCCTTTGGTCTCTTGGGCGGCCACCCGGGCTCCCTCAACCGCATCGAGGTCAGGACGCCCGCGGGGGAGGTCGTCGTGCCGCGCTCGAAGGACGTGATCGCCATCCCGCGCGGCAGCGTCTTCCGGCAGACAGCCGGGGGCGGGGGCGGGTACGGCGACCCCCGGGAGCGCGTCCCGGGGCTGGTGGCCGCGGACGCGCGCGACGGGCTGATCTCGGTGGAGGCGGCGCGCCGCGAGTACGGCGTCTGGATCGACCCCGGCACGCTCGCCGTGGACGAGGCGCGCACCGCCGCGCTGAGACGCAGGCAGGAGCCGGCGTGAGCACGGCCACCCTCGTGCACGTGGTCGTGAGCGGGCTCGCCACCGGAAGCATCTACGCCCTCATGGCGCTGGCGCTGGTCATCATCTACAACGCCACGCGGACGCTCAACTTCGCCCAGGGCGACATGCTGATGGTCTCGACCTTCGCCGGCTGGGCGGCGCACCGGGCCTGGGAGCTGCCGCTCATCGTCACGATGCTGGTGGCGGTGGCGGCCGCCGCCCTGCTGGCGCTGGTCATCGAGCGGGTGATCATCCGGCGCTCCATCGCCGCCACCCACTGGGACGTGCTCATCATCACGGTGGGGCTGTCGCTCATGCTGCGCTCGGCGGCGGGGCTCGTGTGGACCCACGAGGACCAGGCGTTCCCGTCGTTCTTCGGCGACCGCCCCATCACGCTGGGGCCCGTGAAGCTGGCGCCGGTGTCGCTCGGCATCATCGGCGGGTCGCTCGCCCTCATGCTCTGCCTCTACGGCCTGTTCACCCACACGCGCGTCGGACGGGCCATGCGGGCGGTGGCGCAGAACCAGCGGGGCGCCCGGCTCATGGGGATCAGCGTCGAGCGCGTCTACTCGCTGTCGTGGGTGCTCGCGGCGGCGGTCGGGGCCATCGCCGGCGTGCTCGTGGCGCCCGTCACCTTCCTCTCCACCAAGATGGGGATCGTCGTCATCAACGGCTTCACGGCGGCCGTCATCGGGGGCTTCGGCTCGATGCCGGGCGCGGTGGCGGGCGGCATGCTGCTGGGCGTGATCGAGAACCTGGCCCCGCTCTACCTGCCCTCGGGGATCCGCTACTCCGTCCCGTTCCTGATCCTCGTCGCCATCCTCCTGGTCCGGCCTGCGGGGCTCTTCGGCCGGATCGAGCAGAGGAAGGTGTGATGCGACGCTGGGCGCTCGGGGCGCTGGGGGCGGGGGTGCTGGCGTGGCCCTGGGTGGCGCCGCGCTACTTCGTCTTCCTGGCGAGTCTGATCCTGGTCAACGCGGTGGTGGCCATCGGGCTCAATCTGCTGAGCGGGTACACCAACCAGCTCTCGTTCGGCCACGCGGGGTTCCTCGCCATCGGCGCGTACGCGGCCGCCCTGCTCACGATCCATGCGCCCGCCATCCCCGTGGTGGTGACCCTCCTCCTGGGCGGCGCCATCACGGCGGTGGTGGGGCTCGCCTTCGGCGTGCCCTGCCTCAGGCTCGGAGGGCTCTACCTCAGCATGGCGACGCTGGCCTTCGGCTTCGTCGTCGCCGAGGTGATCCTGAACCTCGACGCGCTCACCAGGGGCGCCGACGGCCTCCGCGTGCCGGCGGGGCGCATTGCGGGGTGGGCGCTCTCGACGGACACCGCGCGCTATTACCTCGCCGCGGCGGTGACCGCCGTGCTGGTGGCCGGTGCGGTCAACCTGACGCGCACCCGTGTCGGCCGGGCCTTCCTCGCCATCCGAGAGAGCGAGGTGGCGGCGCAGGCGAGCGGGGTGTCGCTGGCGGCCTACAGGACCGCGGCCTTCGGTGTCTCGGCCTTCTACACGGGCGTGGCCGGGGGGCTGTTCGCCTTCGTGGTCGGGTACCTGTCGCCCGACGCCTTCGACGTGTTCCTGTCCGTCGACTTCGTCGTCATGATCATCCTCGGCGGGCTCGGCTCGGTGCCGGGCTCGATCATGGGAGCCGCCGTCGTCACCGTGCTCCACGACTGGCTGGCGGCGTTCCAGAACTTCCGGCCCCTCATCTTCGGCGCGATCCTGATCGCCTGCATGCTCTTCATGCCGGGCGGGATGGCGCGCGCGCTGAGGCCGCTCGGGCGCCGGTGACCCACACCCCACAGAGGAGGACGTCCATGCGACTCGTCGTCTCGCTTGTCAGCGTATTGCTGCTTCTCGCCGGGAGCGCGCCGGTCCGCGCCGAGCAGGGAGTCACCGACACGGAGATCGTGCTCGGCTGCTCGAACTCCTTCACGGGACCTCTCGCCTTCACGGGCGAGCAGCTGACGAAGTTCGGCATCGACCTCTACTTCAAGGGGGTCAACGATGCGGGCGGCATCCACGGCCGCAAGGTCCGTACCGTGTACTACGACGATGGCTACAAGCCCCAGGAGGCCGTGGCGAACACGAAGAAGCTCGTGGACCAGGACAAGGTGTTCGCGATCCTGTCGCCGCAGGGGACCGCGCCCGTGGCGGCGACCCTCGAGTACCTGGAGCAGAACCGCGTCCCGCTCCTGTTCCCGTACCAGGGCTCGCCGGTCACCCGGGGGAAGAAGTACGTGGTCAACGGCATGGTGCTCTACGATCGTCAGGCCAAGATGATGATCGACTACCTGGTGCTCCAGCGGAAGTTCAAGAAGTTCGCGACGATCTACCAGGACGACGAGTACGGCAAGGCCTTCCTCGTGCCCTTCGAGCAGAACCTGGCGCGTCACGGCCTCAAGCTGGTGGGGGCGGAGTCAGTGAAGCGCGGGGCGACCGATGTGAGCGCGCAGATCGCCAAGCTGCAGGCGGCCAAGGCGGAGGTCACCTTCGTCGTGCTCACCCCGGGCCCCGGCGCCCAGGCGCTCAAGGAGCGGCAGAAGATCGGCTGGACGGACACCCTGATGGTCTCCTCGGGCCCGCTGACCGACGAGCGCTTCCTGGGGCTCGCCGGCGAGGCGGCGGAAGGCGTCGAGGGGCTCTCGCTCTGGCCGGACCCGCTCACCTCGGACCTGCCCGGGTTGCGCGCGTACCGGGAGGCGCTGAAGACGTTCGCCCCCAAGGGGGAACCCAACCGCTACGCGCTCCACGGCTACTTCGCGGCGATGATGTTCACCGAGGGCGCGAAGCGGGCGGGCAAGACCCTGACGCGCGAGTCGCTCATGACCGCGCTCACCTCCATGAAGGGCTTCGACACCGGGATCCTGCCGCCCATCACCATCGGGGCGGACCGCGAGCCGCTCACGCAGGGCTTCTGGGTGCGGATGGAGAAGGGGCGGTTCAGGCAGCTCACCGACTGGCTCAAGTCGGAGTAGGCGTGGCCCTCGTCAGCGTCGAGGATCTCTCCATCGTGTTCGGCGGGCTCGCCGCCCTGTCCGGCGTGACCCTCGAGGTCGACGAGGGGGAGATCTTCGCGCTGATCGGGCCCAACGGGGCGGGCAAGACGACGGTGTTCAACGTGCTGTCCGGTCTCTACCGCCCATCGGCCGGCCGCATCGCCTACGCCGGCGAGGACCTGCTGCGCCTCGCACCCCACGAGATCGCCCGCCGGGGGGTGGGGCGCACCTTCCAGAACACGGAAGTGTTCCGCCAGCTCTCCGCCCTGGACAACGTGCTCATCGGCGAGCATGCGCGGCTCCGGAGCGGCGTCTGGAGCGGGGCGCTGGCGCTCCCGTGGGTGCGGCGAGAGGAGGCCGCGGCCCGCCAGCGGGCGCTCGGGCTGCTCGGCCGCCTGGGGCTCGGGGAGGCGGCCGGGGTCGAGGCCGGCAGCCTTCCGCTGGGGAGCCAGAAGCGGCTCGAGATCGCCCGGGCGCTGGCCTCCGAGCCGCGACTCCTGCTGCTGGACGAGCCCGCAGGCGGGCTCAACCCCACCGAGACCCGGGCGCTGATGGCGGTGATCTGCTCGCTGCGGGACGAGCTCGGGCTCACCATCATGGTGGTCGAGCACGACATGGATCTGGTCATGTCCATCTCGGACCGCATCGCGGTCCTCGACTACGGGCGCAAGATCGCAGAGGGCAAGCCGCGGGAGATCGCGGCGGACCCGGTTGTGATCGAGGCCTACCTGGGCAGGGATGAAGGCGGCGCTTGAGATCGAGGACGTGAGCGTGTACTACGGCAAGCGCCGGGCGCTCGAAAGGGTGTCGGTCCGCGTCGGGGAAGGGGAGATCGTCACCCTCCTCGGAGCCAATGGGGCGGGGAAGTCCACGGTGCTCCGGGCCGTGTCCGGGCTCGTGCGGCCCACGGGTGGACGCATCGTCTACGCCGGACGCGACATCACCCGCTGGCCCGCGGATGCCATCGTGGCCGCCGGCATCGGGCACGTGCCCGAGGGACGCGACATCTTCCCCGAGTTCACCGTGCTCGACAACCTCCTGGTGGGCGGCCACACCGTGGCCCGGCGGGAGCTCGCGGGGCGCCTGGAGTCCGCCTTCGAGCTCTTCCCGCTGCTCCGCGAGCGGCGGCGGCAGCCGGCCGGGACGCTCTCCGGAGGCGAGCAGCAGATGCTGGCCATGGGGCGGGCGCTGGTGGCGCGACCACGACTGCTCCTGCTGGACGAGCCGTCGCTGGGGCTCGCGCCCATGCTCACGCGGGAGATCTTCCGCGTGATCCGCCGGATCAACCAGAGCGGGGTGTCGGTGCTCCTGGTGGAGCAGAACGCGCGCCGGGCGCTGGGGGTGGCCCACCGAGGCTACGTGCTCGAGACCGGGCGCCTCGTGGTCTCCGGCGCCTCGCGGGATCTCCTGGAGGACCAGCGGGTACAGACCGCCTACCTCGGGCTCCGGCCGCCGACCGAGGGAGCGAGAGAGGGAGGGTGAGCGCATGATCCGTTTCACCGCCGAGCAGGAGGAGTTCAGGAAGACGGTGGCCCGCTTCGTGGATACCGAGGTCGTGCCGGCTGCCGAGGCTGTGGATGACCGCGCGGAATTCCCCGCGGCGCTCTTCCGGCGCCTCGGGGAGCTGGGGTACCTGGGGCTCCGCTACCCCGAGACCTATGGCGGGGCCGACGCCGACATGGTCACCTACTGTCTCTTCGCCGAGGAGCTGGCACGGGGGTCGCTGTCGCTAGCGGCCGTGGGCGCGATGCAGTCGCTCATGGGCACGCACTTCATCTACAAGTACGGCGGCGAGGCGCTGCGACAGCGCTATCTCGTGCCGGCGCTCCGGGGACAGCTCGTGGCGACCTTCGCGCTCACGGAGCCCGATGCGGGCTCGGACCTGGCGAACATCACCACCCGGGCCGAGCGGCGCGGGGACGGCTGGGTTCTCCGCGGCCGCAAGACCTGGGTGACGAACGCGCCCGTGGCGGACGTGCTGACGGTGGCGGCGAAAACCTCTGCCGAGCGCGGCATGAAGAACATCGCGCTCTTCCTCCTGGACCGGGCGGCCATGCGCGGGATCTCGCTGGGAAAGAAGATCGACAAGATGTCGGTGCGCGCCTCCGAGACCGGCGAGATCGTGCTGGAGGACGTGGAGGTGCCGGCCGAGCACCTGCTGGGCGGGGAGACCGGCGGCGTCGAGAAGGTGGGCGGTGTCCTCGCCGAGGCCCGGATCATGACCTCCGCGCTCTCGGTCGGGCTCGGCCGCGCGGCCTATCAGGCGGCGCTCGCGTACGCCCGCCAGCGGGTGGCCTTCGGCAAGCCCATCGTCGAGCACCAGGCGATTGCCTTCAAGCTGGCCGACATGCTCACCTCGATCCACGCCGCGACCCTCATGACGTATCAGGCGGCGGCGCGGCTGGACGCCGGGCGGCCGGTGGGCCGGGAGGCCGCCATGACCAAGCTCTTCGCCTCGGAGATGGCGGTGCGGGTCACCGACGAGGCCGCGCGCGTGTTCGCCTCCTACGGGCTCGCCATGGAGTATCCGGTGCAGCGCTACTTCCGAGACGCCCGCTTCCTGCTGCCCGGCGGGGGCACCTCCGAGATCCTGCGCCTCATCATCGGGCGGGAGCTCGACTGGGATCGCGGAGGGGCCTTCGCATGAGCCACCCGCCGGTGCCCATGTTCCAGCCCTCGCTGGAGGCGCGTCCGCGGGAGCAGCTGGAGGCGCTCCAGCTCGAGCGGATGCGCCGGACGCTCGGCCTCATCAAGGAGAACGCCGCCTACCGCAACCGCATCGGCCGGGTGGATCCCGAGGCACTCCGCTCGGTCGCCGACTGGTCAGGGCTGCCCTTTCTCACCAAGGAAGCGCTGCGCGATGCCTACCCGCTCGGGCTCTGCTGCGCGCCGCGGGGGGTGATCCAGCGCGTGCACATGTCCTCCGGGACCACCGGCAACCCCATCGTCACCCCGTACACGCGCGCCGACATCGCCCAGTGGGGCGAGGTGATGGCCCGCTGCTACGTGGCGGCGGGCGTGACCTCGGCCGACATCGTCCAGATCACGCCCTCCTTCGGCCTGTTCACCGGGGGCTTCGGCTTCCACTACGGCGCCGAGCGGCTGGGCGTCATGGTGATCCCCGCGGGCGCCGGGCGCAGCGCCTTCCAGCTCAAGGTCATGAAGGACCTCGGGGCGACGGTGCTGGCCGGCATCGCGACCTACCCGCTCCGGCTCCTCGAGGTCGCGCGGGAGGAGGGGTTCAACCTGCGGGAGCTGCGGCTGCGCGTGGCCATCCTGGGATCGGAGATGTGGTCGGACGACCTGCGCTCCCTGATCGAGCACGAGCTCAACGTGGAGACCTTCGACATCATCGGGATGACCGAGAGCGGCGGGCCCGGGCTCGGCATCGACTGCCGCGCTCACGACGGGATCCATGTGTGGGAGGACCACTACTACTGCGAGATCGTCGATCCCGAGAGCGGGGCGCCGCGCCCGGACGGGGAGGAGGGGGAGCTGGTGCTCTCCACGCTCACGCGCGAAGGGCTCCCCCTCGTCCGCTACCGGACCCACGACCTCACCCGCGTGGTGAGCCGCGCCCCCTGCGCCTGCGGGCGCACTCACGTCCGGCTCGCCCGGCTGCGCGGCCGCACCGACGACATGGTGATCTTCCGGGGGGTCAACTTCTACCCCCGCCAGGTCGAGTCCCTCGTGATGGGGCGGCCCGGAGTGAGCCACGAGTACCAGGTGCTCCTCGAGCGGGCAGGGGCGGGGGGGGACCGGATGCGCCTGCTCATCGAGGTGCGGCCGGGCTTCGACCCCGAGAGCGTCAAGGGGATAAAGCGGGACTTCAAGGATATTCTCAATCTCACGCCGGAAGTGACCATTCTCCAAGAGGGAGAGATCCCGCGCCCGCAGGGCAAGGCGGTGCGGATCATGGACAACCGCGCAGCGGGCTCATGAGCGCCCTCGACGCCCTCTTCTCCCCGACCCGGGTGGCCGTGCTCGGGGTCTCGCGAAACCCGGCCAAGCTCGGCCATGTCCTGCTCAAGAACGTGCTGGGCGGGGGCTTTCCCGGTGAGGTCTTGTCTTCTTGTACTTAACATAATACTCCTTATCAGACCCTGATCCGGGATGACTGGACGCAGCGGGCAGGCGCCGGGAGTGGCGAATCGGGCCGATTACTTCGGGAGGCTCTGGAGACTGGCGAGGCGGCTGCGGATATCGTCGGCGCGGCGGGTGTCCGGGCGCTCCTTGAGGAGACGGGCGTAGGTCTCACGCGCGGCCGCCGCGTTGCCCCCGAACTCCTGGACCCGCGCGAGACCGAGGAGCCCCTCTTCGTAGAGGAAGTCCTTCGGGGAGAGCCCGGCCAGCGCGGCCTGGAAGGCGGTTTGGGCCTTGCCGTGATCCTTCTCGGCCTCCCACGAGTAGGCGATGCCGAGGGCGGCCAGGCTTCTGAGCGTGCCCGTGGCGCCCTTGCCGATGGCGATCTCGTAGGCGCCGCGCGCGGGCCCGTACTGAGCGCCGTCGTAGCGGAGATTGCCGAGGCGATAGGCGGCCTCGGGGGCGCCGGAGAAGCGCGGGTGGTCGGCGAGAACTGCGTCGAGCGCCCGGATGGCCTTGTCGCGAGCGTCAGGGGCCGCCCCGGGGGATGCGGCGTGCTGGGCGAGATCGGCGGCGGCGGCGAGCGCCAGGCGCCCGCGCGATTCCTGGGCGCCGTACCAGCTGTAGGCGCCGAGGGCGATGGCGCCGAGCCCGATCGCGGCCGCGAGCCCGGCGAGACCCCAGCGCGTGGCGCGCGAGTCGCGGAGCCAGGTCGAGAGGAGATCGCGCATGGGAATCAGCTGCCGGCCGGGGGTGCGGTGGGGCGGCTGGCCACGGCGGGCCGCTCCACCCAGATCTCGCCCTTGACGGACGCCCCGTCGGCGGCGGAGAAGCTCCCCGTGCGGAGCGAGCCGGTGAGCACGCCCGAGGGGAGGATCTCGACGCGAGTCGATGCGGAGAGGTTGCCGCGCACGGTGCCGCCGATCACGATGGCGGCGGCATCGATGTTGGCATCCACCTGCGCCCCCTCCGCCACCAGCACCCGGCCCGTCACCTTGATCTCGCCCTCGAACTTGCCCAGGATGTGGAAGTCCCCTTCCCCGGCGACCTCGCCGCGGAACGACAGGCGGCTGCCGATGCCGGCGGCGGAGGGCCCGCTGCCGCTGTCGATGCGCCGCGGCGGCTGCATCTGCACGGTCTCGAGCTCGGGCGCCTCTCCGCTGAGGCCGAGGTAGGCGAGCGCAGCACGCATCATGCCCATCGGTGGGCGCCGGTCGTGGGGCCGCTGCTGGCGTGGCTCACGTCCGTATGCTAGGCGGCCGGCCCCGGAGAGTCAAGGAAAGGAGAAGGCCTGTGGCACAGCGCGCGCGATTCTGCATGGCCTGCGGCGCCCCGCTCGCCGCCGTTCGCGAGGAGGGCCAGGTGCGGCGCCGCTGCCGGCGCTGCGGCTGGACCTTCTACGACAACCCGGTGCCGGCGGTGCTCGGCATTGCCGAACGGGGACAGCGCGTGCTGCTGGCCCGCCGCGCCGCCCCGCCGCATCGCGGAACCTGGGACCTGCCGGGCGGCTTCCTCGAGGCCGGAGAGACGCCGGAGCGCGCGCTCGTCCGCGAGCTGCGCGAGGAGCTCGGGGTCCGCGCGACAGCCGGCCGCTTCCTCGGTTTCTTCACCGAGACCTACGGCCCAGGCGGCATGCCGATCCTGGCGGCGGTGTACCGGGTGCGGCTGGCCGGCGAGCCGCGGGCGATGAGTGATGTCTCGGAGGTGCGCTGGTTTCCGCGGCGCCGGCTGCCCCTCGGGGAGATCGCCTTCCCGGCCATGCGGCGCGCACTGGCCGCGTACGGGCGCGGTGCCCTCAGGTTGCCGTGAGGGTGCTGCTCGTCTACTTCAATCCGGCCCGCGATCTCCTGCCGGCGCCGCCCATCGGGATGAGCTACGTGGCCGAGGCGACCCGTCGCGCCGGCCATGCGGTGCGGGTGCTGGACGGGCTCGGCCGCGAGCGGCCGCTTCACGACGTCCAGGAGGCGTTGCGGACCTTCGATCCTCAGGCGGTGGGTATCTCCGTGCGGAACATCGACAACGTCGTCCGCCAGCGGCCGGCCTGGCATCTCGGCGAGCTGACTGCCGTCCTCGACACCATCCGCCGGCAATGCCCTGCCCCGATCATCCTGGGCGGTCCGGCGATCTCCATCCTGGGCGCGACGGCCCTCAGCCGCCTCGACGCGGACTTCGCCGTGATTGGCGAGGGCGAGATGACCTTCCCGGCCCTCCTGGCGGCGATGGAGACCGGC
>MGBT01000057.1:37683-39274 GCA_001788395.1 Candidatus Rokubacteria bacterium GWA2_70_23
GCTCGACGTGAACCTGACGGCCATGGGCGTCAATCCGCTGGGCGTCTCCGCATCGCTCTTCGGGCTCATGCGGCAGGCGGGCTTCAACTCCATGATGATCACCCCCGAGACGGCCAGCGACGTCATGCTCCGGAGCCTCCGCAAGGGATTCACGCGCGAGCACGTGCGCCGCACCGCGGAGCTGGCACGGGAGTGCGGCATCGCCAGCGCCTGGTTCTTCATGCTCGGGGGGCCGGGTGAGACCCGTGAGACGGTGGAGGAGACGGTCTCCTTCGTGGAGCGACACCTGAGCTGGGGCGGCTGCGTGTCGATCTTCACGACGGGGATCCGCCTCCTGCCCGGCACCGAGCTCGCGCGCCGAGCCGTGGCCGAGGGGCATCTCGCGCCGGAACAGGACCTGGCGGAGCCGGCCTTCTACCTCTCGCCAGAGGCGGACGAGGAGTGGATCCTCGCCCGCATCAACCGCGCCATCGGCCGCTGCCCGGCCGTCGTCCATGCTGCCGAGGAGGGCGGCTCGGCCTACGAGCGTGTCGTGGACCGGGCGCTCGGCCTGCTCGGCGTGGCTCCCCCGTACTGGCGCTTCCTGCCGCTGCTGCTCCGCGTGCCGCCGGTGCCTCTGCTGCGCCGCCGCCATCGGCCGCTCGAGGCCCGAAGGCCTACCGCGCGCTGACCACCGTGGTGCAGGCGCTGCCGACCTTCGGCAGATTCTCGGGGCCCGCCCTTTCCCAGTGAAGGGCGATGCGGTCGCCGCGCGCGAAGGGACAGAAGGGATCGGCTGCCCCGAGGTCCCCCAGGAGGGCCCGCCGGCCGGCGCAGCCGCCCCCACACGGGCATCCCGCGCAAACCGGTGGCACCTGGCGGGCCGCCGTGAACTCCGCGGTCTCGGTGATCGACTCGCCGAGCGCCTCGAGGTCCGCGAGCCGGAGCCGGCTGTCCGGCCAGTAGGTGCACGGCAGGATCCTGCCGTCGGGGGCGACGCGCACCGTGGTGCGGCCACAACCCGGACCCCTGAAGCCCTCGAGGCCGAGGACGCCGGCCAGCACGGGCTCCGTCGTGGCCACGAGGCGGGTGCCGCCGGCGAGGTGCCGGAGGGCGTCCCAGAATTCCTCGTAGCTGACGCTGAAGTGATCGCTCTTCGCGGGCTGGTAGACGTTCACGCGGAGGTTGGCGCCGACGGCCGCGGCCAGCCGCGCGAGCTCCACCAGCCGGAGGCGGTTCTCGCGCATCATCACTGCGGTCACCGTCACCGGGACGCCCAGCCCGCTCGTGCGCTCGAGTGTCTCCATGAAAGCCGCCAGTTGCCGCGCCCGCGGAAGCTGTCGTGCTCGTGCTCGGTGGGGAAGTCCAGCGAACACTCCACGCTGTGGAAGCGCTTGACGATCTCGTCGGGCAGCGACTGCACGCTGAGGCCGTTGGACGTGATGCTCACCGGCAGGCCCCGCTCCCAGAGCAAGGTCAGGATCGCCCGGTACTCGGGGTGGAGCCCGTTCTCGCCGACGCCGAGGTTCACGGAGCGCACCGGCAGGCTCCCGCACGCGCGCTCGACGTCCCCGACGGTGAGCCGGTCGATGACCCTGTCCGGACGGTAGCA
>MGBT01000058.1:0-11684 GCA_001788395.1 Candidatus Rokubacteria bacterium GWA2_70_23
GACCCATCTCCCCAAGCCGCTGGTGCCGGTCGGAAACGTGCCGATCATGGACCCATCTCCCCAAGCCGCTGGTGCCGGTCGGAAACGTGCCGATCATGGAACACACGGTGCGGCTGCTGCAGCGGCACGGCTTCACCGATCTGGTCGTCCTCCTGTACTTCCTGCCGGAGACCATCATCGCTCACTTCGGCGACGGCGCGCCGTGGGGCATCCGGATGAGCTACGTGACTCCCACGGCCGACCTCGGCACGGCCGGCGCCGTGAAGTTCGCCGCCGGGGAGCTCGCGGAGCCCGTCCTCGTCATTTCCGGCGACGTGCTCACGGACTTCGATCTCTCCGCCGCGGTGGTCTTCCACCGGGATTGCGCCGCCGAGGCCACGATGGTCCTGACCCGTGTGGACTTGCCGCTCGCCTACGGCATCGTCATCACCGATCCAGCCGGGCGCGTGATCCGGTTCCTCGAGAAGCCGACGTGGGGCGAGGTGTTCAGCGACACGATCAACACCGGCATCTACGTCCTCCAGCCGGCCGCCCTCGCCGCCGTGCCCTCCGGACGCCCGTATGACTTCGGCAAGGAGCTCTTCCCCGCGCTCCTGGCCTCGGGGCGCCCGCTCTACGGCCACGTGGCGGAGGGGTACTGGCGGGACGTGGGCGACCTCAGCGAGTACCGGAAGGCCCACATCGACCTGCTCCAGGGCGTGGTGGGCGTGGACATCCCCGGGATCCGCCACGAGGGCGCCGGCCACACGGTGTGGCTCGACGAGGGGGCGCGCGTGGACTACACCGCGAAGCTCTCGGGGTCGGTCATCCTCGGGCGCGGGGTCCAGGTGGCGCCCGGGGCACGCCTCGCCAACTGCGTCATCGGCGCCGGCTCGGTGATCCAGACAGGGGCCGACATCGAGGGGAGCGTACTCTGGGCGGACGTCCACGTCGGGCCCGGGGCGACCATCAAGGAAGCCATCGTCTGCCGGAAGGCGGCCATCGGAGCCAATGCCTTCCTCGCCGAGGGGGTGGTGGTCGGCGACTTCTGCAAGATCGGCGAGTCGAGCGTCGTCAAGGCCAACGCCAAGGTCTGGCCGTACAAGGAAGTGGAGGACGGCGCAACGCTGGCCACGAGCCTCGTCTGGGGCGAGCGCTGGAGCCGGTCCATCTTCGGCCCCTACGGGGTGTCGGGGCTGGCGAACATCGAGATCTCTCCCGAGTTCGCGGCGAAGCTCGGTGCTGCGTACGGCTCGACGCTGGGGCGGCGGCGCGTCGTCCTCACGAGCCGCGATCACCACAAGGCCTCGCGGATGATCAACCGGGCGCTGATGGCGGGGCTGCTGTCGGTGGGCGTGGATGTGCAGGACCTCGGGGTGGCGCCCGTACCGGTGGTGCGCTATCAGATCTCGTCCCTCGGCCTGGCGGGTGGCACCCATGTCCGGAAGTCCCCGTACGACCCCGAGCTCATCGACGTGAAGTTCTTCGATGGGCGAGGCATCGAGTGCGCACCTGATCGCGAGAAGGCGGTGGAGCGGCTCTTCTTCACCGAGGACTTCTACCGGGCCCCGACGGAAGAGACCGGCCTCCTGACGTTCCCACACGCAGGCACCGACCGCTACCGGGACGGACTCCTGAAGTCGGTGGACGCGGACCTCGTGCGCCGGGCCGGCCTGAGAATGGTCCTCGACTACGCCTTCGGGTCGGCCTCGTCGATCTTCCCCGGCGTGCTGGGCGCGCTCGGCGTCGACGTCATCTCGCTGAACGCCTATCTGGACGAGCGCCGGATCTCGAAGACCGCGGAGGAGTTCCAGCGGTCACTCACCCAGCTGTCCAACATCGTGCGCACGCTGGGGGCCGACCTCGGCGTCCTGCTGGACACTGGCGGCGAGAAGGTCTTCCTGGTGGACGAGAAGGGCGAGATCCTCGCCGGTGATCTGACGCTGGCGCTGGTCTCGCTTCTCGTGATGCGGACACAGCCGGGGGGCCGCATCGTGGTCCCCGTCACCGCCTCGCGCGCCATCGAGCGCCTCGCAGCGGAGCACGGCTTCACGGTCACCCGGTCGCGGGGCACACTGCGGGCCCTGACCGAGGCCGCGCTCGGGAGCGACGTGGTGCTCGTCGGGGAGGAGAAGGGCGGGCTGATCTTCCCGCGCTTCCAGCCGGCCTTCGACGGCATGGCCGCCATCGTCACGATCCTCGAGATGATGGCGCGGCTGGACGTGCGGCTCCACCAGCTCACGCGGGCCGTGCCAGAGACCCACGTGGTGCGCGTGGAGGTGCCGTGCCCGGACGAGCGCAAGGGTGCCGTCATGCGCCGCCTCATCGAGGCCACGAAGGGCGACGACGTGGAGCTGATCGAGGGCGTGCGGCTCACGCGGGGCGAGGAGTGGGTCGTGGCGATTCCCGACGCCGACCGGGCCTGCTTCCACGTGGTGGCCGAGTCGGTGGATCGCGACCGGGCGCGCGTGCTGGCCGAGGAGTATCGGGAGCGCATCGACGGATGGAGAAAGGGGACCGCGTGAAGCGAGAGAGGGTGGCGAGGGTGCCGAGCGCCCCGGGGCGCGATGCTGGCCGGACTGCCAGGGAGCGCCTGGACAACGCGCTCGTGCAGCGCGGCCTTGCGGCGAGCCGGGAGAAGGCCACGCGGCTCATCCTCGCGGGAGCGGTGAGGGTGGACGGTCGGCGGGTGGACAAGGCCGGTGCGGTGGTCACCGCCGCCGCAACGCTGGAGCTGGCGGCGAAGCCCCGCTTCGTGAGCCGCGGCGGCGACAAGCTGGCCCCCGCCCTCGACGTCTTCGGCATCGCCACCGACAAGCGGGTGTGTCTCGACGTTGGCGCCTCCACCGGCGGGTTCACGCACTGTCTGCTCGAGCGCGGAGCAGGGCGCGTGTACGCGGTGGACGTGGGGCACGGGCAGCTCGACGCCAGCCTCAGGGCGGACGCCCGGGTGATCGTCATGGAACGGGTCAACGCCCGGACGCTCACGCCCGGGGCGTTCCCCGAGGCCCTGGGGCTGGCGACGGTGGACGTGTCGTTCATCTCGCTGGAGAAGGTGCTGCCTCCCGTGTTCGGCTCGCTGACCGTGGACGGAGAGGTCGTGGCCCTCGTGAAGCCGCAGTTCGAGGTGGGGAAGGGCCTCGTCGGCAAGGGCGGCGTGGTGCGCGACCCGGCCCAGCACCGGACGGTGCTCGAGCGGGTGGCCCGCTTCGCCGTCCTCCACGGCTGGCATGTCCGAGGGATCACGGCCTCCCCGCTCAGAGGACCGAAGGGCAACCGCGAGTTCTTCCTGCACCTGGCACGCAGGGGACGGACGGTCAGCGATCTCCTGACCCGTATCGACCGCGTGGTGGGCGAGGAACCCGCGTGAAGCGCATCGGCATCGTCGCCAAGGTGGACCGGCGAGAAGCGGGGGTCGTGGTCCGGCGGCTGCTCCAGTGGTGCGCGGAGCGTGGACTGGCGCCGGTCCTGGAGAAGGAGACGGCGGCGCTGTGCCCGGATGCCGGCGCTCACGCCGTGGCGAAGCCGGAGCTCCCCGCCCAGGTCGATCTCCTGGTCGTCCTGGGGGGGGACGGGACGCTGCTGTCCGTGGCCCGGCTCGTGGGGGACCTCGGCGTGCCGATCCTGGGCGTGAACCTGGGGGGCCTCGGCTTTCTCACGGCCCTCACCGTGGACGAGCTCTTCCCGGCGCTCGAGGCTCTCCGGCGCGACGAGCTGGTGATCGAGGAGCGGATGATGCTGTCGGCCCGCGTCTCGCGGCAGGGGGAGCGCCTGTCCGAGTACGTGGCCCTGAACGACGTCGTGATCACCAAGTCGGCCATGAGCCGCATCATCAACCTCGAGGTCTCGGTGGAAGGGGAGTTCGCCACCGGCTATCGGGCAGACGGCCTGATCATCTCCACGCCGACGGGGTCCACGGCGTACTGCCTCTCGGCGGGCGGGCCCATCGTCTTCTCGACGATGGACGCGGTGGTGCTCACGCCCATCTGCTCCCACACGCTCACGAACCGGCCCATCGTGCTGCCATCGCGCCTCCGGATCGACGTGACGCTCCTCTCCGATCAGGACGTGATGTTGACCCTGGACGGCCAGGTGGGCTTCGCGCTCAAGCGCGGGGATGCCGTCGAGGTCCGCCAGGCGGCCGCCCGCACGCGGCTCGTCCGGTTCCCCCAGAAGCACTTCTTCTCGGTGCTCCGGACCAAGCTCAAGTGGGGCGAGCGCTAGCCTGCGGAGTTCTTCCGCGACGTGCTAGTGTGCCTCCAACGAATTTCGCCCACTGCACGCGTGCCACCGCACGGTGCCGGGCCAAGGAACGAGCCAGACGAGGCCCGAGGGAGGCGCGGGCGCGAGGCGTACTCGCTGTACGTTGAGCGCCCGCGCCGACCGAGAACGAAGTATGGCGAAGTTAGTTGGGCCGGCACTAGGCGAGCGCGCCCTGTCCGAGAGCGGATACGCGTTGCCGGCGGCCCCGGCCGGTCGTAGCATGGCCCCGGCACCATGCTGACCGAGCTCCGGCTCCGCAACCTTGCCGTCATCGAGGAGGTGACGGTGCCCTTCGGCCCGGGCCTCAACGTCCTCTCCGGCGAGACGGGCGCGGGCAAGTCCATCGTCATCGATGCCCTCTTGCTGATCGTCGGCGCACGTGCGCAGCCCGACCTCATCCGATCCGGCGCGGAGTCGGCGGTGGTGGAAGCTCTCTTCGAGCCGGCGCCCGGCAGCCCGGTGGCAGGGATCCTCGAGGCAGCCGGCCATGCGCTGCTGGGCGGCCAGCTCGTGATCAAGCGGGAGCTGGCACGGTCCGGCCGGCACCGCGTGTTCGTCAATGACGCTCCCGCCACGGTGGGGCTCCTGGAGCGGCTGGGGGACGCGCTGGTGGAGCTCCACGGCCAGCACGAGCATCAGCGGCTCATGGAGCCGGCCCGTCAGCTCCTGCTGCTCGATCGCTTCGCCGGGTGCGAGGAGCGGCGCGATCGCCTCGCCGAGCTCGTGGGGCGCTGGGACGCGACGCGACGCGAGCTCGCGAGCTTGCGGGAGGAAGGCCGGGAGCGGGTACGCCAGGAGGAGCTCTACCGCTTCCAGCTCTCCGAGATCGACGCGGTCCGTCCCCGGGAGGGCGAGGAGGAAGATCTCCGGGCGGAGCGGCGGCGACTGCAGCACGCCGAGCGCATCGCCGCCGGGCTCGGGGAGATCATGGCGCTGCTCTACGAAGACGGGCAGTCCGCCGCGGCGCGACTCCGCCGGGCGGCCGCGCTGCTTCGGGACCTGTCGGCCTTCGACCCGGAGCTGGCGGCCCCGGCGGAGGCTCTTCGGGAGGCCGAGGCATATCTCGAGGAAGCCGTGGGGCGCACCCGTGGGCTGCGGGACCGCGCCCCGTTCGATCCGGGGCGGATGGAGGAGATCGACGAGCGGCTGGATGCCCTCGCAAAGCTGCGGCGAAAGTACGGGGACACCGTGGCGGCGATGCGCGCGTATCGCGAGGAGATCGCCGGTGTGCTCGATCGGCTCGACCGGCACGAGGAGATCGCGGCGGCGCTCGAGCGGCGGCTGGGCGGGCTCGCGCAGGATGCCGCGAGCGAGGCACTCGCCCTCTCCGAAGCGCGCGCGGAGGCGGCAGGGCGACTCGAGCGCCTGATCCAGAAGGAGCTGCGGGGGCTGGGGATGGAGCCCGCGCGATTCCGCGTCGCGGTCCGCCACGACCCTGCGGGACCCGAGGAGCTCGGCTGCGGCGAGGCCGGGTGGCGGGTGGGGCCGCGAGGCGCCGATGCCGTGGAGTTCTTGCTCTCGGCCAACCCGGGCGAGGAGCTCAAGCCCCTCGCGAAGGTGGTGTCCGGCGGGGAGCTGTCGCGCACCATGCTCGCCATCAAGACGATCCTGGCGGCCGCGGACGAGATGCCGACCATGGTGTTCGACGAGGTGGACGCCGGGATCGGTGGGCGGGTGGCCGACGTGGTCGGGCAGAAGCTCCGCCACACCGCCGGCGGCCGCCAGGTGCTCTGCGTGACCCACCTCGCACCCATCGCGGCCCACGCCGAGCACCACCTGGTGGTAGAGAAGCGGATCGGGCGCGGTGTGACGCGCACCACGGTGGCGGCACTGGATGGCGCCCGGCGCGTCGAGGAGCTGGCCCGGATGCTGGGCGGCGAGCGCATCTCCGAGGCGACGCGCCGGCACGCCCGCGAGCTGCTCCGCGACGGCCGCCGTTCCGTGTGACCGCCTGTCCTCCGCGGGCGATGGTGTAAGATACGAGACGGGTATGTTCAGCTCTCTGGTCCGCGCGATCTTCGGTACCAAGCACGAGCGCGACGCGCGCCGCATGCGTCCCACGGTGGATACCATCACCGGCCTTGAACCCGAGGTTCAGCGGCTCTCCGACGTCGCGCTGCGTGCGAAAACGGACGAGTTCCGGAAGCGCCTCGCCGACGGAGAGGCCGTCGAGGAGCTGCTCGTGGAGGCCTTTGCGGTCTGCCGCGAGGCCGCCCGGCGCACCGTGCGCATGCGACACTTCGACGTCCAGATCATGGGCGGCATCGTGCTGCACGAGGGCAAGATCTCGGAGATGGCCACGGGCGAGGGCAAGACCCTCGTGGCCACGCTGCCCGCCTACCTGAATGCGCTGCCCGGTCTCGGGACCCACGTGGTGACGGTCAACGACTATCTCGCGCGGCGCGACGCGCAGTGGATGGGGCCGATCTATCACGCGCTGGGGCTCTCGGTCGGCACGATCCAGCACGAGATGTCCTATCTCTACGACCCCGCCTACGTCTCCTCGGACATCCGGCTGGCGGCCCTCAGGCCCTGCTCGCGCCGCGAGGCCTACCGGGCGGACATCACCTACGGGACGAACAACGAGTTCGGGTTCGACTATCTCCGGGACAACATGCGGTTCAGCCTCGAGGAGATGGTCCAGCGCGAGCACCACTACTCCATCGTGGATGAGGTAGACTCGATCCTCATCGACGAGGCGCGGACCCCGCTCATCATCTCCGGCCCCGCCGAGGGCTCCACGGAGAAGTACTACACGATCGACCGCATCATCCCCAAGCTGACCCGCGCGGCGACCATCGTGGAGGGGAAGCTGTCGGAGATCGAGGCCCAGGCGCCGGGCGACTACATCGTCGACGAGAAGTCCCGGGCGGTCTCCCTCACCGAGCAGGGGATCTCCCACTGCGAGCGGCTCCTCGCAGTGGACAACCTCTACGACCCATCCCAGATGGAGATCCTCCACCACATCAACCAGGCCCTGAAGGCCCACGCCCTCTTCAGGAAGGACGTGGATTACGTCGTGAAGGACGGGCAGGTGATCATCGTGGACGAGTTCACCGGCCGGCTGATGCCCGGGCGGCGCTGGTCGGACGGTCTCCACCAGGCCGTGGAGGCGAAGGAAGGCGTCAGGATCGAGTCGGAGAATCAAACCCTTGCCACGATCACCCTCCAGAATTACTTCCGCATGTACGACAAGCTCGCGGGGATGACCGGGACGGCGGCCACCGAGGCCGAGGAGTTCGCCAAGATCTACACGCTGGATGTGACGGTCGTGCCCACCAACCAGTCGCTCATCCGCATGAACTACCCGGACGTCGTGTACAAGACGGCTCGCGAGAAGTTCGACGCGGTGAGCACCGAGATCGCCGCCTGCCACGGCAAGGGGCAACCGGTGCTGGTGGGCACGGTGTCCATCGAGACCTCGGAGCACCTCTCGCGGCTCCTCAAGAAGCGCGGGATCCCGCACCAGGTGCTCAACGCCAAGTACCACGAGCGGGAGGCGGAGATCGTCGCCCAGGCGGGTCGCGAGGGCGCGGTCACGATCGCCACCAACATGGCCGGCCGGGGCACCGACATCCTCCTGGGCGGCAACCCGGACTTCCTCGCCAAGGAGGTCCTGAGGAAGAAGGGGCTCGACCCCGCGACGGCGCCACCCGCGGCGCGCGAGGCGGCGTGGATCGAGGCCAAGAAGACGACGGACCCGGAGCACGAGCGGGTGGTGGGGCTCGGAGGCCTGCACATCATCGGCACCGAGCGGCACGAGTCGCGACGGGTCGACAACCAGCTCCGCGGCCGCGCCGGGCGCCAGGGCGATCCGGGCTCCTCGCGCTTCTACCTGTCGCTGGAGGACGACCTGCTCCGCATCTTCGGCTCGGAGCGTATCCAGCGCATCATGGAGCGGCTCGGGATGGAGGAAGGGGAGCCCATCGAGCACAAGCTCGTCACCCGCGCCATCGGCACCGCGCAGAAGCGCGTGGAGACGCGGAACTTCGAGATCCGCAAGCACCTCCTCGAGTATGACGACGTGATGAACAAGCAGCGGGAGATCATCTACGGGATGCGGCACGAGATCCTCGAGGGCGAGAGCCAGGAAGAGACGATCCTCGAGTGGCTCGGCGAGCTGGCGACCGGCCTGGTGGACCGCTACGCCCCTGCGGACGCCCATGCGGACGACTGGGACCTGCCGGGCCTCAGCGAGGCGCTGCATCGGCAGTTCGCCTTCCGGCTGCCTGCCGACGCGGCCCCGGAGGAGGTGGGCGCTCGGGAGACGTTGCTCGCCCGCGTCACCGCCGCGGCGGAGGAGGCCTACCGGGAGCGCGAGCGCCAGCTGGGGCCGGAGATGTTCCACCGGCTGGAGCGCTGGATCATGCTCGGGCTGCGCTGGGACGATGGCGAGTTCCGGGGGATCGACCAGCTGTGGAAGGACCACCTCCTCAACATGGACCATTTGAAGGAAGGGATCGGCCTGCGCGGGTATGGCCAGCGGGATCCGCTGACGGAGTACAAGAGGGAAGCCTTCGAGATGTTCCAGGAGATGGTCGCCCACCTGAAGGAGGTGGTCGTGGAGCAGTTCTTCAAGGTGCGGATGATGCGTGACGAGGCGGCCCCCGTGCGGGTGGCCGCGGCAGCGCCGGCGCGCTGGCAGGAGAGCCGGGGGGGAGAGCCTGGGGCCGTCTCGCGCCCGGCCAGCCGAGTGGAGCCCCGAACAGCGGCCGGGGGCAAGGTCGGCCGGAACGACCCCTGCCCCTGCGGGTCCGGCAAGAAGTACAAGAAGTGCTGCCTCCTGAAGGGCGGTTAGGAGGGCCCCGCCCGGGCCACATCTGGTAGCCTCCAGGCCCCCGCGCCCCCAGGCGTGGGGTTTTTTTCTTTGTCCCAGACGATCGCTGTGGTATCTGTAAGTCGCCCCGGCGGGGCGAACGATGCGGCTCCAACAGATCGTCCTCCATGGCTTCAAATCCTTCGCGGAAAAGACGGCAGTCCGGGTGCTCCCCGGGATCACCTGCATCGTCGGCCCGAACGGCTGCGGCAAGTCCAATGTCGCGGACGCCATCCGCTGGGCCCTCGGCGAGCAGAGTCCGAAGACGCTTCGCGGCCACCGGATGGAGGACGTGATCTTCCACGGGTCGGCCTCCCGGAAGTCCATCGGGATGTCCGAGGTCAGCCTCATCTTCGACAACGACGGCACGCTCAGCGTCCCGTGGAGCGAGGTGAGCGTGGCCCGCCGCCTCTACCGCACGGGCGACAGCGAGTACCTCCTCAACAAGAACGTCTGCCGCCTGCGAGACATCCAGGACCTCTTCGCCGGCACGGGGGTGAACCCGAAAGCCTACGCGCTGATGGACCAGGACCGGCTCAATCACGTGCTGACCGCCCAGCCGTGGGAGCGGCGATCGTTCATCGAGGAGGCCGCGGGGGTCGCGCGGTACAAGCAGCAACGTGCGGACGCGCAGGGCAAGCTGGAGGCGACGAAGCAGAACCTGCAGCGAGTGCGCGACGTGATGGACACGGAGCGGCGCCAGCTTGCCTCGCTCGAGCGGCAGGCGCGCAAGGCCCAGCAGTACAAGGCCCTCCACCAGGAGCGGCAGGGGCTGGCGCTCGTGATGGTGGCGGCGGACTTCGCGGCGCTGACGAGCCGGCACGAGGCTGTGGCGCAGGAGCTCTCGCGACTCCGGGCGGCACTGGAGGAGCGCCAGACGCTCATCGCGGCGCTCACCGCGCGCGAGACGCTCCAGCGGCACAGCGTGCAGGAGGTGGAGTACCAGCTCGCCGACCTCAGGCAGTCCGTGCAGAAGATGCAGCTCGACGCCGCGACCCTGATCGAGCGACGGGATCACATCGGGACCCAGATCCGGGAGCTCGACGCCGAGGACGTCCGGCTGGCCGAGGACATCCGGACGATCGGCGAGCGCCGGCTCGGCTTCGGTGTCGAGCGCCAGGAGAAGGCGCGGGGGCTGGCGGAGGCGCGGCAGCGTCACGCGGAGCACGGACGGCGCGCGGGCGAGCTGGAGGTCCTGGTCCAGGGGAGCCGAGGCCGCCTCGACGAGCTGCGTCGCCGCCTCGAGCGCCTCCGTCTCGATCAGGTCCGGACCGCGGGCCGGCGGGCCGAGCTCACCCGGGAAGCGGGAGAGCTCCGCGAGCGGTCGCTCAACTTGCAGCGGAGACTCGAGCGCCTCGAGGCCGAGGTCCGCCAGGCAGAGGCCGAGGCGCAGAGTCTCGCCGCCGCGCGCGGCAGCCTGGAGGAGCGCCACCACCGGACGGGGGCGCAGCTGTCCCTGCTCGAAGGCGAGCGACAGCAGGTCGAGGCCGACCTCGGCGAGCGGGAGCAACTGCGGGCACACATGCAGGCGACCGTGGCCGACCTCCGGCTCGCCCTGGCCGGTCGCCAGTCGCAGCTCGACGCCCTGACCGTCCTCGAGCGTGAGCGCGAGGGGTATGGCGCCGGTGTCCGCGCGATCTTCGCAGGAGGGGGGGCGTCCCTGCGGGGTGTGGTCGGCACCGTCGCCGATCTCCTCGAGGTGCCGCGCGGTCTGGAAACCGCCGTGGAGGGAGTTCTGGGCGATCGTCTGCAGTGGGTGGTCGTCGAGCGCTTCGAGCACGCGCGGGCCGCGCTGGGCTATCTGGAACGTGAGGGGGCGGGCTCGGCGACCTTCCTCCCGCTCGAAACCTTGCCGGCTGCCGAGGCCCCGCTCGATGACTCGGAGGAAGTCCGCTGGGCAACGCGCCTCGTGGGCGGTCCCCATCCCGCGCTCCTGCGATACCTGCTGGGCCGGGTGGGTGTCGTGGCGCATCTCGATCAGGCCGAGACTCTCTGGCGACGGAACGGCGTCGTCGCGACCTATGTGACGCCGGCGGGGGAGGTTCTCTCCCCCACGGGGCGGCTCACCGGCGGCCGACGCAACGGCGACAGCGGCGAGCACGACCACTCGATCCTCAGGCGGAAGCGCTCCATCCGGCAGCTGCGTGACGAGGTGGAGGCCATCGAGGGCGACGCGGCGCTGCAGCGCGGCTTGCTGGAGGCCATGGATGCCGAGATCGCGGCGCTGCGCTCGCGGGAAGTGGGGCTCCGGTCGTCGCTGCAGGCACAGGAGGCGCTCCGCCTGGCCGGAAGCAAGGACCTGGAGGCAGCAGCCCGGGAAGAGGAGCGGACCCGACGGCACCTCGAAACCCTCGAGGCCGAGCGGGGTCACCTCGACGGGGAGCGCGCGGAAGCCACGGCGCGGTTCGAGGACGTGGAGGCCGCCCTGCTGGGCATCCGGGAGGCGGAGGCCGCCGTCGAGCGGGAGATGGAATCCGTTCGGGAGAGCGTGGACGCCGGACAGCGGGAGGAGGGGACGCTGGCCGGCGAGCTCACCGCCTGTCGCGTCGAGCTGGCCGCGGTGGCCGAGCGGGCGGAGGGGTTCGCGCGAGACCTGGAGCGGCTCGAGGAGCTCGACATCGAGGCG
>MGBT01000058.1:11868-12640 GCA_001788395.1 Candidatus Rokubacteria bacterium GWA2_70_23
CGACGGCCGGGACGCGCTGCTGGCGGCTCACGACCCGTCGGCCGACCTCGCTCAGGTCAAGGCTCGCCACGAGGAGATGGCGGCCAAGCTGGAGGCCATGGGCGCGGTCAACCTGGTGGCGGACGAGGAGTACCGGGAGCTCGAGGAGCGGATCAACTTCCTCCGCACCCAGCACGACGACCTCGTGGCCTCCATGAAGGACCTCGAGAAGGCGATCCGGCGGATGACGGGGACGGCGCAGGAGCGCTTCCGGGAGGCGTTCGAGCAGATCAACCGCCACTTCGCCGACATCTTCGCGCGCCTGTTCGAAGGGGGGCGCGCGGAGCTGCGGATGGTGGAGCCCGAAGAGGGGGAGGACGATCCGCTGGAGTTCGGGGTGGAGCTCATGGCCCAGCCGCGGGGCAAGCGGCTGCAGGCGGTGAGCCTCATGTCCGGCGGGGAGAAGGCGCTGACCGGCTTGGCCCTCCTCTTCGCCATCTTCTACTACCACCCGAGCCCGTTCTGCGTCCTGGACGAGGTCGACGCCCCGCTGGACGACGCCAATATCCACCGCTTCCTCCGGGTATTGCGTGAGCTGTGCTCCCACACCCAGTTCGTGGTTATCACCCACAACCGGAAGACCATGGAAGCCGCCGACGTGCTGTACGGCGTGACCATGGAGGAGCCTGGGCTTTCCCGCCTCGTATCGGTAAGGCTGACTGAAGCGTAACTTCGCTCGTGAGTTGACTGTTCCGCTCGCGCAAGCTTACACTCCCCGTGGATCATCCATCAT
>MGBT01000059.1:0-1059 GCA_001788395.1 Candidatus Rokubacteria bacterium GWA2_70_23
TGGCGCCCGTCTCAGGCGAGGCCGAGCAGGCGCGCGGCGTTGCCTCCGAGGATCAGCTCCTTGGCGCCGTCGGAAAGCGGCAGCGCGCGGAGCGCCTCGATGTTGCCCGTCATCGTCGGCACGCTCGGCCAGTCGGAGCCGAAGAGCACCTTGTCGCTCACGCGCTCGAGATCGGGGAAGTAGTCGAGGAGCCGCTTCGGCGGCAGGCCCGCGATCTCCATGTAGACGTTCTTCCGCATCCGCGCCAGCGTGTAGGCGGTGTCGTACCAGAGCGGGCGCCCGCTGTGCGTGATGATCGCGACGAGGTCGGGGAAGTCCACGGCCACGTCGTCGATGTGCACGGGGTCGCCGTACTTGAGCCGCGCGGCCGGGAACGTGGAGGTGCCCGTGTGCCACTTCACCGGGATGCGTAGCTCCTGCGCCTTCGCGTATACCGGGTAGAGCAGCGGGTCGTTCGGGTAGAAGTAGCTGTAGGTCGGGTAGAGCTTGAGGCCGCGGAAGCCGCGCTCGCGCACGAGCCGCTCGAGCTCGCGCGCCGGGTTCTCGACGAGGTACGGGTTGATGGACGCGAACGGGATGAGCCGCGGCCGGCCCGCGCACAGGCGCGCGACGGTCTCGTTGCTGCCGATGGCCGAGGTGATCGGCGCCACCTCGGCGAGGATCACGCCGTAGTCCACCCCGGCCTCGTCGAGCACGCGCTCGTAGGCCGCGCCCGTCGTGTAGCGCTCGACGAACTTGGCGAATGAGCCGTAGGCGCGCGCCATCTCGCGGTCCATGAACTCGACGAACGACGCGGGGCCGCTGATCGGCCAGTCGTAGGCGTGGATGTGGAAGTCGACGACGGGCATCAGGGGAACACCTTCTTTGCCGTGTACGCCACGTCCGTCTCCTTCCTTCCGGCCGGCGTCAGCCCGCCGGCGTCAGCTCACCGGCCACTTCGGGGCCACCAGCGCCGCGAGCTTCGTCTTGGCGAGGATGCCGGGCGCCCGGCGGCGCGCCTCCTCGATGATCGCGCCCTCGTCGAGCGTCAGCGCGCGCCCGCCCTCGACCAGCACGCGC
>MGBT01000059.1:1247-2322 GCA_001788395.1 Candidatus Rokubacteria bacterium GWA2_70_23
GACGCCCGCCTCGAGCAGCTCGGGGATGTGGCCGTGGGCGATGTTGCCGTAGGCGTTGTGGAAGCTCGAGGACGGCGCGGCCACGCACTTGACGTCGTGCCGGCGCAGCAGCTCGAGCTCCGCGTCGGTCGCCCAGCCGACGTGGATCAGCAGCACGTTCGGCCCGAGCACGCCGAGGCGCGCCAGCCGCTCGATCTCCGTCACGCCGTGGCGGGCCTTGGAGGACTCCATCGTGTCGCGTGCGAAGCACGCGTGCGTCTGCACGCCGACGCCGTGGCGGTCGGCCAGGCGCTTGAGCTCCACGATCAGCCGGTCGGTCGAGTTGTTGAGCCCGCGGAACTGGAGCCACGCGTGCACGCGCCCACCGTGGCTTCCGTGCAGGCGCCGCACGGTCTCCTCCGCGCGCTCGAGGGCCTGCTCGGTCGTCTCGATGAATGCGGGCGGCAGCACGCCCATCGCCGAGGCGGCGACGTCGAAGCTCGAGCGCGCGACGACGCAGCGCATGCCCGCCGCGCCCGCGACCTCGGCCGTGAGGCGCGGCTGGTAGTTGCCGGCGTCGATGAACGTCGTCACGCCGTTCTTCAGCAATTCGAGCACGCAGAGCCGGATCGAGGCGACCGCGTCCTCCTCGTCGAGTGCCGCCTCGTAGGGGTACATGCGCTCGAAGAGGAACTGCTTGCTGCCGACCTCGTCGGCGAGCCCGCGGCTCATCTGGAAGGTCGTGTGGATGTGGCTGTCGACCAGCCCGGGCGTCACGACCTTGCCCCGCGCCGAGATCACGCGCGGCGCCGGGTGCTGCGCGGCGACCTCCGCGGTCTTTCCGACGGCGACGATCCGGCCGTCGGTCACGGCAACGGCGCCGTCACGGAGGATCCGCCGGTCGCGGTCAACGGTGAGGAGCCAGTCGGCACCGTCGACGCGGAGGTCTGCCATCTATTGCAGCGGGGGCCGCGAGTCCGGCCCGGACCGCGGGTGGCCTGAAGCAGGAGCCCGTGGCTCTATTTGTAGCGGGGTCGGCGAGCCCGGCGCGGACCGCGGGTGGCCTGAACCAGGCGGCCGTGGCTTTATTTGTAGC
>MGBT01000059.1:2334-2740 GCA_001788395.1 Candidatus Rokubacteria bacterium GWA2_70_23
CCCGGGGCGGACCGCGGGTGGCCTGAAACAGGAGGCCGTGGCTTCATATCGTGGTGTAGCCGCCGCTGACGCTGATGGTCTGGCCGGTGATCCAGGAGGCCAGGTCCGAGGCGAGGAACGCCACCAGCGGCGCGATGTCGTCAGGCCGTCCCAGGCGCTTGATGGGGTAGGCCTGGAGGATCTTCTCGCGGTTGGCGTCCCAGAAGCCCCGGTCGGCGTGGCCCGTCTCGACCCAGCCGAACGTCACCGCGTTCACCGTGACGTTGGCGCGCCCGAGCTCACGCGCGAGCGTGCGGGTGAGGCTCAGCACGCCCCCGCGGGCGGCCGCCGTGATGCTGAGCTGCGCCTGGCCGACTCGCGCCGAGTCGCCGGCGATGTTGACGATGCGGCCGCCCTTGCGCTCGAC
>MGBT01000059.1:2759-16187 GCA_001788395.1 Candidatus Rokubacteria bacterium GWA2_70_23
TGGCAGCAGTGCAGCACGCCGTAGAGGCCGATGTCGATTTGCGCGCGCCACTCCTGCGGCGTGGTCTCGAGGAAGAACTTCCGGCGGACCATGCCCGCGTTGTTGACGAGGACGTCGATGGGGCCCAGCTCGGCGCCCACGCGCTCGACCATCCGCCGGACGGCCCCGTCATCGGTGACATCGGCCTCGGCGGCCAGGGCCCGGCCGCCGGCCGCCCGGATCTCCTCCGCCGTGGCCTCGGCGGCGTCCCGCGACTTCGAGTAGTTGACGGCCACCGCCGCCCCTTCCCTCCCGAGCGCGAGCGCGATCTCGCGGCCGATGTCCCGCCCCGCTCCCGTGACCAGCGCCACCTTGCCCGCGAGACCCAGATTCATGATCCCCCCACGATTCGCCGGAAGAGCCGCTCGGGCGAGAGCGGCAGCTCGTTGACCTCGATCCCGAGCTCGGCGAGCGCGTCGGAGACGGCGTTGGCGATCACCGCCGGCGCGCCGATCGTCCCGCCCTCGCCCATGCCCCGGAAGCCGCCGAGCGTCGTCGGCGAGGGGGTCTCGACGTGGTGCACCTCCATCGCCGGCACCTCGCTCGCGGTCGGCACCAGGTAGTCCATCAGCGTGCCGGTGAGGAGCTGGCCCTCGCCGTCGTAGACGATCTCCTCGAGGAGCGCCGCGCCCACGCCCTGGGCCACGCCCCCGTGCACCTGCCCGTCCACGACGAGCGGGTTGATGATCCGCCCGCAGTCCTCGGCGACCAGGTAGCGGAGGATCCGCACATGGAACGTCTCGCGGTCCACCTCGACCACGGCCATGTGGGTCGCGTTGGACGCCGTGCCGTAGTAGGGGTCGTAGAAGCGCGTGGCTTCGAGCCCGGGCTCCATGCCCCGCGGCAGGTGCCGGACGCCGCCGTAGGCGGCCTTGGCGACGTCGCGGACGGTGACGTACCGGTCGGGCAGGCCGCGCACGGCCACGCGGCCGTCCTGCACGACGAGGTCGGCCGGGTGGGCCTCGAGCAGGTGCGCCGCGATCCGGAGCGTCTTCTCGCGCACGTCGCGGCCGGCCAGGATGCCGGCCCCGCCGGCGAGCACCGTGCTGCGGCTCGCGTAGGTGCCGGTGCCGTAGGGCGAGAGCGCGGTGTCGCCGTGGAGGACGCGCACCGTCTCGATCGGCACGCCCAGCTCGTCGGCGACGACCTGCGCGAGCGTGGTCTCGAGTCCCTGGCCGTGGGAGGCGATGCCGAAGACCGCGGTCACCGTCCCAGCGGGATCCACGCGGATCGTTGCGGCCTCGGTGCCTGTGGGCACGGGCATCCCCGGCGACACCGCGATCGCCGAGCCGATCCCGGTCAGCTCGACGTACGAGGCGACGCCGACACCCACCCAGCGCCCGGCTGCGCGGCTCCGCGCCGCCTCGGCGCGCGCGGCCTCCCACCCGAGCGCCTCGCGCGCGCGGAGCATCGTCTCGGTGAACGAGGACCGGTCCCAGACGATGCCGGACGGCGACTTGTACGGGAAGTCCTCGGCGCGGATGAAGTTCCGCAGGCGCAGCGCGGTCGGGTCCATGCCGAGCCGGCGCGCGGCGCGGTCGAGGAGCCCCTCCATGACGAACACGGCCGGTGGGCGTCCGACGCCGCGGTACGGCCCCATCGGCGCCTTGCACGTCGCGATCCCGCGGGTGCGGCCGCGGTAGTGCTCGATCCGGTACGGGCCGGGCAGGAAGGAGATCGTCTGCACGGGCTCGATGGCGGCCGTCCACGGGTAGATCGAGTACGCGCCGACGTCGGCCATGACCTCCGCGCGGAGGCCGACGATGGTGCCGTCGGCGGCCACGCCCAGCTCGGCCTCGACGATCTCGTCCCAGGCGTGCGAGGTCGCGAGCAGGTCCTCGCGCCGGTCGCCGATCCACTTCACCGGGCGCCCGAGCCGGCGCGCCATCACGCAGACCGCGATCTCTTCCGGGTAGAGCGAGGCCTTGGCGCCGAAGCCGCCGCCCACGTCGGCGGCGACGACCCGGATCAGGTGCTCGGGGATGTCGAGGAGGTCGGCGAGGACGTCGCGGACGATCCCCGGGCACTGCGCCGACGAGCGCAGGGTCAGGGTGCCGGTGGCGCTCGCGTACTCGGCCAGCGCGCCGCGGTTCTCCATGCAGACCGCCGTGTGCCGGTGGAAGCGGAACCGCTCGCGCACGACCAGGTGGGCCCCCGCGAGTGCCCCGTCCACGTCGCCGCAGGCGAACTCGCGCGCGAGCAGGAGGTTGTCGCCCGCCTCCTCGTGGAGCACGGGCGCGCCGGGCGCGAGCGCGGCCTCCATGGCGGCCACCGCGGGGAGCGGCTCGTACTCGACGACGATGCAATCCAGCGCGTCCTCGGCCAGGTATCGGCTCTCGGCCGCGACCATCGCCACCGCCTCGCCGGTGTAGCGCACCTTGCCCTGCGCGAGCGCCGGGAAGGAGGTGACCTTGTAGGCGGGCATCCGCGAGCCGGCGCGCACGGGCTTGCAGTCGCGCGCCATGTCCTCGCCGGTCAGGACCGCCGCCACCCCTGGCAGCGCGCGCGCCGCCTCCGCGTCGATGCGGAGGATGCGCGCGTGGGCGTGCGGCGTGCGCAGGAACGCCGCGTGGAGCGTGCGCGCGGGACGATGGTCGTCCACGTAGCGCCCCTGCCCGGTCAGCAGGCGGGGGTCCTCCAGGCGCGGCACCCGCGCACCCACCAGCTTCGGCGCGGCGGGCGCGCTCACCGTGCCCGCCTTCCCGGCCGGTGATCGGTCACAGGCTATCCCTGGGCGCGGAGCTGGCGCCGCAGGACCTTCCCGGTCACGTGCCGCTCTCCACCTTGGCGGCGCCGCCGAGCGTCCGTGCCGCGGCCCGCACGGCGTTGACGATGCCCTGGTACCCGGTGCAGCGGCAGAGGACGGCAGAGATGCCCTCGCGGACCTCGGCCTCGGTCGGCGACGGGTTCGTCTTGAGGAAATCGAGCGCCGTCATGAGCATGCCCGGCGTGCAGAAGCCGCACTGCAGTCCGTGGTGCTCGCGGAAGGCCTCCTGCAGCGGGTGGAGCGTGCCGTTCTGCATCAGGCCCTCGACCGTCAGGATCTCGCTGCCGTCGGCCTGCACCGCGAGCATGATGCACGAGCGCGCCGCCTCGCCGTTGAACAAGATCGTGCAGGCGCCGCAGATCCCGTGCTCGCAGCCGATGTGCGTCCCCGTGAGCTCGAGGTCTTCTCTCAAGAAGTCCACCAGGAGCTTCCGCGGCTCGCAGCGCCCCTCATGCGCCACCCCATTGACCTTGAGCCTGACAGTGACCATCTCAGCCACGGGCCGCTCCCAACGCCCGCTTGAGGGCGCGCTTCGTGAGGACGCCCGTGAGGTGGCGGCGGTAGTCGGCGGACGCGTGGATGTCGGCGTCCGGCGAGACGAGCTCCGAGGCGCGGCGCGCCGCCGCTTCGATCGCAGCGTCGGTGAGACCGTCGCGCTCGAGGATCTCCTCGGCGGCACGGAGGCGCAGCGGAACCGGTCCCGCGCCCGCGGTGGTCAGCCGTGCCGTCCTGCAGCGCGGGCCGTCCCGCACGACCATCGCGGCGATCCCGATGATCGCGAAGTCGCCGTGGCGCCGCGCGAACTCCTCCAGCGCGAAGCCCGCGCCTGCCGGCATCGCCGGCATTCTCACCTCGACGAGGATCTCGTCAGGCTCGAGGCTCGTCGTGAGGTACGTCCGGAACAGGTTCTTTGCCTTGATCACGCGCTCGCCCTTCGGTCCGCGCGCAACGACCTCGCCCTCGAGCGCCGTCAGCACCGCCGGGTACTCCGCCGACGGGTCGGCGTGGGCGAGCGAGCCGCCGATCGTCCCGCGCGTGCGGATCGGCAGGTGGCCGACCAGCTTCGTCGCCTCGCGGAGCAGCGGCAGCCGCTCCTTGACGACGGGCGAGAACTCGATCGTCCGCTGGCGCGTCATCGCGCCGAGCCGCACCTGGCCGTCCTGCTCCGTGATGTACGCGAGCGAGGGGATGCGGTTCAGGTCCACGAGCGCGGCCGGGCGGCTCAGCCGAAAGTTGAGCAGCGGCATGAGGCTCTGGCCGCCGGCGAGGACCTTGGCGTCGCCGCCGTAGCGCTGGAGCAGTCCCAGCGCTTCGTCGACACTCCTCGGCGCGTGATAATCGAATTTCGGTGGTTTCATTGTACCGGGGGCCCCGTGGTCGGCCTGGACCTTGGGTGGCCTGCTGTCGGTGCGGCGTGGCTCCGACCCGCCCGTTCAATCGCCTTCCATAACTTCGAGGGTGTCATCGGCAGCTCGTTGATCCTGATCCCGAGCGGCGAGAGCGCGTCGCTCACGGCGTTGGCGATGACCGCGGGCACGGTCATCGAGGAGGACTCGCCAAGGCCCTTCGAGCCGAGCGGGGTGAGCGGCGAGGGCGAGACGACGTGGGCGATCTCGATCGTGGGCGCCTCGCAGGCGGTCGGCACGAGGTAGTCCATGAACGTGCCGGTGAGGAGGTTGCCGTCCTCGTCGTAGGCCAGCTCCTCGTAGAGCGCGCCGCCGAGTCCGTGGAGCGCGCCGCCGTAGATCTGGCCCTCGGCGATCATCGGGTTGATGATCGTCCCCGCGTCGTGGACCGTCACGTAGCGGAGGATCTTGATCGCCGCCGTCTCCGGGTCCACCTCCACCGCCATCACCTCGGCGATGAAGCCGTAGGTGTTGGAGGAGTTCACGCGGTCCTCGGCATCCACCGCCTTCGCCACCGTGAAACCGAACACGGCTGTCGCCTGGAGCCCCGGCTCCATCCCCTCCGGGAGCGACTCCGTGTTCCAGTGGGCGCGCCCGGCGAGGTCCTTGACCGAGTACGACGGCCCCTTCCCCTGCTTCGCCCTGACCGCGCCGTCCCTGAACTCCAGCTGCTCGGGCGGCATGTCCATCAAATGGGCCGCGTACTCGACGAGCTTCTTCTTGAGCTTGCGCGCGGCGAGCGCGACGGCGCTCGTCCCCACGGAGCCGAAGCGGCTCGAGTAGGTGCCCGACGAGATCGACCACACGCGCGTGAACGTGTCCATCTCGTCCACGACCGTGACGTCCTCGGGGACGAGGCCGAGCTCGTCGGCGACGATCTGCGAGACGACCGTCTGGTGGCCCTGGCCCTGCGGCGTCGTGCCGAGGATCGCGATGACGCGCCCGAGCGGGTCCACCTTGATCGTCGCCGAGTCCACGGCGCCCGACTTCGGCAGGTACTCGGGCTTGGCGCGGAACTGCGGGTCGAGCGCCGTCGCGACGTAGCCCATATTGGAGACGGACGGGTCCACCGCCAGCGCCAGCCCGATCCCGAAGTACCGCCCCGCGGCGCGTGCCTTGGCCTGCTCACGGCGCAGCTCGCCGTACTTCGCCATCTCGAGCGCCTTGTCGAACGCCTGGGGGTAGTCGCCGGAGTCGTAGAGTCCCCCCGTCGGGGTCCGGTACGGCATCGCCGCGGCCGGGATCAGGTTACGACGCCGCACCTCGACGGGATCGAGCCCGAGCGTGTCGGCGAGGCGGTCCATCATGCCTTCGGTCTCGAAGTAGAGGTGGCCGCACGCGTAGCCGCGGTTCGGCCCCGTGAGGCACTTGTTGGTCATGACGGTCGACGCGTCGACCTCGAGGTTCTGGAACCGGTAGGGGCCGACGAAATTGCCGGTCGGGCGGAAGCTGCAGCCGGGCTCCGGGCTCCGGATGTAGCCACCGACGTTATCGAGCCATCTGAAGCGCATGCCGAGGATCGTGCCGTCCTTCTTCGCGGCGAGCTCGCGGTAGGCCACGCGGTCCGTGCCGGTCGAGGAGGCCATGAGGTGCTCGTGGCGGTCCTCGATCCACTTCACCGCCACGCCCGTGAGCTTGGAGGCGAGCGCGATCAGCGCCATGTACGGGTAGATCAGGGACTTGATCCCGAAGCTCCCGCCGATGTCCGGCGGGACGATGAAGCGGAGCTTGTTGCCGGGCAGGCCCAGCACCCGCGCCGTGAGCGGGTGCATGATGAACGGCCCCATGAAGTTCGACCACACGGTGCAGACGCCGTCGAGCGCGTCCCACCGGGCGATGACGCCGTAGGTCTCGATCGGCGTCGAGCCGTACTTCGGGAACCTGAAGCGCTCCTTGATGACGACGTCGGCGTCGCGGAACGCCCGGTCCGGATCGCCGTACACGAGCCGCCGGTTGTTCGCCAGGTTCGAGCCGACCGCCTCATGGAGAACGGGCGCGTCGGGCTCGAGCGCGCGCTCCGGGTCCACGACCGCGGGCAGCGGCTCGTAGCTCACCTGCACCAGATCCGCGGCGTCCTCGGCGACGTAACGGTCGCGCGCCACGACGACGGCCACGGGCTCGCCGACGAAGCGCGCCTTGTCGGTCGCCGCGCAGAAATACTGGACGGGCGCCGTGACGCCCACGGAGAAGGGCTTCGAGTGCTTGAGGACGTCCGCGCCCGTGATCGCGCCGACGACGCCGTCCATCGCGAGCGCGGCGGAAAGATCGTAGCCGAGGATCCGCGCGTGGGGGTGAGGCGAACGGACGATGGCGGCGTGGCAGAGGTTGGCGACGGGCGGGTGGTCGTCGATGTAGGTGCCGCGCCCGGTGAGAAGCCGGTAGTCCTCGACACGCTTGACCGACTTGCCGATCCAGCCCTGGTCGCTCATGGGGGCGCGGCATTCTAGTCAGCCGCGCGCGGGCCTGTCAAGCCGCGTTCGGGCTCCCAACCGCCCACGCGCGCCTGAACTCGACTCGCCCAACGTCCGCGCTCTCGACAGGAGAGTCTCGCGATGGCAGGGGGTGACGAGCGGCTTGCGTCACTATGGGCGGGACCAGGCCTTCACAGGCTTCATGACCATCTCGCCGTCGCGGATCTCGCGCCCCGCGGCGATGACCATCAATTCGCGGTCGGTATGAGTCACTTTAGCCCCGCACGCCCCACGGCTTGATCTTGCGCGATCCGGCTTGCGCGGAACACGCGAGGCGGCGGGGCGGTGCGCTCCGCGCCGCGGGGCCCCCCGCCCGCCGCGCCAGGCCCCGCTGGCTCCCGGGACTGCGTTCGCGAATCATCCACGCCATCGGGGCTGATCGGGGCGTCCGAGTCAACCGTTCCGTTCTCACCGGTGGAGGACGAAGGGCTCGGCGCCCGAAGGCGAGTAGGGGTAGCGGCGGATGGCGTCCTCGTTGATCTCGACGCCGAGGCCGGGGCCCGAGGGCACCTCCATCCAGCCGTCGCGCGCCACCAGGGGATGGGCGAGGAACGGCGTCTCGTACTCGCCCGTGGGGAACTCCACGGGCATCGCGCCGCCGAACGTCGCCGCCACGTGGAGCGTGGCCGCCAGCCCGGGGCCGAAGTAGAAGGAGTGCGGCGCGACGGGCAGATTGGCCGCCTGGGCCAGCGTCGCGATCTTCTTGAACTCGGAGATGCCACCCACCTTGGTGATGCTCGGCTGGAGGATGTCCGCCGCACCGCCGTCGATGATCTCGCGGAAGCCGTAGAGCGTGGACTCGTTCTCTCCCGAGGCGATGGGCGTGGCCGTGGCCCGGCAGACGCGAGCGAGCCCCCGGTAATCCTCGGGCGGCCACACGGGCTCCTCGAGCCAGAAGAGCCGGTAGGGCTCCAGCGCGCGGGCCATGGCGATGGCCTCGTTCGGCGTCCACGGGCAATTGGTGTCCAGCATCAGCTCGACGCCGTCGCCCACCGCCTCCCGCGCCGCGCGCACCGATGCCACGTCGGTCTGGTGGATTTTGAGCATGGTGAAGCCCTGCGCCGCATACTGCCGGCAGGCCTGCGCCACCTCATCCGGCGAGTCATAGCGCAAGAGGCTCGCATAGACGGGCAGGCGCGGTCGCGTGGCCCCGCCCAGGAGCTCGTACACGGGCGCGCCGCGGGCCTTGCCGAGGAGATCCCAGAGCGCGATCTCGACGCCGCTGATGGCGAACATGCCCAGGCCCCGCCGCCCGTAGATCATCGTCCCGCGATGCATGAGGTCCACGAGGGCCTCGATCCGCGCCGGGTCCTGGCCGATCAGCATCGGCGCCAGGCTCTCGGCGATCACGTTGCACACGGCCAGCGGCGCGCCATAGGCGAAGGCCTCGCCGAGCCCCACGAGCCCGGCATCGGTGCGGACGCGGACGACGATCTGCTTGCGCGTCCCGGCCGTCCACGAGGACGGCGGCGTCATGGGCTTCATGGGAATGGCCAGCGGGATGGTCTCGATCGCGGTGATCTTCATGTGTCCCCCATGTTCCGAAAACGCGCTGCACGTCCAGGATGGCGCCGTCGGGTATCAGTGCCGGGATCATCTCCACCGGATTCCCCGACCACGGGTCGCTGGCCTGGCGGAATGTCGGGCTGGAGCGGAGCAGGTCGGCGCCGAGCGGCGAGCGGGTGGGGATGTACGGGGCGCCCAGCGCCCCCGCCTGCAGCCCCACCGCGATGGTGAGGTTGGAATGATCCCCGACGGCGAGCGGCTGCGGGATGCACTGCTCCACGGCGCACCGGAAGTCGTGGCCGAGCCCCGCGCTCACGTTGCCCACCCAGGCGGCGACGATGCGTCGCACGCAGCCCGCCCCCACGAGCTGGTCGAAGAGCATGTCCGAGATGGGGCCCATCAGGGTGAGGTCGCGCCGCCCCTGTCGGATCAGCTCGTGGCCGGCGGCGAAGAGGATGAGCGCCTCCAGCGCCGCGCCCATGCAGATCGAGGCGCCATCGGGGACGAAGCGGGCGACGGCCTCCCGCATGGACATGAGCTTGGCCCGAGGCACCCGCCCATCTTACCCCGGATGCCCGCGCTCCCAATCCCCGAGGTCGAACGCCGTGCGTCGGCGCATCAGGATCACGTTGCCCGGGGAGGCGGCGCGCTCGCTCGCTCGCGCCCCCGTCCTGAGCCAGCGCCTCGCCACATAGGCGACCCACGAGCGACTTCTCCCTTCCGACTCGCGGCCGGGGCTCGGAAGGTGCGTATGGCTGCCGCCGCCGCGGCTCAACCGTGTCAACCGGATGTTCAGGAATCGTCACCCCCTGGACGCATGCCGGGATCTGAGGGAGGGGCTTGGGTTCCAAGTGGCCTCCCGGGAAGCGATTCCTGATTCCCATGCGAAGTGGCCCAGGACCTGCGTTCACTAGCGTCAGGCCGAGTTACATGACGACGGTCACCCGGGTCGGAGGGGAGTACGCGGCTGGACAACGGCTGCGGGCCCGCTTGGCACTGTGGGGGGCCGCGGGAATAGTCGGGTTGTCGGCCGTGGCCGCCTCGCTCGTCATCCATCCGTCCGCCGGCGTGTTGCTCGTTCTTGGACTGACCCCGATCGTCACCCGGACACGCAGGCGCCTCGTGAATCTACAGAAGGGCATCTACGGTGAAGCGCTCGTCGTCGACCTCTTGCACAGACTGCCGGGGGACTACTTCCTCCTGAACGACGTGATGCTGCCAGAGCGCCGAGGTAACATCGACCACGTCCTGATCGGCCCCTGCGGCGTTGTGGTCCTTGAGACGAAGCACTGGACGGGCATCGTGAAGAGCTACGGCGACCTCTGGTTCCGCAATGGCGTGCCGGTGACGAAGAGCGTCAGCAAGCAAGTCAACGGGAATGCCGCGGCCCTCAAGGACTTCTTGTCAAGACAGCATCCCGACGTCGCCGGATCTGTCCTGCGCTTCGTGGAGAGTGTAGTTGTCTTCAGCAATCCCCTGGTCCGGATAAGAGTCAATCGAGCCAGGACCACGATCGTGCGCTACTCCCAGCTCCTCGACGTCATCGTGGAAAAGGCTCAACGGAAGCGTGTACCGGCCGATGTGGCAGGCAAGCTCGCTGCCACTCTGGCTCGAATCTCCATGCAGGACAGTGGGCCGCTCCGCCCTGTCATTGCCAGGGAGAGCGGAACCCAACAAGGCTGAGCCCTGCGGCAGCCCCGGACTCCCGCGGGTCTCCCTTACGCGAGGAGTTGTTCTGTACGTGCACCAGGAGCGCCAGCACGGCGTCGTCCGCCTCGTCCTCCCCCTCGTTGGTGTCACCCCAGGTCCCCGCGGTCATGGCCGAGCCGCGCCGTGCCTGCCGGCGTCGTGATGGCCAGCGGCTGGTCGGCCGCCTTGCGAGGCAGCGCCCCGTCAGGGTCCGACGAGATGGCCCGACGCAAAGGGGGATTGCGACATCGCCGCGGCGCCATCGTCTCGGGTCGTCGTATCGAAAGTGGCACTTGTGATTATCATGACAAAGTAAAGCGCACGTTTCCCCGGTGACTGGCCCCGCGCCGGGTCCGGAGCCGTCATTCTTCAGTTGTCGGCGCGGGTCTTCGCCGAGCGCCTCTGGGCCGACAGGCTCGTGCCGGGCTGAGGGCGGGGGGAGCCGCAGGCCAGCGACCGCCTCTTGACAGCCCTTGGGAGACTTTAGTAATACTTAACCGTCCTTTCATGATTCCGTAAGTCATCCGAAGGCGATCGCGCGGGGGGAGACGCCCCCGGGGGACGAGCCCATGAAGGCCCAGATGACGCTCACCGTGAACGGCGAGGAGCGGGACGTCTTCGCCGCCGTGCACAAGACCCTGCTCGAGGTCCTCCGCGAGGACCTGGGGCTCACCGGCACCAAGCACGGCTGCGAGCTCGGCGAGTGCGGCGCCTGCACCGTCCTGGTGGACGGCGAGCCCGTGCTCTCCTGCCTCGCCCTGCCCGTCGAGTGCCAGGGACGGGAGATCACGACCGTCGAGGGCCTGGCCCAGGGGGAGAGGCTCCACCCGCTGCAGCAGGCCTTCGCCGAGCTGGGCGCCGCCCAGTGCGGCTACTGCACGCCGGGCATGCTGCTGAGCGCCCGGGCGCTGCTCGAAGCCACCCCGATGCCCACCCGTGATGAGGTGCGGCAGGCGCTGGCCGGGAACCTCTGCCGCTGCACCGGCTACACCAAGATCCTCGACGCCGTGGAGCTGGCCGCCCTGCGGCTGCACCGCGCGGGGCAGATCGAGCGAAGCCAGGCACGGGCGGGCGACAGCCCGGGTGCCCGGGCCATGGTGACAGGCCGAGCATGAGCACGAAGCGTTTCTCGGTGATCGGCAAGGGGCTGCCCAAGATCGACTCCTGGTCGAAGGTCACCGGCGCGACCCAGTACGCGGACGATCTCTTCCTCCCGCGCATGGCCTACGGCAAGCTCTTGCGGAGCCCGCATCCGCACGCGCTCATCACGCGCCTCGACACCTCCCGCGCGAAGGCGCTGCCGGGCGTCTTCGCCGTCATCACGGGCCACGACCTGCCGCGGTTGAAGTTCGGCATCATGCCGGTGTCGCAGGACGAGGAGGCCCTCTGCGTCGAGAAGGTGCGGATGGTGGGCGACGCGGTGGCGGCCGTGGCGGCCGTGGACGAGGAGACGGCCGAGCGCGCCACCCTGCTCATCGACGTGGAGTACGAGCTGCTGCCGCCGCTCATGTCCATCGAGGACTCGCTCGCCCATCCTGAAGCGCGCATCCACGAGTACGGCGACGGCCCGAATGTCCACAAGGCCGTGTCGCTCCAGTTCGGGGATGTGGAGGAAGCCTTCCGCCAGGCCGACCTCGTGCGCGAGGACGTCTTCTTCTTCGAGGGCAACACGCACCTGCCCATGGAGGAGCACGCGGCCGTCGCCCACTTCGGGCCGGACGGCAAGCTCACGCTCTGGTCCTCGACGCAGACGCCGCATTACGTGCACCGGCTCCTGGGGAAGATCCTCGACCTGCCCCAGGCCCATATCCGGGTCATCGCGACGCCCGTGGGCGGCGGGTTCGGCGGCAAGCTCGATGCCTTCGCCCACGAGATCGCCGCCTGCCGCCTGTCCCAGCTCGCGGGCCGCCCGGTGAAGATCGCGCTGACGCGCGAGGAGGTCTTCTACACCCACCGCGGCCGGCATCCCGTCCTCATGTGGATGAAGACCGGGTTCAAGAAGGACGGCGCCATCACGGGCATGCATTTCCGCTCGTGGCTCGACGGCGGGGCCTACGGCTCCTACGGCGTCGCGTCCACCTTCTACACCGGGGCGCTCCAGACGGTGACCTACAAGATCCCCGTCTACAAGTTCGAGGGCGTCCGCGTCTTCACGAACAAGCCGCCCTGCGGACCGAAGCGAGGCCACGGCACGCCGCAGCCGCGCTTCGCGGTGGAATGCCATCTCGACAAGGCGGCCGAGCAGCTCGGCCTCGATCCGGTGGAGATGCGGCGGCGCCACCTGACGGAGCCCTTCACCAAGACGGCCAATCACCTCACGGTGACGACGACGGGGCTCGCCGAGTGCATCGACCGGGTGGTGGAGGCCTCGGGCTGGCACGAGAAGCGCGGCAAGCTCCCCCGCGGCAAGGGGATCGGCATCGCCTGCTCGGCCTACATGACGGGCGCGGGGCTCGCCATCTACTGGAACGACATGCCGCACTCGGGGGTGGTGGTGCGCGCGGACCGGAGCGGCGGCGTGTCCGTGCTCTGCGGGGCCACCGACATCGGCCAGGGGTCGGACTCGATCCTCGCCTACGTCGTGGCCGAGGTGCTCGGCATCGAGCCCAAGGACATCCGCGTGCACCCGGCCGACACGGATCTCACGCCGGTGGACCTCGGCTCCTATTCCTCGCGCGTCACGCTCATGGCGGGCAATGCCGCCATCCAGGCGGCGCAGCGGCTGCGCGCCCGGATCTTCGAGGCCGTGGCCAAGAAGCTCGAGGTCACGCCAGGTGACCTCGAGGCGCGGGACCGCCGCGTCTTCGTCAAGGACGACGCGGAGCGCGGCGTCGCCTTCGCCGAGGCCGTGGTGCTCGCCGAGAGCATGCACGGGGTGCTGGCTGTCCCGGGCTCCTATGCGCCGCCGAAGCGGGCGGGCAAGTACAAGGGAGGAGGCGTCGGCCCGTCGCCCTGCTACTCCTTCTCGGCCTGCGTCGTCGAGGTGGACGTGGACGAGGAGACGGGGCAAGTGCGGCCCACCGAGGTCTGGGTGGCCCACGACGTGGGGCGGGCCCTCAACCCGCTCCTGGTGGAGGGCCAGGTCGAGGGCTCCATCTACATGGGACTGGGCGAGGTGCTGATGGAGGAGCAGGTCTTCAGGAAGGGCGTGCACAAGATCCCCTCGATGCTCGAGTACAAGAGTCCGACGGCGCTGGAGACGCCGGAGATCCACACGATCCTCGTGGAAACCGACGACCCGGAGGGGCCCTTCGGCGCCAAGGAAGCGGGCCAGGGGCCGCTGCTGCCCGTGATCCCGGCCGTGGCCAATGCCGTCTACGACGCGGTCGGCGTGCGCGTGGACGAGACGCCCATCAGCCCTGACAAGGTCGTCCGGGGGCTCGAGCTCAAGCGCCAGGGCAAGCCCGCGCGCGTCGGCCCCGAGAAGCTCCCGCTCTTCACCTTCCCGGCGCCACGGGCCATCGACTCGGCCTTCGGGCTGCCGGCCGATGCCATCGCCGAGAGGCCCTTCGCATCATGATGCGCCTGCCGCCATTCAGCTATGTCCCGG
>MGBT01000059.1:16343-16746 GCA_001788395.1 Candidatus Rokubacteria bacterium GWA2_70_23
ACACCCCAGCTCAGGAACATGGGCACCATCGGCGGCAATGTCTGCGTGGACAGCCGCTGCAACTACTACAACCAGTCCTACCAGTGGCGGAAGGCCGTCGGCTTCTGCATGAAGAGGGACGGTGACATCTGCCTCGTGGCCCCCTCGAGCCCCCGCTGCTGGGCCGTGTCCTCGTCGGACACGGCGCCGGTGCTCTGGAGCCTCGGCGCCACGGTCCGTCTCGTGGGGACGGGCGGCGAGCGCGTCATCCCGATCTCGGCACTGTACCAGGACGACGGGATGCACCCGCTGACGCGGCGGCCCGACGAGATCCTGACGGACATCATGCTGCCGCCGGCCGATGGGCTGCGCTCCGAGTACCTCAAGCTGCGCCGGCGCGGCTCCTTCGACTTCCCCGTGCTGG
>MGBT01000059.1:16877-17196 GCA_001788395.1 Candidatus Rokubacteria bacterium GWA2_70_23
GAGCTGATCGAGCGCGTGGCGGACGCTGCCGCCCGGCCCGCGAAGCCGCTGGACAATACCGATCTCACCCATCCCTACCGGAAGAAGATGACGCGCGTGTTCGTCGCTCGCGCGCTGAGGCGGCTGGCGGGGCTGCCCGATCGTGCGGAGAGCGCGGGCGAGAGCCGCGCCTTCGAGGTGCTGGGCCCGTGATGGCGCTGGGCCAGCGGATCAAGGCCCTCCGCACCGAGCGCGCGCTGCAGCAGCGCCAGCTGGCCGAGAAGGCCGGGCTCACGCCGAGCCTGCTGTCGCAGATCGAGTCCGGGCGCCTGACGCCGTC
>MGBT01000059.1:17260-18355 GCA_001788395.1 Candidatus Rokubacteria bacterium GWA2_70_23
CTCCTCCCTGGGCCCGCGGTCGAAGGGGGTCAAGACCGACAAGGTCATCCTCGATCCGGGGCAGATGAAGCTCTTCTACGTCCTCGAAGGGAAGGTGGCGCTCCAGTACAACGGCGAGGACCACGTGCTGGAGGCGGGGGACAGCGCCTATCTCGACGGCGGCACCCCGCACGGCTGGGAGAACCTCGGCCCCAAGCAAGCCAAGGCCCTCTGGGTCATCCTGGGATGATCGGGCACGCGGGTGGCACCCCCACGCAACCCCTGGTCGATTTCCGCACCGAGCCGGCGAGGTACCGGCACTGGAAGCTCGCAGTCGAGGGGCGGGTCGCCACTCTCGCCATGGACGTGCAGGAGGACGGCGGTGTGCGGCCCGGCTACGACCTCAAGCTCAACTCCTATGACCTCGGCGTGGACATCGAGCTGTACGATGCCGTTCAGCGCCTCCGCTTCGAGCACCCGGAGGTCGGCGCCGTGGTCCTCACCTCGGGAAAGGAGCGCGTCTTCTGCGCCGGAGCCAATATCCGCATGCTCGGCCAGTCTTCCCACGGCTGGAAGGTGAACTTCTGCAAGTTCACCAACGAGACGCGCAATGCCATCGAGGAGGCGACGGCGGAGTCCCGCCAGGCCTGGCTCTGCGCCATCACCGGCCCCTGCGCGGGGGGCGGCTACGAGCTGGCGCTGGCGACGGACTACATCATCATGGCTGACGACGGCAACACCTCCGTGGCTCTCCCCGAGGTGCCGCTCCTGGCCGTGCTGCCCGGGACCGGGGGGCTCACGCGGCTCGTGGACAAGCGCCATGTGCGGCGCGACCGCGCCGACTTCTTCTGCACCCTCGAGGAGGGCGTCAAGGGCAGGCGGGCGGTGGAGTGGCGGCTCGTGGACGAGGTGGTGCCGCGCTCGCGGCTCGAGGAGACGGTCAGACAGCGGGCGGCCGAGCGGGTCGCGCGGAGCGACAGGCCGGCGGGCGCCCGGGGCGTCGCGCTCGTGCCGCTCGAGCGCGCCGTCGATGGGAACCGCGTCCGCTACCGGCACGTCGCCTGCGCGATCGACCGCGGCAGAGGGATCGCGGAGATCACCGTCGCCGGCCCGACG
>MGBT01000059.1:18392-18576 GCA_001788395.1 Candidatus Rokubacteria bacterium GWA2_70_23
TCGGGTGCGACTTCTGGCCGCTCCGCATGGCCCGCGAGATGGATGACCTGATCCTCCACCTGCGCACCAACGAGGAGGAGATCGGGCTCTGGGTGCTCCGCACGGCCGGCGCCCCCGACCTGGTGGAGGCCCATGATCGGCTCCTGGTGGAGCATCAGGCCGACTGGCTCGTGCGCGAGATTCG
>MGBT01000060.1:0-105 GCA_001788395.1 Candidatus Rokubacteria bacterium GWA2_70_23
GGCCCACCGCGGAGATCTCGGTGATGGGGCCGGAAGGCGGCACCAACATCATCTTCCGGAAGGAGATCGCGGCGGCGGACAATCCCGATGAGGAGCGTGCCCGGC
>MGBT01000060.1:265-4224 GCA_001788395.1 Candidatus Rokubacteria bacterium GWA2_70_23
GATGCCGGTCTAGCCTCCGTCTGGGGACCCGCGCGCCCCTCCCACAAACTCATGATTGACGTGCCCGCCGTGAGCCGCCTGACCCACGCCTCGCCGGGGGCGGAGACAGGCCCAGATGCGAGGCGGCGCCCGACGGCCGCACGCGAGGCGTACTCCGCTTGGCGAGCCGAGCCGGAGGCGAGGTGAGCGGATCCGCAGATCCGGGCGAGCGTGAGCGAGCCACGTTGAGCGTGCGGCCGAGGGCGCCAACGAAGCAGATGGGCCTGTCTCCGCCCCCGGCGGCTAGTTCTCGACGAAGGTGCGGAGCGCGCGGCCGCGGAGCGGGTGGCGCAGCTTGCGCAGCGCCTTGGTCTCGATCTGGCGGATCCGCTCGCGGGTCACCGAGAAGCGCCGCCCGACCTCCTCCAGCGTGTGCTCCCCCTCCTCGCCGATGCCGAAGCGCAGCCGCAGGATCTCCTTCTCCTTGGGCGAGAGCGTGGACAGCGCCCGCTCCACCTGGGTCGTGAGGTCCTGCGTGATCAGCGTCTCGTTGGGCGACTCGGCTGTCTTGTCCTCGAGGAAGTCCCCGAGATCCGAGTCCTCGCCGATGGGCGTCTCGAGCGACAGCGGCCTGCGCGAGGACTCGAGGACCAGCCGCACCTTCTTGGCCGGCACCCCCGTGCGTCGCGCCAGCTCTTCCGGCGTGGGCTCGCGTCCCATCTCGTTGACGAGCATCCGGTTCACGCGCGAGATGCGGTTCAGCGTCTCCACCATGTGGACCGGGATCCGGATCGTGCGCGAGTGGTCGGCGATGGCCCGGGTGATGGCCTGCCGGATCCACCACGTGGCGTAGGTCGAGAACTTGAACCCGCGCCGATACTGGAAACGATCCACGGCCTTCATCAGGCCGATGTTGCCTTCCTGGACGAGGTCCAGCAGCCCCAGCTCGCTGCCGAGGTACCGCTTGGCGACGGAGACCACCAGGCGGAGGTTCGCCTCCATGAGCTCCTTCTTCGCCTGGCGCACGACCCGATCGTGCTGCTCGATCTCCGAGAGCGCTGCCATGAGAGGCTTCCGCCGGAGCCCGGTCTGGGCCTCCAGGGCGTGCAGCTCCTTGCCGCTGCGCAGGCTGCGCATCTGCCCGGCGCGGCGGCGGATGTCCGCGACGATCTGGTCCACCAGCGCGGGCTTGAGGGGAAGCTTCTCGACGAGGCCCCGGATGGCCGCCCGGTTCTCGGCGATCCACTTGTTGTAGTTGGCCCGGGTGGCGCTCGACCGGCGCTTGTCGCGGAGCGCGCCCTGGAGCCGCTGGATCTCCCGCTCCAGACGGCGGATGCGGCCGAAGCTCGCGACGATCGGCTTGAGCTGCTCGGGCTCGGGCTCGCCGCCCTCGGGGAGCAGGATCACATCGTCCAGGGGAACCTCGGTGTGGCGAACGCGATCCATCAGCGTCAGGAGCCTCTCGACCGCCATGGGGATGTCGCCCAGGGCTCCCCGGAGCTGGATCTGGCCGGTTTCGATGCGCCGGCCAAGCGCCACCTCCTGCGGGGCGGTCAGCAGCGAGACCTTGCCGATCTCCTTGAGGTAGATGCGAACCGGATCTTCCCCTTCAGGTGCGGAGGGCCGGAGGGCTTCCTCGGAGAGCGTGGGGGTCTCCTCCTGGGTCACGGTGACCCCGGGCGCCTCGGCATCGGGCTCGACCCCGAGGTCCACCTCGGCCGGCGGGGCGGGGGTCCGGCGGGCCCTTGGACGAGGAACGGCCACCGCGGTCCAAGTGCCGTTCATCGCTGCATTTGTCGAGCTTGCGCTCTCCCGAAAAGTCATTGCCTGCCTCGTTTCCTGCTGAGTCTGGGGCCCGGGTCGCGCCAGGGAATTGGTCACGCCCCGACAACCGTTTAGAGGGGGCGAGGCCCCCTTCCGTTTCAGATGGATTGGTTCAAGAGCGTCCAACCGGCATGGGGTGCTGGGCGTTCCCGCCCCGCCCCGCCCGGTCACACGTCTATAGACGCCCCCGATCATCGGCCTATTCGGCTCCCCCGCCAGGGGGTCTGGTATGATGCTGGCTTCGGAGGCAGCCATGCAGGCAGAAATCCATCGCCGTCGGGTCGGAGCTCCTGCTGGGCCAGATCGTCGACACCAATTCGGCCTTCATCGCCAGGGAGTTCGCGGCCGCCGGGCTGGACCTGTACTACAAGATCACCGTGGTGGACATCAGGATCGCCGCCAAGGGGACGGATGCCGCCGACGCCGACCGCATGATCGAGCCCGTCGAGGCCGAGATCCGGCAGCGCCTCGGCGACATCGTGTTCGGCGTCGACGAGGACACCCTCGAGGGCCAGATCACCGCGCGGTTGCGGGCGGGCGGCGCCCGCGTGGCGGTGGCCGAGCTCGGGAGCGCAGGGGCAGTGGCCGAGCGGCTCGCGACGGGGGCCGCCGAGGGATTCGCGGGCGGGGTCATTCTCGCCCGGCCTGACGAGGCCCGACGTCTCGCGGGCGATGCCGACGTCACCGGATCGGCCGGGGAGCGGGCCGAGCGCCTCGCCGAGGCCGTCCGGAAATGGAGCGGCGTGGAGATCGGGCTGGCGACCGTCTTCGAGGATGTGCCGGGCACGACTCCGCCGGTGACGGTCGTGGGGATCGCGGTGGCGCTGGACGGACGCCGTGCGGGGCGCGAGCACCGTCTCGGCGGCGACCGGCCCTCGCTCAGAATCCGCACCGCGACCCTCGCCCTGGATCTGCTGCGGCGGAGCCTGTCGTAGCTCACCGCCGGGGCGGCCGCGCTACTCGGCGGGGTGCAGCGTGACGTCGAACGCGACGGCGACCTCGTCCCGCACGGCGAGGAAGAGCCTCCGCGGGGGCGTGATGCCGAAGTCCGTCATCCTGAGCGTGGACTCGCCCCGCACCCACAGCCCGTCGCTCCGGAAGCGCACGCGGCCCGGAACGGTCATCGGGCGCTCCACTCCGCGGATCACCAGGAGTCCCCTGATGACGAGGAGCACATCCGCGGTCTCGGTGATGGAGCTGAACGACGGCTCGACGGCCTGGACGACGAACCGGATCTCGGGCTGGCTCTCCACATCCAGCGTCTTGCGCATGTCCCGGTCTCTTCCATCCATGCCCGTGCGGAGCGTGGCCGCCCTGATGCGGAGCGTGCCGGTCACCCCCTGCCGGAGGTCGGCGGGGTCGGTCTGGAACTCCCCGGTCACGTCCTCCGTGCGCCCGGTGAAATCGCCGAGGGGGAACGAGGCGGAGAACCACACGTGGCTCTTCCCGGAGGTCGGAACCCAGCGGCGAGCCTCGGCATGCGCCGAGGTCGCCGTGACGAGAAGAGCGAGGCAGAGGGCGCCGACCCGGGCGATCATGTACGTGGGATATCACGGCCCTTGGCGATGGGTCAACGACTCTTCTGGAAATCTTATTGACACCGGACGCGGCCGGGCCGTATCGTCAAAAGGCCTGATGCGACAAGAGGTTATGCCATCAACGACGAGATGAAGATCGCCGCGGCCCACGCCATCGCCTCGTGCGTCGGCAAGGGCGAGCTCGGGCCCGAGTACATCATCCCGAGCGTGTTCAACAAGAAGGTGGCCCCAGCGGTCGCCCGCGAGGTGATGCGGGCGGCGCAGCGGACCGGCGTGGCCCGCCGCCGCCGTCGCACCGACACGCAGTTCTGGTTCTGAGAGTCTTTCCCCGTGCCCGCGGTGCGCGACTGGTCAGTGGTCATCCCGGCCTACAACGAGGCGATGCGCCTGCCCGCCTATCTCAAGGAGGTCGTGGCGTACTTCGATGGCCGCGACCAGTCCTACGAGGTCGTGGTCGTGGATGACGGCAGCCGCGATGCCACCGCGGACTGTGTGCGCGAGCTGGCCCGTCTCCACCCGTCCGTGCGGTTACACGCGCTGCCCGAGAACCGCGGGAAGGGGTGCGCGGTGCGCACGGGGATGACGGTCGCGAGCGGCGCGCTCAGGCTTATGGCGGAC
>MGBT01000060.1:4232-67381 GCA_001788395.1 Candidatus Rokubacteria bacterium GWA2_70_23
GGCCACTCCCATCGTGGAGGTCAAGCGGCTGGAAGCCGCCATGCAGGCCGGGGCTGATCTGGCGGTGGGCTCGCGCGCCCTGCCCGATCCGTCCGTGGTGGTGCGGGCCCGGACGCACCGGAAGCTGTCGGGCCAGGTGTGGAGCCGCCTCGTCCGCGCCCTCGGCGTGTCGGGCGTGGTGGATACCCAGTGCGGGTTCAAGCTGTTCCGCGGGCCCGTGGCGGACGATCTCTTCCGGCCCCTGCGTACCGAGGGGTTCGGCTTCGACGTGGAGCTGCTCCTGCTCGCCCGGCGCCGCGGGTACCGGATCGTCGAGGTCCCGATCAACTGGACGGATCAGCCCGGATCCAAGGTGGGCGTGCTGAAGGACGGCCCGCGCATGCTGGCGCAGATCGTCGCTGCCCGGCTCCGGCTCGCCCTCACTCCGGACCCCGGGAGCGCCCCGTGATCGCTCGCCGCGCCCTCGAGATCGAGCCGTTCCTCGCGGTGGAGGTGTTCCAGAAGGCCCAGGAGCTCGAGCGGCAGGGGCTCGATATCATCCACCTCGAGTACGGCGAGCCCGACTTCGACACGCCCCCGGTCATCCGCGAGGCCGCGGAGAAGGCGCTCAAGGATGGCCGCACCCGCTACGTCCACACGCAGGGGATCCTCCCCCTGCGGGAGGCCATCGCGGAGCACTACCACGAACGCTATGGTGTGACCGTGTCGCCGGACCAGATCCTGGTCACCGCCGGCACGTCCCCGGCCATGCTCCTGCTCTTCATGTCGCTCCTGGAGCGGGGCGACCGGGTCCTGCTCTCGGATCCCCACTACGCGTGCTATCCGAAGTTCGTGAAGTACGCTGACGGGGAGCCGCTCTACGTGCCCGTGGAGGAGGATGACGGCTTCCAGCTCCAGCCGGAGATCGTGCGGGAGGCGCTCACCGAGCACACCAAGGCCATCCTGATCAACTCGCCGGCCAATCCCACGGGCACCGTCCTCTCGGCCGAGCGCATGGCGGCGCTGGCCCATCTCGGCCCCTGGATCGTCTCCGACGAGATCTATCACGGGCTGACCTACGAGGGGCCGGAGCACTCGGTCCTCGAGTTCACCGACCACGCCTTCGTGCTGAACGGTTTCTCCAAGGCCTATGCCATGACCGGATGGCGGCTCGGCTACGTGATCGCGCCCCCGGAGTTCATCCGCCCGCTGGCGGCCGCCCACGGCAACTTCTTCATCTCGACCAACGAATTCGTCCAGTGGGCGGCGCTGGCAGCCCTCAGGGAGGCGGGCGAGGACGCCGCGCGCATGCGCCGCGTGTTCGACGAGCGGCGCCGCGCCATGGTGGCCGGGATCAGGCGCATCGGCCTCGGCGTCGGCGCGCCGCCGACGGGGGCCTTCTACGTCCTCGCCAATGCCCGCCGCTACACCGGCGACTCGCTGGCCTTCGCGTTCGAGATCCTCCGCGAGGCCCGTGTCGCGCTCACGCCGGGCATCGATTTCGGGCGCAACGCGGAAGGGTACCTGCGCTTCTGCTACGCCAACTCGCTCGAGCGCATCGAGGAGGCGCTCTCGCGGATCGGGCGCTTCCTGGAGGCGCGCCGCCCGTGAGCCAGGCGCCGTGCGCGATGTGCGAGCGCGTGGCTTCGTGACCGCATCGAGGCCATCCGACGGGCCCTCGGGGATCCGCGCGAGCAGCCGCCCCGGCCTCGAGGCCGGGAGCCGGGACGTGACCCGGATGGATCCGGGCTACGTCACCGTCCACGCCGAGGAGGACCGGCGCCATTGGTGGTTCCTCGGCCGGCAGGCCATCATTTTCGCGGAGATGGCGCGCTGGCTCCCGGCCGGCCGGCTGCGCCTGGCCGAGCTCGGCTGCGGAAGCGGGGGCCTCCTGACCGGACTGGCGCGCTTCGGCGAGGTCGTCGGCGTCGAGGCAGATCCGGCGCTGCGCGAGGCGGCTCGCCGGCGCGGGCTCCCCGTGCTGTCGGGCACGCTGCCGGACGACATTCCGCTGGGGCCCGGCACGCTCGATGCGGCCTGCCTCTTCGACGTCCTGGAGCACCTGGACGACGACGGCCGGGCGCTCGCGGGCATCCGCTCCTTGCTCGCGCCCGGCGGGCTTCTCTTCGTGACGGTGCCGGCGTATCCGTGGCTGTGGAGTCGCCACGACGAGATCCTCGGCCACCGCCGGCGCTATACGGCGCGGGGCTTGCGCCTCCTGGCGGAGCGAGCGGGCTTTCACGTGGAGCGCCTCACGTACTTCAATACGCTCCTGGCCGCGCCGATCGTCCTCGTTCGTCTTTTCCACCGGGCCATGGGCCGGGATACCCACGATCTCAGCCGCCCGCCCGCCCCCGTCAATCGTCTGCTCGCCCAGTGCTTCGCGCTCGAGGCCCGGTTGCTCCGCTGGACCGCCTCGCCCTTCGGGATCTCCTTGTTGATGGTGGCGGGGCGCCGCGAATGAGCCGGCGCGACGGCGTCCTTCTGGCTCTCCTGCTCCTCTTCCTGGCCGCGGTGACGGCAGCGTGGGTGATGATCGACCGCCGCCCGCCCGAGTGGGACCACGCCAACCACCTCGAGCGGGCTGTCGCGTGCCATCGCGTCCTGGCCGACCCGGGGCGCGACCGGGTGGGAGAGATCATCGCCATGTCGAGCTTCTACCCACCCGTGGTCGCGTGTGCGGCGGGGCTGCTCTACTTCGTCCTTCCGATCGTGCCGCTCACGGCCCAGGCGGTGATGTTTGGATTCCTCGCGGTCGGTGTGCTCGCCGTGTACGGGGTCGGGCGCCGGCTCCTGGATGCGGAGGCCGGGCTCGCGGCCGCCTTCTTTCTCGGGACGGCGCCCTTCGTCATCTTCTCGCTCACCAACTTCCAGCTGGACCTGCCGCTCCTGGCGATGGTGGCGGTCAGCCTGTATGCACTCGTCCGCGCGGAGGGGTTTTCGCGACCCGGGTGGTCGGTGCTCGCGGGGGCGGCGCTCGGGCTCGGGATGCTGACCAAGCCTCCTTTCGCGGCCTACGCGCTTCCGCCGCTCGCCTGGAGCGCATGGCTCGCCTTCCGCGCGCCGGACCGCGGGCCGCGGCTCCGCCGATTCCTCCTCGCGCTCGGCATCGGGCTGGTCATCTCGCTGCCGTGGTACGGGCCGCGGCTCGCCGGCCTGCCGATGCAGATCGTCAACCGCTCCTTCAAGCAGGCCGCCGAGTCCGGGCATGCGCCGGCGCTCACGTCGGGCTCGCTGCTCTATTACCCGCGCGTCTTCCAGCCGCAGTTCGGGCTTCTGGCGGCTCCGCTGGCGGCGTGGGGCCTCTGGGCAGTCCGTCGGATGCCGCGCGCCCGCGGGCTTCTGTGGTCAGCGCTCCTGCCGTTCGTCATCTTCCTCCTGATCCAGAACAAGAACCTGCGCTACACGCTGCCGCTGCTCCCCGCCGCTGCGCTCCTGGCCGCCGCGGGCCTCGCGCAGCTCGCCCCGTCGTGGCGGCGCGCGATCACCTGGGGCTGCCTCGCCCTCGGGGTCCTGCAGGTCTCGTCTGCCGCCTTCGCGGTGCCGCCGCCTCCCTCCGTCAAGCCGCTGCTGGGCCCCGTGGTCTTCTCGCGCCCCCCCGACGGGAGCGACTGGCGCCACCGCGAGGCGCTCGACGCCATCCTGCGAGCCGCCGAGGGTCGGCCGGCCACGGTGGCTGTCGTCGCCAACGACAACTACTTCTCGGTCTCCAACTTCCGCTACGACGTGGTCCGCGAGCGGCTGCCGCTCACGATGATGCGGGCCTGGGACGGCTCGCCCCTCGGTGTCCAGTTCGTGATCGTCAAGACCGGGGATCAGGGACCGGACTTCGCCTCCGCGAAGCCCGACCGCATCATGGCCGCGTTCGGTGGGGGCGACCCGTGGCTGGCGGCGGTTTTTCCCGTGATCGCCGAGTTCCCGCTGCCGGACGGCAGTCGCGGCATGGTCCGCATGAGGCGACTGGTGCCAGTGGCGGGGCCCACCGCCGAGGAGCTGGCGCGGCGCCTGCGTCTGTCGGCCGAGGGTTTTCTCCACGACTACGCGCGGGAGGCCGTCGGCTTCCGGGTGTCGATGGCGTACCGGCCGGAGGCGCTCCTCCGGGGCGAGGTGGACCGGCTCGTCGTCGAGGCCGATTCGGCGCTCGTGGGGGAATTCGTCCGGAACCGGACTCCACTCCGGGCGCGCAACGTGCGCCTGTCGGTGGAGGGTGTGCTCTTCCATCCCCAGCGCCTTGTCGAGACCGGGCGGCTGGAGCTGCTGGGCCTCCGGGCGCTGCGTGTCCACCGCCTCACCGTCACCGAGGCTGAGCTGCTGGAGTTCGTTCGGGCACAGAAGGGTTTCACGCGCGCCGACCTGCATCTGGGGGAGGGGTCGGCCGACGTCGGGCTCGTGTGGTCCGGACCGACCCTGTCGGCGCGGTTGCGTCTGTTGCCGGCCTCGGGCGCCGGCCCGTTCACCCTGGGCGTCGAGGCGGTGAGCGTGGGAGGGATCAGCGTGCCGGGGCCTCTCGTGGGCTGGGTGGTGCGCCATCTCGATCCGACGCCTCGCCTCAGGCGGCTGCCCGTCGAGGTGTCGCTGGCACCCGTGACGATCCTTCCCGGGCGCCTCGAGGTGGGTTCACCGGACGGCCCCGCCGAGGGCCGGCCGCAGGAGCGGAGGGAACGATGACGGAGTCGGATCGCGAGAAGAAGGCGCGGGCTCGCCGGATCCTGAGAACGCTCGGCGCGGCCTATCCCGATGCCGCCATCGCGCTGCGCTGGAGCACCCCGCTGGAGCTTCTGGTGGCGACCATCCTCTCGGCCCAGTGCACCGACGAGCGCGTGAACCAGGTGACGGAGTCGCTGTTCAAGCGCTATCACACCGCGAGGGACTGGGCCCGGGCACGACCGGCAGCGCTGGAGCGCGAGATCTTCTCCACCGGTTTCTACAAGGCCAAGGCCAAGGCCATCATCGGGACGGCCAAGGCCCTCGTGGCCGGGCACGGCGGCGAGGTGCCCAGGACCGTGGGGGCCCTGACGGCCCTGCCGGGAGTCGGGCGCAAGACGGCCAATGTGGTGCTGGGCAATGCCTTCGGGATCCCGGCGCTTGCCGTGGACACCCACGTCTCGCGGGTCTCACAGCGGCTCGGGCTGGCCCGGGGGCCCGACGCCGAGACGATCCACGACGAGCTCTGCCAGGTGTTTCCCCGCGCAGGGTGGACTGGCACCACCCACCTCCTGATCATCCACGGCCGGCGCGCCTGTCACGCTCGTCGCCCAGCCTGTCCGGGCTGTCCCATCCGGGCCCTCTGCCCATGGCCTTTGAAGCCGATGGGCCAGGGGCCGGGACGAAAGGGTTGACAGTGAGAGATTGCCCTTTTAGTATGGCGTGTTGCTGATGTGTGCCAGTGTGCCGTACCGGGGGGAGCTCCAGACAGGGACATAGGGATCATGCCAACCGTCATGCCGAAGGTCAACGCAATTGACCGGAAGTGGTACGTGGTCGACGCCGAGGGCCAGGTGCTCGGACGCCTGGCCTCGCGGGTGGCCGCCATCCTCCGGGGCAAGCACAAGCCGAGTTTCGCCCACCACCTGGACGTCGGGGACCATGTGGTCGTGATCAACGCGGGGAAGGTGCACCTGACCGGCCGCAAGCTCACGGACAAGATGTACCGCTGGCACTCGGGGTATATCGGGGGTTTGCGGGAAGTCCCCGCCGAGAAGATGATCAAGGCACACCCGGAGCGCGTGATCGAGTGGGCCGTCGAGGGGATGCTCCCCAAGGGGCGGCTGGGCCGCGCGATGGCAAAGAAGCTCAAGGTATACCGGGGGTCGGAGCATCCGCATTCGGCCCAGAAGCCCGAGCCGCTCCTCAAGAGCGGCCGGACATCCTCGTAAGGGAAGGACATGGCTCAGACGATGGCGTATTACGGGACGGGGCGGCGGAAGACATCCGTGGCGCGCGTGTGGCTCCGGCCGGGGGGCGGCACGATCCTGGTCAACCGCCGGTCCTTCGAGGACTACTTCCCCCGCGAGACACTGCGGATGATCATCTGCCAGCCGCTCCAGGTGACGAACACCCTGGCCCAGTTCGACGCCACGATCAACGTCGGCGGCGGCGGTCCGACGGGCCAGGCCGGCGCTGCCCGTCACGGGATCGCCCGGGCGCTGCTCATGTTCGATGAGAAGCTCCGGCAGACGCTCAAGCGGGCGGGGCTGCTGACCCGGGATCCGAGAATGAAGGAGCGGAAGAAGTACGGGCAGCCGGGCGCGCGGTCCAAGTTCCAGTATTCCAAGCGGTAGGTAGGGGACCGGCTGGTGGTCCGGGTCGCCGTCGGGGGCGCGAGCGGGTACATGGGGGCGGAGCTCCTCCGCTTGCTCAGCGTCCACTCGAAGGTTCAGCTCACAGCCGTCACCTCGGAGAGACTGTCTGGCGAGCGCCTCGACCGGGTCTTCCCCCATCTGCGGGGCCTGTCCGCTCTCGTCTTCCAGGAGGTCAATCCCGACCGGCTCGCGGAGCAGGCCGACGTGGTCTTCCTGGCGCTGCCGCACATGGAGTCGCAGCGGGCCGTGCCCGTGCTGCGGCGTCGCGGGCGGCGCGTCATCGACCTGTCGGCCGACTACCGGTTGCGAGACGCCTCCCTGTACACGACCTGGTACAAGGCGCCGCACGTGGACGCCGAAGGCCTCGCCGAGGCCGCGTACGGGCTGCCTGAGTTCCACCGGAAGGCCATCGCCAAGGCGGGTCTGGTGGCCTCTCCCGGCTGCTACCCCATGGGGGCGATCCTGGCGACCGCCCCGCTGCTCAAGAGCGGGTTCGGACTGCCACAGGGCATCGTCATCGACGGCAAGTCCGGGGTCACGGGCGCGGGCGCGCAGGGCCGCACGGCGGACCCCATGTACCTGTACACCGAGGCCAACGAGAACGTGCAGGCCTACGGCATCGCGACCCATCGCCACACGCCCGAGATCGAGCAGGAGCTTTCCGCGCTCTGCGGCCAGCCGGTGGTGGTGAGCTTCACGCCGCATCTGGTCCCGCTCAACCGCGGGCTGTTCACGACGGCCTCGGTGCCCCTCGGGAAGGCCGCGAGCACCGCCGAGCTCGTGGCCCTCTATCAGGAGTTCTACGCCGGCGAGCCCTTCGTCCGGGTCCTCCCCGAAGGGGAGCGGCCGACCACGCGGCGGGTGGTGGGGTCCAACTTCTGCGACGTCACCGTCGTTGCGGACCCGCGCGCCTCCCGGGCGGTGTGCGTCTCGGCACTCGACAACCTGGGCAAGGGGGGCTCCGCCAACGGCATCCAGAGCCTGAACATCATGATGGGGTGGGACGAGCGGAGCGGGCTGGAAGCCCCTCCGGTCTACCCCTGACGATCCCGCCGATCCGCATGCCGGAGATCCAGTGGCTGGACGGAGGGATCACCGCCGTCCCCGGCATCCTTGCCTCCGGCGTCGCCGGGGGAATCAAGCCCAGCGGGAAGAAGGATCTGGCGCTCATCTACTCCTCCTCGACGGCCCGGGCCGCGGCGGTTTTCACCACCAACCAGGTCAAGGGCGCGCCGGTCCTCGTGTCGCAGGAGCACGTACGTGGCCGGAAGGCCCAGGCCATCCTCGCCTCCAGCGGCTGCTCCAATGTCTGCACGGGCGAGCAGGGGATCAAGGACGCTCGCGAGATGACCCGCATCGTGGGCGATCTGCTCCACGTGCCCGCGCAGCAGGTGCTGATCGCCGCCACCGGCGTCATCGGCCAGCCGCTTCCCATGGACCGGATCCGGGCGGGGTTGCCGAAGCTGGTGAAGGCGCTCTCGCCCCAGGGAAGCCGGAGCGCCGCCGAGGCGATCATGACCACGGACAGGGTTCCCAAGGAGGCTGCGCTGCGGGTCGAGGTGGGGGGGCGGCCCATCACCATCGGGGGGATCGCCAAGGGCGTCGGCATGCTGGAGCCTCATCTGGCGACCATGTTCTGCTTCCTCGCCACGGACGCCGCGATCGCGGCGGACGCCCTGCAGACCGCGCTCCGGCACGCCGTGGACCGATCGCTGAACCGCATCACGGTGGACGGTGACCAGTCCACCAGCGATACCGTGGCGGTGCTGGCCAACGGTTTGGCAGAGAACGCGCCCCTGGAAAAGGGGGGGCGGGGGCTCCGCCAGTTCCGCCTGGCGCTCGAGGCGATCACGGGGCGATTGGCCCGCATGCTCGTCCAGGATGGGGAAGGGGCCACCAAGCTGGTGGAGATCGCGGTCCGTGGTGCCCGCACGCGGAGGGAGGCCTTGGTGGCCGCGCGGGCCGTGGCGAACTCTCTCCTGGTCAAGACCGCCGTCGCCGGGGCCGACCCCAACTGGGGGCGGATCATGATGGCTCTCGGCAAGTCGGCGGCCCGCATCCTGCCCGACCGGGTGGCCATCCGGATCGGCGAGGAATTGCTGGCGGACCGGGGCATGCTGGGCCCCGGCGCCCGCCTCGACCGGGTCCGTGAGATCATGGGCCGGCGCGAATACGCCATCGCCATCGACCTGGGGCTGGGTCGCGGCGAGGAGCGGGTCTGGACATCGGATCTGTCGGAGGAGTACGTTCGGATAAACTCGAAGTACACGACCTGACATGGGCGGCCCTGCGGGCCGCCCACAACCACGCACGATCTCGAGCTTCGGTCCCCGGCGGTGCGGGAACGCCTCCCGGGGTGAGCGCTGCAGCGGCCCGGATGACGGGGCGCGCGCCGCTCGGGGTCGGAGGCAAACCGAAGGAAAGAGAGGATCCATGGCGAGCTTGACCATGAAGGAGCTGCTCGAGGCCGGGGTGCACTTCGGCCATCAGACCAAGCGCTGGAACCCCAAGATGCAGAAGTACATCTTCGGGGAGCGGAACGGTATTTACATCATCGACCTGCAGAAGACCCTCAAGAAGTTCCGCGAGGCCTATGCCTTCATGCGGGACCTGGCCGCTGGCGGCGGCACCGTGCTCTTCGTCGGGACGAAGAAACAGGCGCAGGAGGCGGTGCTGGAAGAGGCCACGCGCTGCGGGATGTTCTACGTGAATCACCGCTGGCTGGGCGGCACACTGACCAACTTTGCGACCATCCGCAAGTCCATCGCGCGGCTCAAGAAGCTCGATGAGATGAAGGAGATGGGGGACTACGAGCGCCTGCCGAAGAAGGAGGTCCTCGGGCTCGAGCGCGAGCGCGAGAAGCTCGAGAAGACCCTGGCCGGCATCAAGAACATGGAGCGGCTCCCCTCGGCGGTCTTCATCATCGACCCGAAGAAGGAGACCATCGCGGTGGAGGAGGCCAAGCGACTGGCCGTCCCCATCGTGGCCATCGTGGACACCAATTGCGATCCGACCGGGATCGACTACCCGGTCCCGGGGAACGATGACGCGATCCGCGCCGTCCGGCTCATCACGGCCCGGATGGCCGATGCCCTCAACGAGGGTCGCGGCACCCTGGCGAAGGAGACGGGCGAGGAGATCCCCGCTGCCGCCGATCTGCCCGTGGTGACCGAGGCGGAGATGGCGGCCCCGGCTGAGACCGGCGCCTGAGACCGCGTCGCAGCGCGCGCGAAAAGGAGAGCTCCGCTCATGGCATCGCAGGCTCTGCTGGTCAAGGAGCTCCGGGAGCGAACCGGGGCCGGGGTGATGGACTGCAAGGAGGCGCTGGAGTCAGCCCACGGGGACATCCAGGGCGCCGTGGAGTATCTGCGCAAGAAGGGGCTGGCCGACGCGGCGAAGAAGGCCCATCGCGAGTCCCGTGACGGCGTCGTCGCGTCCTACGTCCACCCGGGGAGCAGGATCGGCGTGCTGGTGGAGATCAACTGCGAGACCGACTTCGTCGCCAGGACCGATGAGTTCCAGCAGCTCGTCCGGGACGTGGCCATGCAGGTGGCGGCCGCGAGCCCGGGTTACGTGTCGCGCGACGAGGTGCCCGGGGCGGTCGTGGAGAAGGAGCGCGAGATCTACCGCCAGCAGATGGCGGACCAGCAGAAGCCGCCCCAGGTCATCGACACGATCATCGAGGGGAAGCTCGCGAAGTTCTACGCGGAGCAGTGCCTGCTCGATCAGCCGTTCATCAAGGACGCCACGGGCAAGACCAGGGTCAAGGACCTGGTGGACCAGGCCACCGCGAAGATGGGCGAGCGGGTGGTCGTCAAGCGCTTCGTTCGCTTCCAGGTCGGCGAGGGGGCGTAGTGGGCGCCCCCGCCCACCCTGCCGCGTACCGCCGGGTCCTGCTCAAGGTCTCCGGCGAGGCGCTCGCCGGCGCGCGCGGCTACGGGATCGATCCGGAGACCATCGGGCGGATCGCCGAGGAGATCCGCGAGGTGGTGGACCTCGGGGTCCAGATCGCGGTGGTCATCGGAGGCGGCAACATCTTCCGCGGCATGGCCGCCGGCTCCGGCGGGATCGAGCGCGCCACCGGCGACTACATGGGGATGCTCGCGACCGTGATCAATGCGCTGGCGCTGCAGGATGCCATCGAGAAGGTGGGCGTGCCCACGCGGGTCCTCTCAGCCATCGAGATGCGGGCCGTGGCGGAGCCGTACATCCGCCGGCGCGCGATGCGGCACCTGGAGAAGGGCCGGGTCGTGGTGTTCGCGGCCGGGACCGGCAACCCGTTCTTCACCACGGACACGGCGGGGGCGCTCCGGGCCATCGAGATCGGCGCCGAGGCGATCCTCAAGGCCACGAAGGTGGACGGCATCTACACGGCCGACCCGGCCAAGGACCCGACCGCCTCCCGGCTCCCGCGCGTGACGTACATCGAGGTGCTGAACCGGGGGCTGCAGGTGATGGACACCACGGCCATCTCCCTCTGCATGGAGAACAAGCTCCCCATCGTGGTGTTCGACCTCACCCGTCGCGGCAACATCCGCCGCATCGTGATGGGAGAGCCGGTGGGCTCGGTCGTCTCCGCCGATCTCACGCCTCCCAGGGGGTGACCGACCATGCAAGTGCTGCTCAGGGACATGGAAGCCCGCATGCAGGCGGCGGCGGACCTCCTGACGAGGGAGTTCGCGGGAGTGAGGACCGGCCGGGCCAGCACGGCCCTGCTGGACGCGCTGCGGGTCGAGTCCTACGGCACGCTCACCCCGATCAGCCAGATCGCCTCGCTGTCCGTGCCGGATCCGAAGACCCTGGTCATTCAGCCCTGGGATGTGTCGCAGATGCCCGCCATCGAGAAGGCCATTCTCAAGTCGGACCTGGGACTCACCCCGGCCAGCGATGGCAAGGTGATCCGGCTGAACATGCCGACCCTCACGGAGGAGCGCCGGAAGCAGCTCGCCAAGACCGTGGGCAAGCTGGCCGAGGAGGCGCGCGTGGCGATCCGCAACGTGCGCCGGGAGGCCAATGACAAGCTCAAGGCCCTCGCCAAGGACAAGAAGGTCTCCCAGGACGAGGAGCGGCGCGGCCACGACCTGATCCAGAAGACCACCGACAGGTTCACCGGCAAGGTGGATGAGCTCGCGAAGAAGAAGGAGCACGAGATCCTGGCGATGTAGAGGTGTTCTTGGGGCACCGCCCTCGTCTATGGCCCTGATTTTCCTGGAAGGCCACCCGCTCCTCAGGTACACTTGACCGCCATGGCGTTCACCCCCGGAACAGGCGTCCCCTCGGCAGAGCCTTCCCTTCTGGCCGACGAGGAGCTCCGGGAGCGGGTGCTGGCCGGCCCTCTTCCCCGCCACGTGGCGATCATCATGGATGGCAACGGCCGCTGGGCCACGCGCCGCGGTCTGCCCCGGGTGGCTGGCCATCGTGAGGGGGTCAAGGCCGTCCGCGAGGTCGTGCGCGCCGCCGGCGAGCTCGGGATCAAGTTCCTCACGCTGTACGCCTTCTCCTCGGAGAACTGGAACCGCCCGATCGCCGAGGTCTCCACCCTGATGACCATCCTCGAGCGCAGCATCGCCCGGGAGCTGCCGGAGCTCATGGCGCGCAACGTCCGCTTTCGCGTCATCGGCCGGCCCAACGGGGTGCCTGCGGCGGTGAAGCGGAGGATCGACCGGCTGGTGAAGGCGACTGCCGACAACACGGGCCTCACCCTGCTGATGGCCCTCAACTACGGCGGCCGCGACGAGCTGGTGGACGCCGCCCGGCGGCTCGCCGAGGACGTCCGTGCAGGCGCGCTCAGGCCCGAGGAGATCGATGAAGCACGGCTCTCGCGGGCGCTGTACACCGACGGCGTGCCCGACCCCGATCTCCTCATCCGGACCAGCGGCGAGATGCGGGTCTCCAACTTCCTCCTCTGGCAGATCGCTTACACGGAGCTCTGGATCACGTCCACGCTCTGGCCCGATTTCGGCCGGCGCGACCTCTACGTGGCCGTGGCCGAGTTCCAGTGCCGCGACCGCCGCTTCGGGCGGGTGTGATGGACAGGACGCATCACGTGCCGCTCCCCACGCCCATGGAAACTCCGACGCCGCCGGCGGCTGCCGCCCTGGGCAAGCGCGTGCTCAGCACCCTCATCCTCCTGCCGGCCTTCGTCTGGGTGGTGGCGTTCGCCCCGGCCTGGGTGTTCACCCTGGTCATCGTGCTGGTGGCGTCGCTCGGGCAGTGGGAGTTCACGCGGATGTTCGAGCACGCCGGGGTGCGCCCCTTCAGCGGCCTCGCTCTCGTGGGGGGCGCGGCGGTGACGGCGAGCTTCGGGCTGCCGGAGGCCGTCCCGGTGGCGTTCAGCCTGGTGGTGCTGGGCGTGCTGACCGTCGGGCTCGCCCGGGGGTCGCAGCCGGCGTCCTGGGAGCCGGCGGCCATCACTCTTCTCGGCATCTGCTACGTGAACTGGCTCCTCGGGTACGCCCTGTGGCTCCGGGGCCTTCCGGCAGGCGTGGGCTGGGTGCTGCTGCTCGTCTGGGTGACCTGGATCGGGGAGACCGCGGCGTATCTCGTGGGCTCGACGCTCGGCCGGCACAAGCTGGCCCCCGTGGTGAGCCCGAAGAAGACCATGGAGGGGTCCCTCGCGCAGCTTCTCGTCTCGGCCCCCGCCGCGCTGGTGGCCGGGGCGTGGCTCTTCCCCGAGCGCTCGGCGTGGGATGCCGTGGTGGTGGGACTCCTGCTGGGCGTGGTGGGACAGCTGGGCGATCTCGTGGAGTCGCTGCTCAAGCGGAGCGTCGGCACGAAGGACACGGGCCACATCATCCCGGGCCACGGCGGCATGCTGGACCGCCTGGACGGCCTGCTCTTCAACGCCCCGGTGCTCTTCTACTACGTCACCTATGGGAGGCTCGTCGGCGCATGAAGCGCGTCATCCTGCTGGGCGCGACGGGCTCCATCGGCCGCCGCACGCTCGAGCTGGTCGACCAGTTCCCGACCCGGTTCCGCGTCGAAGGGCTCGCGGCCCGGGGCTCCAACCCCGAGCTCATCGCCGACCTCTGCCTGAAGCACCGGCCGCGGGCTCTGGCGATCACCGATTCCCGGGCCGTGGACGCGGTCGTGCGGGCGCTGCCGCACCCCCGGCCGGAGATCTTCTCGGGCGCGTCGGGGCTCGTGACGCTCGCCTCGCAGGTGGACGCCGACGTGGTCCTCTCCGCCATCGTGGGCGGGGCGGGGCTCCTGCCGACGATGGCGGCCATCCAGTCGGGCAAGGCGATCGCGCTGGCCAACAAGGAAACGCTCGTGATGGCCGGCCCCCTCATGACCCACGCGGCACGGGAGCGGCGGGTGCCGCTCTTGCCAGTGGACTCGGAGCACAGCGCCATCTTCCAGTGCCTCCAGGGGCACAACCGGTCCGAGGTGCACCGCATCCTCCTCACGGCCTCAGGGGGGCCCTTCCGACGGCAATCGAAGGCCGACTTGGCTCGCGTGACGGTGGCGGAGACCCTCGATCACCCGACATGGAAGATGGGCGCCAAGATCACGGTGGACTCGGCCACGCTCATGAACAAGGGGCTCGAGGTGATCGAGGCCCGCTGGCTCTTCGACCTCGTGCCCGGCCAGGTGCAGGTGATCGTCCACCCCCAGTCCATCGTCCACTCCATGGTCGAGTACGTGGACGGCTCGGTGATCGCCCAGCTCGGCGTGGCCGACATGGGGATCCCCATTCTCTACGCGCTGACCTACCCGAACCGTCTCCCCGGCGCCTCGGAGCGGCTCGACCTCACGCGCGTCGGGGCGCTGACCTTCGAGGAGCCCGATCTGGAGCGCTTCCCGTGCCTGGGCCTCGCGCGCCGAGCCCTCCTGGGGGGCGACTGCGCGCCCGCCATCCTGAACGCCGCCAACGAGGTGGCCGTGGCCGCCTTCCTGGAGGGACGCATCCCGTTCACGCGGATCGCCGAGCTGATAGAGGACGCGCTCGCGTGCGTGCCTGGCCGGGCGCTCACGAGCATCGAGGTGTGCGTCGAGGTGGACGGGGAAACGCGCCGGCGCGTGAGCGAATGGCTCCCGGCCGGGAGAGGTCCTGCCGTCCGCGCAGCGGCCGGCGATGGAGGGGCAGGGTTGTGACGACGATCCTGGCGTTCGTGGTGGTCATCGGGCTCCTGATCCTGATCCACGAGCTCGGCCACTTCATCGTGGCGCGGCTGTGCGGCGTGGGGGTGGAGCGCTTCTCCCTGGGCTTCGGCCCGGTTCTCTGGCGCTTCAAGGGCAAGGAGACCGAGTACTGCCTCTCGGCGATCCCGATGGGCGGATACGTGAAGATGATGGGGGACGACGAGAACCCGCTGGAAGGCGGCAAGGGGGAGATCGTCGATCCCGCCAAGTCCTTCCACCTCAAGCCCCTCCTGGCGCGCTTCGCGATCGTGTTTGCCGGGCCGGGCATGAACTTCGTGCTCGCGGCGGTGATCTTCGCCCTGGTCTTCATGGTCGTCGGGCGGCCGGTCTTCCCCGCGGTGCTGGGTCGCGTGACCGAGGGCGGGCCCGCGGCGCGGGCGGGGGTCGGCCCGGGTGATCGCGTGGTGGCAGTGGACGGCCGTCCAGTGCAGTACTGGGACGAGGTGCTGCGCGCGGTCCAGGAGGGGCGTGGCCGGCCGCTCGGGCTGACCGTCTCGGGCCCGGGGGGCCAGCGGACGGTCACGGTGACGCCTTCGCGCACTACCGTCCGGGACGTGTTCGGTGACGAGCGGGAGATGTGGGATCTCGGGGTGCGCCCCTTCACGCCGGCCACCATCGGTGACGTGATCGCCGGCTATCCGGCCGCCAAGGCCGGCCTCAGGGGCGGCGACGCGGTGATTGCCCTGGGGGGGAAGCCCGTCTCGTCCTGGGAGGACCTAGCCGAGGCGATCCACAAGCGCGCGGGTCAACCGACCCGCCTCGAGGTCCGCCGGGGACAGGAGATCCTCACGGTCACCGTCGTGCCCACCCCCGTCAAGGACCGCGGCCCGGACGGCAAGGAGGTCGAGGTCGGGCGCATCGGCATCTCGCCCGCCCCGACGGGGATCTACGTCCGCTCCAATCCTGCCATGGCCGTCTTGGAGGGCGTGAGTCGCACGGTCGAGGTGACCGCGCTCACGGCCGTCGGGCTCTACAAGATCGTCGTCGGGCAGCTATCGAGCTCCAACATCGGGGGCCCTATCCAGATCGCTCAGGCGGCGGGCGAACAGGCGCGGCAGGGGATGTCGAGCCTTGCCTTCTTCACGGCGGTGATCAGCGTGAACCTCGCACTGCTCAACCTCCTGCCGGTGCCCATGCTGGATGGCGGGCACCTGCTCTTCTTCGTGTGCGAGGCGATCCTCGGCCGCCCGCTGTCGCTCCGCAAGCGGGAGATGGCGCAGCAGGTGGGCTTCGTGCTGCTCATGCTCCTGATGGTGTACGCGGTCTACAACGACCTGGCGCGCATCGATGTCTTCAAGTTTTTCCGCTGAGCATCCGGCCCCGGCCGCTGCGGCGCCCGGCGGGCGGGAGGGAGCGCGATCCATGTTTGAACGGCGCAAGACCCGGCAGATCGAGCTGGGCACGCTCAAGGTGGGAGGCGACGCTCCCGTCACCGTGCAGTCGATGACGAAGACCGACACCCGCAACGTGGAGGCCACCCTGCTGCAGATCTGGGCCCTCGAGGCGGCGGGCTGCGACATCGTCCGCTGCGCCGTGCCGGTCAAGGAAGCGGCGGAAAAGCTCGGGGAGATCAAGCGGCAGATCCGGATCCCTCTCGTGGCCGACATCCACTTCAACTACCGGCTCGCGCTCATCGCCCTCGATCAGGGTGTGGATGGCCTGCGGCTCAACCCCGGCAACATCGGCGGCAAGCAGATCGTCATGGAGGTGGTCGCCGCCGCCAAGGAGCGGAAGATCCCGATCCGGATCGGCGTCAACGGCGGCTCTCTCGAGAAGGACCTGCTGGCCACGTATGGCGGGCCCACGGCCCAGGGCATCGTGGAGTCGGCGCTCCGCCACATCCGCATTCTGGAAGACTGCAACTACCCGGAGATGAAGGTCTCGCTGAAGGCTTCGGACCCCGCGATGATGATCGAGGCGTATCGCCTGCTGGCAGACCAGGTGGAGTATCCCTTCCACCTGGGAGTGACCGAGGCCGGCACTCCGGGCGTCGGCACCATCAAGTCCGCCGTGGGGCTCGGGACGCTCCTGGCCGAGGGGATCGGCGACACCATCCGCGTCTCCCTGTCGGCGGACCCGACGGAGGAGGTGCGTGTCGGGATCGACATCCTCAAGGCGCTGGGCCTGCGCCAGGGCGGGCTCACCTTCGTCTCGTGCCCCTCGTGCGGGCGCGCGGACGTGGACCTCGTGGCGCTGGCCAAGGCGTGCGAGGACAAGCTCCGGGGGCTCAACGAGGAGATCCACGTGGCCGTCATGGGCTGCGAGGTCAACGGCCCAGGCGAGGCGCGGGCCGCCGACATCGGCGTGGCCGGAGGCAAGGGCATCGGCCTGATCTTCCGGAAGGGCGAGGTCGTCCGGAAGGTGCCCGAGGCGCAGATCGTGGACGCTATGTGGGAAGAGGTGGAGTCGTTCATCGCGGAGAGGAAGGCCGCCGAGGGCGCGGCGGGGCCATAGGAGCGGGGTCCGTGGGACAGTACGAGCGGCACGTGTTCGTCTGCACCTCCGGGGAGACCTGCCCGACCCAGGGCGACGTGGAGCAGTACGTCAAGGCCTTGCGCACGGGTGCGGCCGCGGCCGGGAAGCGACAAGAGATCCGGATCAACAAGGCCGGGTGTTTCTCCCAGTGCGGACACGGGCCCATGATCGTCGTCTATCCCGAGAATGTCTGGTACGGGGGCGTGCAGGTGTCGGACCTCCAGGAGATCCTCGAATCCCACATCCTCGGTGGCACGCCCGTCGAGCGGCTGGTCTACGACCCCGGCGTCCCGGGGCCCAACAAGCGCGCGGAGGCCCGGTAGCGTCCATGCGGTGGAGCCGATCGCTCATTCCCACACTCAGGGAAGACCCCGCAGATGCGGAGGCCATCAGTCATAAACTCATGGTGCGCGCCGGGCTGGTGCGGCAGCTGGCGGCGGGGATTTACGTGTACCTGCCGGTGGGCCTTCGCATCCTGAACAAGGTCAACACCATTATCCGCGAGGAGATGAACGCCATCGGGGGCCAGGAGCTGACGATGCCGGTACTCCACCCAGCGGAAATCTGGCAGCAGTCCGGCCGCTGGGATGCGATCGGCGGTGAGATGTTCCGGCTCAAGGACCGCAACCAGCGGGACATGTGTCTCGGCATGACCCACGAGGAGGTCATCGCGTGGCTCGCGGCTCACGAGATCCGCTCCTATCGGAACCTCCCCCAGGTGTGGTACCAGATCCAGACCAAGGAACGCGACGAGGCCCGGCCCCGCTCGGGCGTGCTCCGAACACGCGAATTCCTGATGAAGGACTCCTACACGCTGGATCCAGACCACGCTGCGCTGGACAAGTCCTACAACGACCACAAGGGCGCGTACTGCCGCATCTTCGACCGCTGCGGCATCGAGTACGTGGTGGTGGACTCGGACCCCGGCATGATGGGTGGCTCGGGCTCCCACGAGTTCATGGCGCCGAGCGCGGCCGGTGAGGACGACGTCGCGCTCTGCGACGGGTGCGGGTATGCGGCCAACGTCGAGCTGGCCCGGGGCGTTCCGGCGCAGGGGGTGCCGCCGGCGTGGACATTCGGGGAGGTGGCCACGCCCGATGCCCGGACCATCGCCGAGGTCTGCGCGCTCCTCGGGATCGAGCCGGCGGTGACCATCAAGTCGCTGGTCTTCATGGGGCCCGAGGGCCCGGTACTGGCCCTGGTCAGGGGCGACCATGCGCTGCACGAGCGGAAGCTCGCGCGCGCGCTCCGCGCGGAGCCGCGTCCCGCCCAGGCCGACGAGGTGCGGGAGCATCTCGGGGTGCCGGTCGGGTTCGTCGGGCCCGTCAAGGTCAGCGGCGTGAGCCGCATCGTGGCCGACGAGTCGCTCCGGCAGGGGAGCTACGCAACCGGAGCCAACCGTGACGGCTGCCACCTCACCGGTGTCGTTCCGGGCCGCGATTTCCAGTGCGAGTGGGCCGACCTGCAGACCGTCCTGCCTGGAGAAGCCTGCCCCGCATGTGGCACTCCGCTCCGGGTGGCACGGGTCATCGAGGTGGGGAACATCTTCAAGCTGGGCACCAAGTACTCCGTCCCGCTCGGCGCGGTCTATCTCGACGAGCAGGGTCGGGAGCGGCCGATCGTCATGGGCTCCTATGGCATCGGGCCGGCGCGGATCGCAGCGGCTGCCGTCGAGCAGCGCCACGACGCGGATGGCATCATCTGGCCGTGGAGCATCGCGCCCTTTCAGGTGCATCTGATTCCCGTGGCCATCCGGGACGCGGCCCAGGCGAGTGCCGCCGAGGAGATCTACCGGGATCTCACGGGGGCGGGCTTCGAGGTGCTCATGGACGATCGCGACGAGCGTGCCGGCGTGAAGTTCAAGGACGCCGACCTCCTGGGCGTCCCCATCCGTGTCACGGTGGGACAGGGGTTCATCAAGCAAGGGCTGGTGGAGATCCGCGAGCGGGGAACCCGCCGGGAGCGGCGGGTGACGCGGGCGGAGGTGGTCGCGACGGTCGGAGACGTCGGCAGAAAGCTGTCCGGAGGCTGATCGCGCCGGGCTCCCTTGCGGGAGTCCCTCGGCGTGTGCTAAGGTGTCGTCAAAAGTGGGCGAAGCCCACTTTTTTTTCTGGCGTTTTCCTGGGGGGCGTGGGCCGTGAGTGACCCGGAAGGCCAGCTCGGGCGCATCGAGGCTGTGCTGTCCCCGGTCGTGCAGGAGCACGGGCTCTCGCTGGTGGACGCTGAATGGCGCAGGGAAGGCCGGCGGTGGGTGCTCCGGTTGTTCGTGGACAAGCCCGGGGGGGTCACGATCGCCGACTGCCAGCGCCTGAGCCACGAGGCGGGTGACGTGCTTGATGTCTCCGGCCTCCTCCAGGAGGCGTATGACCTCGAGGTGTCCTCTCCGGGATTGGACCGCGAGTTGCGGAAAGACCGGGAGTTCGCCTGGGCAATCGGCAAGGAACTGCGGTGCTGGGTGCGCGAGCCCGTCGGCGGGCGCACCGAGTTCTGCGGTCGGCTGGTGGCGGTCACGGCCGGAGAGGTGATCGTCGAGGATGCACAGGGGGAGACGAGCATGCTGCCGCGCCATCTCGTGACCAAGGCGCGTCTGGTGCCCGTGTCCGCCGGCCGGCGGGCGCAGCAGGGGCCATGATCAACAAAGAGCTCATCTACGTGATCCAGCAGATCGGCAACGAGAAGGGGATCGGGACCGAGGTCCTCTTCGAGGCGCTGGAGTCTGCCCTGCTCTCGGCGTCCAAGAAGACCATGGGCGCCGCCGACAACGTGCGGATGCATCTGAACCGGCAAACGGGCGCCCTCCAGGTTTTCGCCCGGAAGAAGGTCGTGGAGGAGGTCTCCGATCCGACGCTCGAGATCAGCGTGGCCGAGGCCCGGGTGCTGAACAGCGATGCGCGGCTGGAGGACGAGATCGAAGTGGAGCTGCCGCACAAGGAGTTCGGTCGCATTGCCGCGCAGACGGCGAAGCAGGTGATCCTCCAGCGGGTCCGCGACGCCGAGCGCGACGCGATCTACGCGGAGTTCATCGACAAGGAAGGCAAGATCGCCCGGGGCGTCGTGCACCGCATCGAGAAGCGCAACGTCATCGTGGAGCTCGGCAAGACCGAGGGCGTGATCCCGGAGCGCGAGCAGATCCCGGGAGAGCGCTACAACCCCGGCGATCGGGTGCGGGCGTACGTGCTGGAGGTCAAGAAGACGGCCAAGGGCCCGCAGATCATGCTGTCCCGGACCCACCCGGGGCTGCTGGCGCGGCTCTTCGAGGCCGAGATCCCGGAGATCGCCGAGGGCATCGTGCAGGTGCGGGCGGCGGCACGGGAGCCCGGCGAGCGGGCGAAGGTGGCCGTCGCCTCCACCAAGCGCGACGTGGACCCGATCGGCGCCTGCGTCGGGCTTCGCGGCACGCGCATCCAGGTCATCAGCCGCGAGTTGCGCGGGGAGAAGATCGACATCGTGGAGTGGTCGGCCGATCCCGCGACGTTCGTGGGCCGGGCGCTCTCCCCCGCGAAGGTGGCGTCGGTCACGGTGGGCGATCTCGAGGAGGAGGGCGATCACCGCTCCGTCCTCGTGGTGGTGCCGGACAACCAGCTCTCCCTCGCCATCGGCAAGCGCGGCCAGAACGCCCGTCTCGCCGCCAAGCTCACGGGTCTCCGGGTCGACATCAAGAGCGAGACCGAGGTGGAGGAGGAGCGGCGCCGCGAGGAGGAGGAGCGGATCCTCGGACGGGAGGCGCTGGTCGAGCTTCCCGGCGTGGGGCCGCAGCTCGTCGAGCGCCTCGTCGAGGCGGGGCTGTCCTCGCCCGCTCGCATCGTGCGAGGAGGCCTGAGCGCTCTGGAGACCGTGGCCGGGGTCGGCGAGAAGAAGGCCACCAGCCTGCTGGCGTCAGCCACGGAGTGGGTGGCCCAGCATCCCACGCCCCAGCCCGTTTCCGAGGCTGAGGCCGCTGCCGGCGAGGCTGCGGTCGAGACGGAACCGGAGGGGCAACCGCGCGTCGAGGACCGCGCGGAGAGTGCGGGGGAGGGCAGCACTGCGGAACATCCCCCGCGAGCCTCGGCGGGGTGAGAGCGGGACCCGAGCGGACCTGTCTCGGGTGTCGGCAGGTTCGCCCCAAGGCAGCGTTCCTCCGGCTGAGTCGAGGCGAGGATGGTCGGGCACAGGTGGGTGCGACGGGTACAGGGCGCGGTGCCTATGTGTGCCCGTCGGAGGAGTGCCTGGGGAAGGCGCTCAGCAAGGGCCGGCTCGGTCACGCCTTCAAGCGGGCGACCGAGCCACCCGCTGACGGTCCGGCCACGATCCTGGCCACGGTTCGTGGGGGAGTGCGGGGGCCATTTCTGGGCCCCCGCTGATGGTAGAGAGTGGAGCCTGAGGCCTGGCGGGGGGTGAAGGCATGGCGGGGGCCATTTCTGGGCCCCCGCTGATGGGAGAGAGTGGAGCCTGAGGCCTGGCGGGCGGTGAAGGCATGGCGGGGGCCATTTCTGGGCCCCCGCTGATGGGAGAGAGTCGAGCCCGAGGGCTCGTGCGATGTGCAGACATGCGGGGTAGGATTCCGGGCAAGGGGGAGACAGGCTTTGGCAGGACGCTTGAAGGTCATTGACCTCGCGAAGCAGCTCGGCGTGACGAGCAAGGATCTGCTCGTGGCGTTGGAAGGGATGGGGCACAAGGGAAAGCGGGCCATGACCCCGCTGGATACGGCCACCGCCAACGAGCTCTGTGTCAAGCTCGGCCGAGGGCGAGAGCTGCCCGTGGAGGCCAAGCCGAAGCGCGCGGCCAAACCAAAGACCGCTCCCGAGGGTGGGGAGGGCGTCGCTGTCGCCGAGCCGGCGAAGAAGCGAGCCGCAGGACAACGCGAGGCGAAGCCGGCCGCACGAAAGCCAGCCACCAGGGCTCCCAAGGTGGAGCCGGCCGCCGAGGTAGTCAAGCCGGCCGCCATCATCTTCCGTCCGGCCCCTGCCGTTCCAATTCCGCCGCCCGCTGGCGAGGTGATCCCTGCGGCGGGAGCGGCCCCGGCTGCTCCTGCCGCTCCCGCCGAGCCGACGAGGTTCGAGCCCCCGAAGGTCGAGCCGCTCAAGCCGGCCGTGGCCAGGCCTGCGCCCGGCGACCCGATGCGTCCCGCCGCTGCCGCGCCGCCGATGGTCCCGGGTATCCCGAAACCCCCCGGGGCGCCGCCGCGAGTCCTGACGCCGACCGCCACGGCCGCCGCGCCCGCGGCACCGAGCGTGAAGCCCGCCATGCCGGTCCCTCCCGCGCGCCCCGCGGTCCCGGGTCGTCTGGTGACACCGGCGGCGCCGGCGGTCGCCGCGCCGCCCGCCCGTCCGGCCGCGCCGGTCGCTTCGCCCGCGCCGCCCGCGCCCGCGAAGGTCGAGCCGAAGCCTGCCGTCGCTGCGCCTCCGGCCGAGCCCGAGCCGCCCGCCGAGATCAAGCGCGAGCTGGTCAAGCTGCCTGAGTCCGTCACGGTGGGTGAGCTGGCGGCGGCGATGCGGCGGAAGTCCGGCGAGGTGATCAAGGCGCTACTCGATCTGGGCGTCATGGCCAGCGTCAACGAGGTGCTCGATCCCACGGCCGCCAAGCTGGTCGCCGACAAGTTCCACTTCGACGTCGAGGTGCGGTCGCTGGAGGGCGACATCCTCGAAGAGGAAGAGACTGACCCGAGCCAGCTTGTCACGCGGCCGCCGGTCGTCACCGTCATGGGCCACGTCGACCACGGGAAGACGTCCCTGCTGGACGCCATCCGCACCACGAAGGTCGCGGAGAAGGAGTTCGGCGGCATCACCCAGCACATCGGTGCGTACCAGGTGGAGACCCCTCACGGGAAGGTGACCTTCCTCGACACGCCGGGCCACGAGGCCTTCACCGCCATGCGGGCCCGCGGAGCCCAGGCCACGGACATCGTCATCCTGGTCGTGGCCGCGGACGACGGCGTCATGCCCCAGACGGTCGAGGCCGTGAATCACGCCAAGGCCGCGAACGTGCCCATCCTGGTGGCGGTGAACAAGATCGACAAGCCGGGCGCCGATCCCGATCGGGTCAAGCGGGAGCTCTCCAATCTGGGGCTCGTGCCCGAGGACTGGGGCGGGCAGACGATCTTCGTGCACACCTCGGCCAAGAAGGGCGACGGCATCCAGCAGCTCCTGGAGATGACGGCGCTGCAGTCGGACATCCTGGAGCTCAAGGCCAACCCGAGTCGTGCGGCCCGCGGGGTGATCGTGGAAGGGCGGCTCGATCGCGGCCGCGGCCCCGTGGCGACGGCGCTGATCCAGTCGGGGACGCTGAAAGAGGGCGACGCCGTCGTGGTCGGCTCCCGGTCGGGCCGGGTCCGCGCCATGTTCAACGATCGCGGCAAGAAGGTCCAGAAGGCCGGGCCCTCCGATCCGGTGGAGGTCCTCGGCCTCTCGGGCGTGCCCCAGGCCGGCGACACCCTGCTGGTGGTCGCCGACGAGCGCAAGGCGCGCCAGATCGCGACCGTGCGCTCGGAGCGAGACAGGCTCAAGGGCAAGGGCGGCACGCGGATCACCCTGGAGGAGCTGCACAAGCAGATCGAGGCGGGCGAGGTCAAGGAGCTCCGGCTGGTGCTCAAGGCCGACGTCCAGGGATCGGTGGAAGCCCTCACGGAATCCCTCGAGCGGCTCTCCACCGACGAGGTGAAGCTCAAGGTCATCCACGGCTCCGTGGGTGCGGTGAACGAGTCCGACGTCATGCTGGCCTCGGCCTCCAACGCCATCGTCCTCGGCTTCAACGTCAAGGCCGATCCCAAGGCGGCGTCGCAGGCGCAGGCCGACGGTGTGGATCTCCGCAGCTACAACGTCATCTACGACGTGATCAACGACGTCAGGGCGGCGCTGTCCGGGATGCTCGCTCCCGAGATCCGCGAAGTGATCCTGGGACGAGCCCAGGTGCGCCAGCTGTTCCCCATCACCAAGCTGGGCTTGGTGCTCGGATCGGCGGTGACCGAGGGCAAGATGGTGCGCGGGGCGCGAGTGCGGGTCAAGCGCGGCGAGACCGTCGCGGGCGAGGGGACGGTCAGCTCGCTGAAACGCTTCAAGGACGATGTGCGCGAGGTTCTCCAGGGGCTCGAGTGCGGCATCGGGGTCGAGGGCGTCAAGAGCGTCCAGCCGGGGGACATCATCGAGGCCTTCACCACCGAAGAGGTGGCCCGGACGCTCTGAGATGTCCGCGGCGCGCGTCGCAGTCGGCACGGTGGAGATCCACCTGCCGGGCGTGGGGTCGCTGAAGGGCAAGCGGCACGCGCTGAAGGGGTTGAAGGAGAAGCTCCGGCACCGGTTCGAGATCTCGGTCGCCGAAGTGGATCACCAGGATTCCTGGCAGCGCTCCACCCTGGCCCTGGCGTGCGTCTCCGCCGACTCCCGTCATGCCAACGAGGTCATCTCGAAGGCCCTCGACTTCATCGAAGACAACGTGGACGGCTACGTGATCGACGTCCAGGTGGAGATTCTCTAGCATGCAAGGCAAGCGCTTGGAACGTGTCAACCAGCTCATCAAGGAGGAGATCTCCACCCTCGTGCAGCGCGAGCTGAAGGATCCGCGGCTCGGGTTCGTCACGATCACCGAGGTGGACGTCACGCCGGATCTCAAGCAGGCCAAGGTGTTCGTGTCCGTCCTCGGGCCCGAGGAGAAGTGGGTGTCCTCGTTCACGGCCCTCGAGAACGCGCGAGGCTTCATCTGGAGCTGGCTGCGCAAGCACCTGGACCTCCGGGTGACGCCGCAGCTGCTCTTTCGCCCGGACCGCTCCATGGAGCACGCCGCCCGCATGCAGTCGCTCCTGGCGGGCCTCCACCGGCAGGAGCCGCCCGAGCCCCAGGAGTGATCCCGTGACCGAGCTCTTCTCGTCCCCTCCTCTGGCCCTCCTCGACGCCCTGGCCCAGCCGCGCGGTCAGGCGCTGTTACTCGGGCACGTGCACCCGGACGGCGACGTGCTGGGCACGCTCCTCGGAGCCGGCCTCGCGCTGGAGCACGCAGGGTGGACGGTCACCTTCGCCGGACCGCACCCCGTGCCCGATGTGCTCGCCTTCCTGCCGGGGGCCGCCCGGTGGGAGGTGTGGACCGTCGCGCCGCGGATCTTCGATGTCATCGTGCTCACCGACTGCCCGGATCACGCGCGGACGGAAGGGCTCCTCGAGCAGGCGCGAGCCGCCGGGAGTCGGGTCCTCAACATCGATCACCACCCGGACAACCGGCGCTACGGCACGGTGAACTGGGTCGACCCATCGGCCGCTGCCACCGGCGAGATGATCCACGAGCTCCTCGGGGCCCTGGGGCTCACGGTGACGCCGGAGATCGCGCTGTGCCTCTTCACGGCCATTCACACGGACACGGGGTCGTTCCGCTACTCCAACACGACGGCGCGCACCTTCCGTATCGCGGCCGAGCTCACGGCCGCCGGCGCCCAGCCGGCTCTCGTGTCCGACCGGCTCTACCAGCAGCGCCCGCCGGACGCGCTTCGCCAGCTCGGCGTGGTGCTCGAGGGGATCCGCGTCAGCGACGACGGGCAGGTGGCCTGGCTCACGGTGCCGCGGGGATTCGTCTCCGGGTCGTTCATGGCGGCGGAGGACCTGGCCAGCTACCCGCGCTCGCTGCGCGGGGTCAGGGTCGCGCTGCTCTTCAGCGAGGAGGCGCCGGGCGCGGTGAAGGTGAGCCTGCGAGGCAAGGGCGAGGTGCCCGTGAACCGCATCGCGGCGCGCTTCGGCGGGGGCGGGCACGAGAACGCCGCCGGCTGCACCGTGACCGGGACGCTCGACGAGGCCACCGCCACCGTGCTGGACGCCGTGCGCGACGCGCTGGCATCCCGCGCGCGGTGAGCCAGGCGCAGCGCTCCGGGGTGCTGTCGGTCGAGAAGGGGTCTGGCGTCACCTCGTTCCAGGTCGTGGCGCATCTCCGCCGCCTCCTGCGTGCGCCGAAGGTGGGCCACGGGGGGACGCTCGATCCCGATGCAACCGGCGTGCTGCCGATCCTGATCGGCGAGGCCACCAAGCTCACGCCGTACCTCGCGGAGCTCGACAAGGAATACCTCGCCACCGTCACGCTGGGGCTCGTCACCGACACCCAGGACGCCTCGGGCGAGGTCATCGAGACGCGTGAGGTGCCTCCGCTGACGGCCGATGGGCTCAGGGGCATTGTCCAGCGCTTCGTCGGCAACATCACGCAGGTGCCGCCCATGTACTCGGCTCTCCACCACGGCGGCAAGCGTCTCTACGAGATCGCCCGGCAGGGCGGCGAGGTGGAGCGTCAGCCTCGACAGATCCAGGTGCACGCCATCACGCTCGAGGCGCTCGCGCCCCCGCGCTTCACCATCCGCGTCCACTGCGGCAAGGGCACGTATGTGCGGACCATCGCGGCTGACATCGGCGAGGCTCTGGGATGCGGTGCCGTGCTGTCGGCGCTTGTGCGCACGCGCGTCGGGCCTTACGATCTGGCCTCCGCCGTGCCGTGGGTGGAGGTGCGGGACGCGCGGGACGGGGCCCGGCTCTGGGAGCGCGTGCTTCCCCTCGACTCGGCCATCCAGGGGCTCCCGGCGATCACCCTCGACGCGGCCGTCGTGCCGGCCTTCCTGCACGGACAGGCCGTATCGGCTCCCGCTGCCGCCCAGGGCGTGCTCCGGGTGTACGCGTCCGACGGCGGTCTCCTCGGTCTGGGTGTCGGCCGCGGCGCCACCGTCAAGCCCGAAAGACTCCTCCATGCGGATCGTCCGCGGCCTCGCGTCCTTCCCGGTTGAGCTGACGCCGTCGGTCACGGCCCTCGGGGCCTTCGACGGCATCCACCTGGCGCACGCCAAGATCCTCGCGACGACCGTCGAGCGCGCCCGCGCGCTCGGGGTCGCGGCACTGGCCTGCACGTTCCATCCGCACCCCGCCGCGGTGCTCCGCCCGGAGCGTGCCCCGGCGCCCATCGCGGCCCCGGAGGAGAATCTCGCTCGGATGGCACGGCACGGCCTCGATGCCGCCGTGGTCATCCCGTTCACCCTGGAATTCTCGAGGCTGGAAGCCGAGGCGTTCGTCGAGACCGTGCTGGTGGACACGCTGCGGGTCAGGGAGGTCGTCGTGGGATACAACCACACCTTCGGGCGGGGCGCCCGCGGGACGGCCGCGCTGCTGCGCCAGCTGGGTGACCGGCACGGGTTCGTCGCACACGTCGTGCCCCCGCTCCAGGTCGACGACCAGACGGTATCCTCCAGCGCCATTCGGGAGGCCCTCCGGGACGGGGACCTGGGCCGGGCTCGGGCGTTCCTGGGCCACCCGTACCTGGCGAGCGGTCCCGTCCTCCGCGGGGCCGGGCGCGGCCGGACGCTCGGCTTTCCCACGGCCAATCTGCGGCCCGATCGCCCGCTCATCCTGGCCCCGGGTGTCTATGCGGCGTGGGCGTCCTGGTCTGGCGGGCAAGCGGCCGCGGTCGTGAACGTCGGGTACCGTCCGACCTTCGGGGAGAACGACTACTGGGTGGAGGCGTACCTGCTCGACTTCGATGGCGACCTCTACGACGAGACCCTCACGCTCTCCTTCGTGGAGCGAATCAGGGCCGAGATGAAGTTCGAGAGCGCGGATGCCCTCACGCGGCAGGTGGCTGCGGATATCGAGACGGGACGCCGCCTCGCGGGCTCGTGGCCTCTCGAGGCCAGAAACGGGTGAGCGCGGCATTCGCCTTTACAGTCGGGCGGTTCCATGATAGCGTCGCTGGGTAACGTCTGGGTTTTGCATCGCTCTGGAACCCGTCCTGGCGGAGTCGCAGCAGGGACTCTGGGGGCGTGGCGATTGGGGGGGGACCCCCCGGAAGGAGACCTGCATGCGTCTGTCCGTCGACAAGAAGAAGAGCCTCATCGAGCAGTTCAAGGTGCACGATGGGGACACCGGCTCTCCCGAGGTTCAGGTCGCCCTCCTGTCGGAACGCATCAACGGTCTCACCGATCACTTCAAGACCCACAAGAAAGACCATCACTCCCGGCGCGGGCTGCTGATGCTCATCGGCAAGCGCCGGGGGCTCCTGGAGTATCTCCGAAAGAAGGACGTGGAGCGGTACCGCGCCCTGACCGAGAGGCTCGGGCTCCGCAAGTGACCGCGGACCCAGACCTCATTCTGCCGCAGCGAGCCCGGCTGGGCCGGGCCCATCACATTCCTGCATCACCCCGAGCTGGAGGTTCAGTCAGCGTATGATTCACTCTGTTCAATCCGAGATCAACGGCACCGTCCTGTCCATCGAGACGGGCAAGGTCGCCAAGCAGGCCGACGGGGCCGTGGTCGTCCGCTGTGGCGGGACCATGGTGCTGTCCACGGTGGTCGCGACCAAGACGCCCATGGAGGGCCGCGACTTCCTGCCGCTCACGGTCGAGTACCGCGAGCGCGCCTACGCGGGCGGGAAGATCCCGGGGGGATTCTTCAAGCGTGAAGGCCGGCCCGACGAGAAGGAGACCTTGACCTGCCGGCTCATCGACCGCCCGGTCCGGCCGCTCTTCCCGAAGGGGTTCCGCAACGAGATCCAGGTCATCAACCTGGTCATCTCGGCCGACACCGAGCATGACCCCGACGTGCTCGCCATGGTGGGCTCCTCCGCCGCCCTCTCCCTGTCGGGCCTCCCGTTCGACGGGCCCCTGGGCGCCGTTCGTGTGGCGCTCGCGGGCGGCAAGCTTGTCGCCAACCCGACGTATGCCCAGGTGGCCGCCTCCCCGCTGGAGCTCGTCATCGCCGGCACCGAGGACGCGATCCTCATGGTCGAGTCGGGCGGCAAGGAGATCAGCGAGGAGCAGATGCTCGAGGCTCTCGCCTTCGGTCAAGAGGAGTGCAAACGGCTCGCCCGGATGCAGAAGGAGCTCATGGCCAAGGCGGCCAAGCCGCGCTGGGCCTTCGATGCCGCAGCCGGGGCGGATCCGGCCCTCGAGGCCAGGGTCAGAGACGCCGCCGCGGCCAAGGTGGTCCAGGCCCTGTCCATCCACGAGAAGCAGGTCCGGGCGCAGGCGCTCGAGGCGGTCTTCGGTGAGATCTGCCAGGCGCTCGGGATCGACGAGGCCGGGCGGCCCAAGGCCCGCGAGTACTTCGAGAAAGTGGAAAAGGCAGAGGTGCGCCGGCTGATCGTGGAGAAGGGCATCCGGGTGGACGGCCGCAGCGTGAAGGAGATCCGTCCGATCTGGTCCGAGGTGGAGTACCTGCCGCGGGCCCACGGGTCGGCCCTCTTCACTCGCGGCGAGACCCAGGCGCTGGTGGCTGCCACGCTCGGGACCAAGAACGACGAGCAGAAGATGGAGTCCTTCGAAGGGGACACGTACCGGCGCTTCATGCTCCACTACAACTTCCCCTCCTTCTCGACGGGCGAGGTGAAGCGCTTCGGCACTCCCGGTCGCCGGGAGGTCGGGCACGGGGCGCTCGCCCACCGGGCCATCGAGGCCGTGCTGCCGACCAAGGAGGAGTTCCCCTACACGATCCGCATCGTCTCCGATATCCTCGAGTCCAACGGCTCGTCCTCCATGGCCACGGTGTGCGGCGCTTCCATGGCGCTCATGGACGCCGGCGTGACGCTCAAGGCACCCGTCGCGGGCATCGCCATGGGCCTGGTCAAGGAGGGGGACAGGGTCGGCATCCTCACGGACATCATGGGGAGCGAGGACCACTATGGCGACATGGACTTCAAGGTCGCCGGCACCGAGAAGGGCATCACGGCGCTGCAGATGGACATCAAGATCAAGGGCGTCTCCGTGGACATCATGCGCCAGGCCCTGGCCCAGGCCCGGGAGGCGCGGCTGTTCGTGCTCAGGAAGATGGCCGAGACCATCACGGCGACGCGGACACAGCTCTCGCCCTACGCTCCGCGCTTCGTCACCATCAAGATCCGCCCCGAGAAGATCCGCGAGATCATCGGCCCCGGCGGCAAGGTCATCCGCGGCATCCAGGAGAAGACCGGCGCCAAGATCGACGTGGAGGACGACGGCAAGGTCACCATCTTCTCGTCGAGCAACGACGCGGCCCAGATGGCACTGGGGATGATCCAGGACATCTGCCGCGAGGTGGAGCTGGACCGCATCTACGTCGGGAAGGTGAAGAGCATCAAGGAGTTCGGGGCCTTCGTCGAGGTGATCCAGGGCTCGGAAGGGCTCTTGCACATCTCGCAGATCGCCGAGAACCGCATCCGCGCCGTGGGTGACGTGCTCACCGAGGGCGACGAGGTCCTGGTGAAGGTGATCGAGATCGACAGCAGCGGGAAGGTCAGGCTGTCGCGGAAGACCGCCTTGCGCGAGCAGCCGGCGCTGGCGGATCGCGAGAAGCTCAAGCTGGCGGCGGCCGGAGACCAGGCCTAGTGGGGGACCGGTACCACAAGCATGTGCTGCCCAACGGCATTCGTGTGGTTGCGGAGTCGATGCCTCATGTGCGGTCGGTGGCCGTCGGTGTCTGGGTAGAGACCGGCTCGCGAGTCGAGCCGGAGGACCGCGGCGGGATCTCCCACCTGATCGAGCACCTGGTCTTCAAGGGGACCGCCACGCGGTCGGCCGAGGAGATCGCCCGCGCCATCGACTCGGTCGGTGGGCACATGGACGCCTTCACCGCCAAGGAGCACACCTGTTTCTACGTGAGCGTGCTCGACGAGCACCTCCCCCTGGCCGCCGACCTCCTGACGGACATCCTGATGCGCCCGCGCTTCGCCGAGGACGACATCGAGAAGGAGAAGTCGGTCGTGTTCCAGGAGATCAAGATGGTGGAGGACACGCCCGACGATCTCATCCACGACCTCTTCGCCGAGCGGGTCTGGGCCGACCATCCGCTCGGGCGGCCGATCCTCGGCACCTGGGACTCGGTCCGGAGCTTCGGGCGGGAGACGATCCTGCGCCACTTCGAGGAGGAGTACGCCCCCACGAACATCATGGTGGCGGCGGCGGGGCATGCGGATCCCGCGCGCGTGGTGGACCTGTTCGCCCCGCGCTTCGAGGGCTTCCGGCGCCAGGCCATCCCCCGGCGCAGCGCGGCCCCGGTGCTGCACCCCGGCGTCCACGTCGTGCACAAGGCCCTCGAGCAGGTCCACCTGGTCCTGGGGTTTCCGGGGATCCCGGACGGGGCGCCGGAGCGCTACGCTCTCTATCTCCTGAACGACATCATCGGGGGCAGCATGTCGTCCCGGTTGTTCCAGGAGGTGCGCGAGCGCCAGGCCCTCGTCTACTCCGTGCACTCCGGGACGCAGGCGTTCCACGACGCCGGAGTCCTCTACGTCTACGCGGGCACCGACGCGCCCAACTTCGGCAAGGTGCTCACGGCGCTCATGAAGGAGCTGCGCGCGATCAAGAAGGACGGGGTCACGGCCGAGGAGCTCCGCCGCGCCAAGGATCACCTCAAGGGCAACCTCATCCTGTCGCTGGAGTCGACCTCGAGCCGCATGAACCGCCTGGCGAAGCAGGAGCTCCGCTTCGGCTCCTTCCTGTCGGTGGACGAGATGCTCGCCGCCATCGACGCCGTCCGGCTCGAGGAGATCGAGGCTCTCATCCACCGGGTGCTCGACGACGAGCAGCTCTGCCTGCTGGCCCTCGGGCCCGTGGATCGGCACAGCCTCCCCCGCGACCTCACTCTCCGGTAGGATGATCGAGCGCTACAGCCGCCCCGAGATGGCGCGCCTCTGGACCCAGGAGGCGAAGTACGAGGCCTGGCTGCGCGTCGAGCTGGCCGTGTGCGAGGCCTACGGGCGGCGGGGGCTCATCCCGCCCGAGGCGCTGGGGCGGATCAAGGCGCGAGCCACGCTCAACCCCCAGCGAATCGACGAGATCGAAGCGACGACGCATCACGACATCATCGCGTTCCTCACCAACCTGGAAGAGGCCATCGGCGCCGACTCTCGCTACGTTCACATCGGCCTCACCTCCTCCGACGTGGTGGACACGGCCCAGGCGCTCCAGCTGCAGCAGGCGTGCGAGCTCCTGCTGGCGGGCCTCGAGCGTTTCCGTGGCGCCGTCGGGGTGCTCGCGGTGCGGCACAAGGACACGCTCTGCGTGGGCCGCACCCACGGGATCCACGCCGAGCCCATGACCTTCGGGCTCAAGCCGGCGGGGTGGCACGCCGAGGCCGGGCGGAACCTGGAGCGGCTGCGCCGCGCCCGGGAGGCCGTGCGGGTGGGCAAGATCTCGGGCGCGGTCGGAACCTTCGCCCACGTCGCTCCCGACGTGGAAGAGGAGGTATGCCAGCTCCTCGGGCTCGAGCCGGCGCCGATCTCCACCCAGGTGCTTCAGCGCGACCGCAACGCCGAGCTCTGCGCGACCCTGGCGATCATCGCCGCCTCCCTCGAGAAGGTGGCGCTCGAGATCCGGTCGCTCCAGCGCACCGAGGTGCTCGAGGCGGAGGAGCCGTTCACCGAGGGGCAGAAGGGCTCGAGCGCCATGCCCCACAAGCGCAACCCGGTGTCCTGCGAGCAGGTGTGCGGCCTGGCGCGGCTGGTCCGGGCCAACGCGCACGCGGCGCTGGAGAACGTGGCGCTCTGGCACGAGCGGGACATCAGCCACTCGTCCGTGGAGCGGGTGATCCTGCCGGACTCCACGCTCCTGGTGGACTACATGCTGCACCAGATGACGCGCGTCATCGAGGGGCTGCGGGTGTCGCCCGCGCAGATGCGGGAGAACATGGAGCGGAGCTACGGCCTCATGTTCTCCCAGCGGGTGCTCCTTTCGCTGACGGACAAGGGGCTGCCGCGCCAGCGGGCCTACGAGATGGTCCAGCGCAACGCGATGCGCGCGTGGCAGGACCGCACCGCCTTCCGCGACCTGCTCGCGGCCGACGGGGAGGTCATGGCGCGGCTCAGCCCGGCAGAGCTCGACGCCTGCTTCGACGCCGCCTGGTACGTGAGGAACGTGGACGCCATCTACAAGCGCCTGGGGCTTGGGTGAGGGGCCACTCACCATGGAGAAGCGCGAGAAGATCGAGGGGTCCCGTAGAATCGTGGGAGTCGCATGAAGGCGAGGGTGCTCGTGCGGCTCAAGCCGGGGATCCTGGACGTCCAGGGCGCCTCCGTGAAGCGGGCCCTGGCCGGGCTCGGCTTCACCGAGGTCCGTGACATCCGGATCGGGAAGGTGATCGACCTGGAACTGGACGGGCTGGATGCCGCGGCGGCGAGGCAGCGGATCGACGAGATGTGCGCCCGGCTCCTGGCCAACCCCGTCATCGAGGACTTCACGGTGGAGAGCCTGCCCGGGAGCTGATGTCGGACCGTTCGGCCTTGCCAGAACGGGGGGCGCGAGCTAGACTGAACGTGCCGCGACAAGAGGAGGAGCCTCTAGCCCCATGAAATTCGGCGTGGTCGTGTTCCCCGGGACGTGGAGCGATTGCGACTTCCACTACGTCATCAGCGAGGTGCTCCACCAGCCGGTCAGCTATGTCTGGCACCGGGAGACGAACCTGGCCGATTTCGACTGCCTGGTGCTCCCGGGCGGGTTCTCCTACGGCGACTACCTCCGTGCCGGCGCCGTGGCTGGCCGGTCGCCCGTGGTCGAGGCGCTCCCGGATTTCGTCGCCCGGGGCGGTGTCGTGCTGGGCTCCTGCAACGGCTTTCAGATCCTCTGCGAGGCCAAGCTCCTCCCCGGCGCGCTGATGCGCAACGAGTGTCTGCAGTATCGCTGCCAGTCCACCTACCTGAGAGTCGAGAATGCGGAGACCCCGTTCACGCGTGCCCTCAGGCCGGGGCAGGTTCTCCGGATGCCCATCTCTCACGGTGAGGGGAAGTTCTACGCCGACTGGGAGACGCTCCGGGCCCTCAAGGACAAGCACCAGATCGTGTTCCGGTACTGCACGGAGGATGGGCGGCTCGCGAAGGAGGCCAATCCGAACGGCTCGCTGGACCACATCGCGGGCCTGGTGAACGAGGACGGCACCGTGCTGGGCATGATGCCCCACCCGGAGCGGGCTGCCGAGAACGCCATGGGGGGCACGGACGGCCTGCTCATCTTCCACTCGCTCCTCGGCAGCCTCGTCGAGGACGGCAGCTTCCTCAAGCGGTAAGAGACACGGCGATGGAGTGGGGCCGGGGTGCCCGGGGTCGAGCCTAAGGTCACGCAGGAGCTCGCTCTCACCCACGGCCTCACGGCCGAGGAATACGATCGCATCATCCGGCGCATCGGCCGGGAGCCCACCTTCACCGAGCTCGGTCTCTTCTCCGCGCTCTGGTCCGAGCACTGCGCCTACAAGCACTCGCGGATTTTTCTCCGCGGGTTGCCCAGCCAGGCGCCCCACGTACTCCAGGGGCCCGGGGAGAACGCGGGCATCGTGGACCTGGGCGGCGATCTCGCGCTGACGTTCAAGATCGAGAGCCACAACCACCCCTCCTTCATCGAGCCCTTCCAGGGCGCGGCCACGGGCGTGGGCGGCATCCTCCGAGACATCTTCACCATGGGCGCCCGCCCCATCGCGATCCTGGATTCCCTGCGGTTCGGCGCCCCGGAAGACCCGAAAACCCGCCGGCTGATCGACGGCGTCGTCTCCGGCATCAGCTGGTACGGCAACTGCTTCGGCGTCCCGAACCTGGGCGGCGAGGTGAACTTCGGGCCGGAGTATGCGGGCAACCCGCTGGTGAACGCCATGGCCGTGGGCCTCGTGCGGAAGGACCGCATCCTGCGCGCGCGCGCGGAGGGACCCGGCAACCCGGTGCTCTACGTGGGGGCGAAGACCGGGCGCGACGGCATCCACGGCGCCACCATGGCCTCGGCCACCTTCGACGAGGGGGCGGAGGAGCGGCGCCCGACGGTGCAGGTGGGAGACCCCTTCACGGAGAAGCTCCTCCTCGAGGCGTGCCTCGAGGCGATGCAGACAGGGGCCATCGTCGGCATCCAGGACATGGGCGCCGCCGGACTCGCCTGCGCCTGCTCGGAGATGCCGGCCCGCGCCGGCACGGGGATGGAGGTGGAGCTGTCCCGAGTGCCGCAGCGCGAGCTGGGCATGACGCCCTATGAGATCATGCTCTCCGAGTCCCAGGAGCGCATGCTCCTGGTGGCGGCGCGCGGGCGTGAAGCCGAGGTCCGGCGCGTCTTCGCCAAGTGGGAGCTCGACGCGGTCGAGATCGGCACCGTGACCGACGACGGGGTGCTCCGTGCACGCATGCGCGGCGAGGTCGTGGCCGAGGTGCCCGTCACGGCGCTGGCCGACGAGGCGCCGATCTACGAGAGGCCGACCGTTCGTCCCGACTGGCAGGACGCGCTGGAGGCCTTCGATCCCCTCACGCTCCCCGACGCGGCTGCCCCGGGGCGGGCGCTGCTGGCTCTGATGGGCTCGCCCACGATTGCCTCGAAGGAGTGGGTGTACCGGCAATATGACCAGCAGGTCGGGATCAACACGCTCGTCCTCCCCGGGTCGGACGCCGGGGTTCTGCGCATCAAGGGAACTCCCATGGCCGTGGCCCTCACCACCGACTGCAACGCGCGTTTCGTCTATCTGGATCCGCGCCGTGGCGCGGCCATGGCCGTGGCCGAGGCGGCACGCAACCTGGCCGTGAGCGGGGCGCGGCCACTGGGGCTCACCGACTGCCTCAACTTCGGCTCGCCGGAGCGTCCCGAGATCCTCTGGCAGTTCAAGGAGGCCGTGGCCGGCATCGCCGAGGCGTGCCGCGCGCTGGAAATCCCGGTGGTGGGCGGCAACGTGTCCTTCTACAATGAAACGCTGGGGCAGGCGATTCTGCCGACACCGGTGATCGGCATGGCCGGGCTGATCGAGGATGCGGAGTGCCGCTGCACCCAGTGGTTCAAGGAGCCCGGGGACCGGGTGGCCCTCCTCGGGCCCGATGCCGTGAGCCTCGGAGGATCGGAGTACCTCTGGACGCTTCATCGCACGCTCGCGGGCCGGCTGGCTCCGCTGGATCTGGACCTCGAGCGGACCGCGCAGGAGGCGTGCCGCGCGGCCATCGAGGCGGGCCTGGTGCGCTCGGCGCACGACTGCTCCGAGGGGGGCCTGACCGTGGCCGTGGCCGAGGCGTGCGTCAGCGGGCCGGCGACCATCGGCGCCGAGATCGGCCTGCCGGCGGCCCCACGGCCGGACCTGGCACTGTTCGGAGAGGGCCCGTCGCGCATCGTCGTGTCCGTTCCTGCCGATGCGAGCCGGGCACTCGAGGCGCTGATGGCGGAGTTCGCCATCCCGTGGCGCTGGATCGGGGTGGTCGGCGGCGAGCGGCTCGATGTCCGGATGGGCGGCGAGCTGGCCGTCAGCGTGCCGGTGATGCAGATCGCCCGCGAGTGGAGGAACGGATTTGAGCGCCATGTCAGCTGAGCGGACGCGGCTCCCGGCCGACGACAAGTTCCACGACGAGTGCGGGCTCTTCGGCATCTGGAATCACCCCGAGGCGTCCAACGTCACCTACCTCGGGCTGTACGCGCTCCAGCACCGCGGCCAGGAGTCGGCCGGGATCGCGGCCACCGACGGCGACCACTTCCACGTCGAGAAGGCCATGGGGTGGGTCGCGGACGTCTTCACCCGCGAGCGGCTCAAGCGCCTGCCTGGCAGCCGCGCCCTCGGCCATGTCCGCTACTCCACGGCGGGCAGCTCCAACCTCCGGAATGCCCAGCCCATCAGCGCCAAGACGGTGCACGGGCCGGTGGCCATCGGCCACAACGGCAACCTGGTCAACGCCCAGGATCTGCGGCGGCAGCTGCAGGAAGCCGGCGCCGTCTTCCAGTCCTCGTCCGACACGGAGGTGATCCTCCACCTCCTGGCCCGCGCCGAGGGCCCGGGGCTCGTGGAGCAGCTCGCGCACGCGCTCTCGCAGGTCCGGGGGGCCTACAGCCTCCTGCTCCTCACGCGCTCCTCCATCGTTGCCGTTCGCGATCCCTCCGGCTTCCGGCCGCTCTCGCTGGGACGGCTGGGGGAGGCGTGGGTGGTCGCGTCGGAGACCTGCGCTCTCGATCTGATGGAAGCCACGTTCGTGCGCGACATCGAGCCCGGCGAGGTCCTCGTGATCGACGAGAGCGGGCTCACGAGCTACCACCCCTTCCGGCCCCAGGAGCGGCTCTCGTGCGTGTTCGAGTACGTCTACTTCGCGCGTCCCGACTCGATGCTCTGGGGGCGCAACGTGCACGTGGTTCGCAAGGCGCTGGGCCACCAGCTCGCGCGCGAGCATCCGGTGCAGGCCGACCTGGTGATCCCGGTGCCCGACTCGGGCGTGGGCGCCGCGCTCGGCTACGCCGAGGAGGCGGGGCTGCCCTACGACATCGGGCTCGTCCGGAACCACTACGTGGGGCGGACCTTCATCGAGCCGAGCCACGGCATCCGGCATTTCGGGGTGAAGGTGAAGCTCAATCCCAACCGCGAGGTCCTCGGTGGCCGGCGCGTGGTCGTGGTGGACGACTCCATCGTCCGCGGGACGACCAGCCGGAAGATCGTGAAGATGATCCGGGCGGCCGGCGCGCGCGAAGTGCACGTGCGCATCTCCTCGCCGCCCATCCAGTGGCCGTGCTACTACGGCATCGACACGCCGACGCGGAAGGAGCTGATCGGCGCGAGCCACGACGTGGGGGAGATCCAGCGCTATCTCGGCGCCGACTCCCTGGGCTACCTCTCGCTCGACGGGATGCTCAAGGCCACGGGGAATGACCCCCACCACTTCTGCCACGCCTGCTTCACCGGACAGTACAAGGTGGGCTTCGAGTCTCCCGACCGCTCCCAGCTCCGGCTGTTCGAAGCATGATCTGCCGTCGCGGCGCTCATGCGCCCGACGCTCGAGGGTAGGCTCCTGAGTCCAGATCCGCTCACGTACCGGGCGGCCGGCGTGGACATCACCGCCGGCGACGAGGCGGTACGGCGCATCGCCCGACTGGCCGCGTCCACCCATCGGCCCGAGGTCCTGGGTGGGGTCGGCGCCTTCGCGGCCTTCTGCCGTATCCCGGCCGGGTATCGCGAGCCGGTCCTGGTCTCCTCCACGGACGGCGTGGGGACCAAGCTCAAGATCGCCTTCCTGGCCGACCGGCACGACACGGTGGGCATCGACCTGGTCGCCATGGGAGTCAACGACCTGCTCGTGCATGGCGCCGAGCCGCTCTACTTCCTCGACTACCTGGCGGTGAACCGTGTGGATCCGTCGCGGATCGAGGCCATCGTGTCCGGCATCGCGGCGGGGTGCCGGGATGCGGGATGCGCGCTCGTGGGCGGTGAGACGGCGGAGATGGGTGACTTCTACGCCCCCGGCGAGTACGACCTGGCCGGGTTCGCAGTGGGCGTGGTCGAGCGGAGCGGGATCGTCACCGGCGCAGAGGTCGAGCCCGGCGATCGCGTCCTCGGGCTGGCCGCCTCGGGGCTACACTCCAACGGCTACACACTGGCGCGCAAGGTCCTGCTGGAGCGGCTGGGCCTCGGGATCAACGCCCCAATGCCAGGGGCCTCCCGGACCGTCGCCGACGAGCTCCTGACGCCCACCCGGATTTACGTCAAGCCGGTGCTGTCGCTGCTGCAGGCCGTGCCCGTCCTCGCCATGGCGCACATCACCGGCGGCGGCATCACCGAGAACCTTCCGCGCGTCCTGCCAGAGGGCGCTCGCGCCGTGATCGACCGGAGCGCCTGGTCCGTCCCGCCCGTCTTCCGCGTCATCCAGGAGGCTGGCCAGGTGGACGAGGTCGAGATGCGGCGGACCTTCAACATGGGGCTCGGCTACCTCCTCGTGGTACGCCCGCGCGATGCCGCGCCGGCCGCCGCGCACCTGCGAGCGGCGGGGGAGCAGGTCTTCGAGGTGGGGGAGATCCGCGCCGGGGCACGCGGGGTCGAGTATGTCTGACGCCCCCCGCCTGCGCGTCGGCGTGCTGGCCTCGGGCCGCGGCTCCAACCTGCGCGCCATCCTCTCGGGGGTCGAGGCGCGGCGCGTTCGCGCCGAGGTCGTCGTGGTCCTCTCGGACCGCTCGGGGGCGGGGGCGCTGGACATCGCGCGGGACCATGGCGTCGAGGCGCTCGTCCTCGACCCGACGCTGCACCCCGGCCGCGAGGGGTACGACCAGGCGCTCATCGCTCTGCTGGAGGAGCGTCGCGTGGAGCTCGTCTGCCTTGCCGGCTACATGCGCATCCTGAGGCCCGTGTTCGTCCGCCACTTCGAGGGGCGCCTGCTCAACATCCACCCCGCCCTGCTCCCCGCCTTCCCCGGGCTCCACGCCCAGCGCCAGGCGCTCGAGCACGGTGTGCGCATCGCGGGGGCGACCGTCCACTTCGTGGACGAGGGCGTGGACACGGGGCCCATCGTGCTGCAGGCCGCCGTGCCCGTGCGGCAGGACGACACCGAGGCGAGCCTGTCCGACCGGATCCTGGCCGAGGAGCACCGGATCTATCCCGAGGCCATCCGCCTCTTCGCCGAGGGGCGGCTCCGGCTCGAAGACCGCCACGTTCGCATCCTGGAGGAGCCATGAGTCGAGTACAGCGCGCGCTCATCAGCGTGCATGACAAGACGGGCGTCGTGGAGCTCGGCCGGGGGCTCGCCGCTCTCGGCGTGGAGATCCTCTCCACCGGCGGCACGGCCGCGCTGCTGCGCGGCGCCGGGATCCCGGTGGTGGATGTGGCGGAGGTCACGGGGTTCCCCGAGATGCTCGACGGGCGGGTCAAGACGCTGCACCCGAAGGTCCATGGAGGCATCCTGGCGCGGCGGCAGTCGCCTGCCCACATGGCGGCGCTGGCGGCGCAGCAGATCCGTCCCATCGACCTCGTGGTGGTGGCGCTCTACCCCTTCGAGAAGACGGTGGCCCGCCCGGACGTCACCCTCGCGGAGGCGGTCGAGAACATCGACATCGGCGGGCCGAGCATGATCCGCGGGGCCGCCAAGAACCACGAGAGCGTCGGCGTGGTGACCGATCCCTCGCAGTACGCCCCCGTGCTCGAGGAGATCCGGCGCAACGACGGCACGCTCTCTGCGGAGACCCGGTACAGGCTCGCCCACGAGGCGTTCAGACGGACGGCCCAGTACGACGCGGCCATCGCCGCGTACCTCCGCGATCCCAGCGCGCGCGGCCTCGACCGGCCGGCGGCAGAGCCCGCCCCGGCACAGAGCCCGGCGGCGGGCGAGGCGAGGCTCCCGGCGAGAGTCGTCCTCGAGTTCGAGCGCGTCCAGGGGCTGCGCTACGGCGAGAACCCGCATCAAGCGGCGGCCTTCTACCGCCCGCCGGGCACGCCTCTGGGGCTGGCGGCCGCCGCGCAGCTGCACGGCCCCGAGCTGTCCTACAACAACCTGCTCGACTGGTCGGCGGCGCTCGGGCTCCTGCTGGAGTTCGACGACCCGGCGGCCGTGGTCTTCAAGCACACAAACCCCTGCGGCGTCGCCCTCGGCAGGAGTGCCGGCGAGGCCGTCCGCAAGGCGAAGGCATGCGACCCGGTTTCCATCTACGGCGGCATCGTCGGCGTGAACCGCCGGCTGGACCTCGAGGTGGTGAAGGAGCTGTCGGGCATCCTGCTGGAGATCCTCTTCGCGCCGGACTTCGCCCCGGAGGCGCTGGAGGAGCTCCGGCGCACCAAGAAGAAGTGCCGGGTCTTCCGGCTGCCGAGCCTGCGCAGCGACGACCCGGTGCGGATGATGGAGACGCGCAGCGTCCTCGGCGGTCTCCTCGTGCAGGACGCCGACCTCGCCGACCTGGATCCCGCCGCGCTCAAGGTCGTCTCCCGGCGCCCGCCCACTGACGCCGAGCTGCGGGCGCTTCGCTTCGCGTGGCGCGTGGCCAAGCACGCCAAGTCCAACGCCATCGTGCTCGCCACGGCGGACCAGGTCATCGGGGTAGGCGCCGGGCAGATGAACCGGGTGGACTCCGCCCGAATCGCGGTGATGCGCGCCAAGGAGGTGGGCCTCGAGACGCGGGGCACGGTCTGCGCCTCGGACGCCTTCTTCCCCTTCCGCGACGGGCTCGACGTGGTGGCGCAGGCCGGCGCCACGGCGGCGCTTCATCCCGGGGGATCGGTCCGGGACGAAGAGGTGATCGCCGCCGCCAACGAGCACGGCATGGCGATGGTCACGACCGGCATCCGCCACTTCAAGCATTGATGCTGTGACCGTGGCCCAGCCCGAGCGCGTCTTCACCCTGCGGGAATTGACTCGCCTGCTGCGCCTCACTGCCAGGCGAGCCGCCCAGCTCCGGCGCCTCGGCCTCCTGCCCGCCGACGGCGAGGGTTACCGCTTCCGCGATCTCGTGGCCTGCCGCGTGGGCGCTGCCCTGCTCGAGGCGGGGGCCACCGTGCGGCAGGTGCGCGAGGCGCTCGAGGGCGCCCGGCGGCTCGCCCCCGACGCCGAGGCGCCGCTCGCCGAGCTGCGCCTGCTGGTGGAGGACCGGCGCGTGATCATGGAGCAGGACCGCCTGCGGTTCGATCCGCGCACCGGGCAGGGGCTCCTTGACTTCTCCGAGGCGGAGCTGGCGCGAGAGGCCACCGAGTCCCTCTCGTGGGGAATGGTCCGTCCCCTGATCCCGCCGGCGCACGACGCGGAGGCGTGGTTCGCGCGCGCGTCGGCCTGGGACGGCGATCCCGAGCAGTGGGAGGCGGCAGTGGAGGCCTACGGGCGCGTGGTGTCCATCGACCCGGGCTATGCCGCGGCATGGAACAACCTCGGGCTGTTGCAGCACCGCATGGGCCACTACGAGCGGGCGGGGCAGTGCTACGAGGCTGCGCTGGCGGCCGACGAGGCCTGCCCGCAGGCCGCGTTCAACCTGGGCTCGCTGCACGAGGACCTGGGCGACTTCCCCGTGGCCATCACCTGGTACCGCCGTGCCATCGAGATGCAGCCCGATTACGCCGACGCCCATTTCAACCTGGCGGGGGTGCTCGGCAAGGTCGGGCGGGCCGAGACGGCGGCGCACCACTGGCGGCGCTACCTCGAGCTGGACCTCGGGAGCCCGTGGGCCCAGATCGCCCGCTCCCATCTCGCCGCGGTGGAGGGCCGGCCTGACCGTGGGGAGCGCTCCGGGGAGGGGGACGAATGAAGGCGCTCCTGGTCGGTGGCGGCGGGCGCGAGCATGCGCTCGCGTGGAAAATCGCTCAAAGCCCGCTCCTGAGCGGGCTCGTGGTCGCTCCCGGCAATCCCGGCATCGCGCGCCACGGCCGCTGCGTGCCCGTGCGCGCCACGGCCGTGGACGACCTGGTGGCGCTGGCCGCGGCAGAGCGTGTGGACCTCGTGGTCGTGGGGCCCGAGGCGCCGCTGGCGCTCGGGCTCGGCGACCGGCTGCGGGCGGCGGGGCTCGCCGTCTTCGGTCCCGGCGCCGCCGCCGCGCGCCTCGAGAGCAGCAAGGCCTTCGCCAAGGACCTGATGGCGCGCCACGGCATCCCCACCGCGCGCTTCCGCGTGTTCGACGCGCCAGCGCCGGCGCGCGCCTTCTGCCGCGAGCTGGGCGCGCCCCTCGTGGTCAAGGCCGACGGCCTTGCGGCGGGCAAGGGGGCAATCGTGTGCCGCAGCCTCGAGGAGGCTGACCGCGCGGTCGCGCTCTGCCTCGATGAGCGGGCCTTCGGCGAGGCCGGCCTCCGGGTGGTCGTCGAGGAGTTCCTGGTGGGCGAGGAGGCATCATTCTTCGCGCTGTCCGACGGCGCAGCAGTGCTGCCGCTCCAGGCTGCCCAGGACCACAAGACGGTGTGCGACGACGACCAGGGACCGAACACGGGCGGGATGGGGGCCTATTCTCCGGCGCCGGTGATGGATGAGGCCACCACGGAGCGGGTGATGGCGGAGATCGTGCGGCCCACCATCGCGGCCATGGCGAAGGAGGGGGCTCCCTACAGCGGGTTGCTCTTCGTCGGGCTCATGATCACTCGCGACGGACCCCGCGTGATCGAGTTCAACTGCCGGTTCGGCGATCCGGAGTGCCAGGCGATCTTGCCCAGGCTCGACCAGGATCTCCTGCCGCTGCTCGACGCGGTCGCGCGAGGGCGCGGGCTGCCGGCCTCGGTGAGATGGCGCGCGGCCTCCTCGGTGTGCGTCGTCATGGTCTCCGGCGGGTACCCGGGGACATACGAGACCGGGCGCCCCATCGCGGGCCTCGACGCCGCCGGGGCGCTGCCCGAGGCCGAAGGCGTCCAGGTCTTCCACGCGGGTACCGCGCTGCGGGACGGGCTCCTGGTCTCGGCAGGGGGGCGCGTGCTTGGCGTGCAGGCCCTCGGTCGCGACATCCGCGAGGCCGTCACGCGGGCCTATGCGGCCGTGGGGCGGATCGGCTTCGCCGGCGCTCACTTCCGCACGGACATCGGTCGCCGCGCGCTCGCTCGCCAGGAGTCCCCGTGACGCGTCTCCTCGACGTGGACCCGCGGCAGCCCCTGGCCGCCACGCTGGCTGAGGCCGCCTCGGTGCTCAAGTCCGGTGGGCTCGTGGCCTTCCCGACGGAGAGCTTCTACGGCCTCGGTGCCGACGCGCTCAACGCCGAGGCCGTGGAGCGCGTCTTCCGCATCAAGGGCCGCCCCGAGTCCAAGCCGCTGCTCGTGCTGGTGGATGGGATCGAGCGCGTCGAGGCGCTGTGCGTGGAAATCTCCGAGGGGGCGAGGGCGCTCATGGCGCGTCACTGGCCCGGCGCGCTCACGCTCGTGCTCCGGGCAGCGCCCGGCGTGCCCGCTTCCCTCACCGCGGGGACGGGAATGCTCGGCGTGCGCGTGCCGGGGCATCCGGTGGCGCTCGGCCTGGTCCGCGCCGCGGCCCTCCCCGTCACGGCGCCCAGCGCCAACCCGAGCGGCGGGGAGCCGCCCACCACACCCGAGGCCGTGCGTGGGTACTTCGAGGGGCAGGTGGATCTGATCCTCGCCGCCGGGCCCACGGCGGGTGGCGCCGGCTCCACCGTCGCCGACTGCACGGCGTGGCCGCCCCGCGTGGTGCGCCAGGGGTCTGTCCGGCTCTGCCCATGCGCGTGACGGGCGTGATCCAGGCGGGGGGCAAGAGCATCCGGATGGGCGGGGCGCCCAAGGCCCTCGTGCCCCTCGGGGGGCGGTCCATCATCGAGCGCGTCGTCGACGCCGTGCGGGCGGTCACAGGCGACGTGCTGATCGTCACCAACACGCCGGCGCTCTACGCCCACCTCGGGCTTCCCATGGTGCCCGACGTCTTCCCAGACCACGGCTCTCTCGGCGGCATCTACTCGGGGCTCGCGGCAGTGCCGGGCGACGCCGCCTTCACCGTCGCCTGCGACATGCCCTTCCTCTCCGTGGAGGTGGTCCGCCTCGTCGCCTCGCGCGCGGCCGAGGCCGATGTGGTCATCCCGCAGATCGCCGGGCAGTGGGAGACGCTCCACGCCTGCTACGCCAAGTCCTGTCTCGGGCCCATCGAGCGGCGGCTCCGCTCGGGCCGGCTCAAGATCATCGGCTTCTTCGACGAGGTGCGGGTGCTGGCCATCACGGAAGCCCAGATCGCGCGCCTCTGCGACCCCGCGGTTGTATTCATGAACGTCAACACGCCGGACGAGCTGGATCGAGCGCGCGCCCTCGCCGCCTCCCTCGAGGCGCGATAGCGTGGACGCCCGCGTCGACGGGCTGGGCCTGGGCTCCATCCAGGAGATCAACGCGCTCCCGCGGGAGATGGCGGAGGCCCTCTATCTGCGCCTCGTGCCGGACGATCTCCTGCAGCGCTTCGCCATCGATCCGGGCACGCTCCGCGGGCGGGACGGGGGGCGGCTCGTCCGCATCACGGCGCCCGAGGACAAGCCGTGGGTGCGCGTGGAGGTGCGGCAGGCCGAGGAGGACCGGGACCCGGCGCTCCTCGTGGATGTGGAGACGTCGCCGCTGTCGGTGCCGGAGCTCGCCTTCGTCCAGATCAACGACCCCACGGCGCCACGCTACGCCATCGACAGCGACGTGGACGGGCGTGACACCCTCTTCGGCACGGCCTCGCGAAACCTGGCGGAGGAGCTGCGGGCCATGCAGGACGGGCTCGCGCCCGGGCAGGTCCGCCGGGGCCTCCGCATGCTGGCGCAGGTCCTGGAGTCCATGGAGCACTTCTGCTCGCTCATGGGCAAGGAGATCTACCTGATCGACCCGCTCTTCTACCACTCGGCCATCCTCTACGAACGCCATGGGTGCGGCTATCTCATGGGGCGCGAGACCATGGAGAGTATCCACGAGGGCTTCGGTCCAGGCGGGCCCCTTGCCGCGCGGCTCGACGGCTCCTCCCCCTTCCGCCAACCGGGCGCCGGACGCACCGTGCGCCGGCGGAGCTGGGCGCTCCACGACGGCATCGCGGACGATCCCTGGGGCGGCGTCAAGATGTACAAGGCCGCCGGGCGCGCCGTGCAGGTGAGCACCTTTCCGGACGCGCTATACTAGCGGCGCCATGCCACGCAAGAAGCCGGTGCACGCGCGCGTGCGCAAGCCGATGCCGCGCAAGCCCCCGAAGGTGGAGATCCCCAAGACCGCCTACCGGCGGCGTCCCAAGCACGCCAAGCCCCGGGAGGCGGAGGCGTAATGGAGACGGCCCGCGACCGCTGCGTGATCGTCCACTACCACGAGATCAGCCTCAAGCGCGGCAACCGCCCGCTCTTCCTGCGGCGCCTCCAGCAGAACCTGGTGCGCGCGCTCGAGGACCTCGGCGCCCCGCGCGTGACCCAGCTCACCGGGCGCATCGTCCTTGAGCCGCCGCCGGGTGCCGATCCGGAGGTCGTGGTGGAGCGTCTCCGCCACGTCTTCGGCGTGGCCAATCTCGCGCTGGCCGAGCGGACGGGGACCTCGCTCGAGGAGCTGAAGCGGGGGGTTGACCGGGTGACGCAGGGGCGGACCTTCGCCTCGTTCCGGATCACGGCGCGGCGCGCCTTCAAGACGCTGCCCCACACCTCCGTGGAGCTGAACCGCGAGCTGGGCGCCCATGTGCTCGGGCGCCACGCCACGCGCGTGGACCTGGAGCAGTCCGAGCTCAACATCCACGTGGAGGTGCTCCCGGGGCAGGCCTTCGTCTATGGCGGCCGGCGCCCCGGCCCAGGTGGTCTCCCGGTGGGCGTGAGCGGGACCGTGGCGGCCCTCCTCTCGGGTGGCATCGACTCCCCCGTGGCCGCGTGGCGCCTGATGAAGCGCGGCTGCCGCGTGGTCTTCGTCCACTTCCACAGCGTGCCGTACCTGCCGGACGACTCGATCCGGAAGGCGCGCGATCTGGCCGAGCGGCTGACCCGGTGGCAGTACTACTCGCGCCTCTCCCTCGTGCCTTTCGGCGAGATCCAGCGCTCCGTGGTGCTGGCGGTGCCGGGACCGGCGCGCGTGGTGATCTATCGCCGGCTCATGATGCGCATCGCCGAGGCCCTCGGCCGGCGCGCAGGGGCGGCGGCGCTCGTGACGGGCGACAGTCTCGGGCAGGTGGCCTCCCAGACGCTCCAGAACCTGGCGTGCATCGAAGGGGCGGCGGGGCTCCCGGTGCTGCGTCCGCTCATCGGCATGGACAAGCTCGAGATCACGGCCCAGGCGCAAGTCCTCGGAACCTTCGAGACCTCCATCGAGCCCGACGCCGACTGCTGCACGCTCTTCGTGCCCAAGCACCCGGGCACGCGCGTGAGCCGGGAGGAGGCCGCGGCCATGGAGGCGCGGCTCGACGTGGCGGCGCTGGTGGCCCAGGGCGTCGAGGGCGCGCGTGAGGAGACCATCGCCTTCCCCCCCGGCTCCGGCCCCTACCCCGCCAAAGAGAACCGGGAAGCGCGCGCCGCAGGATCCCGGCCCCGATGAGCCCCGAAGGGGTGAAGAGGCCGCCGGTGATGCGGACGCCCCGATGAGCGCCGCAGGCGCGAAGAGGCCGAACCGCAACGCGACGTCTTCCACGTTCAAGCATGAAGAAAAGAAGAGCGCCGCTATTACCTTCCTCGGCGCCGCCGGGACAGTCACCGGATCCAAGCATCTCCTGGAGGCCGGCGGCGCACGCCTCCTCCTGGATTGCGGTCTCTTCCAGGGCCTGAAAGAGCTGCGCCTGCGCAACTGGCAGCCGCCGCCCGTGGATCCGGTGCACCTGGATGCGGTGATCCTGAGCCACGCGCACATCGACCACTCGGGCTACCTGCCGCGCCTGGTGCGCTCGGGTTTCACCGGTCCTGTGTTCTGCACCCGCGGCACTGCCGATCTCCTCGCCGTGATGCTGCCCGATGCCGCGAGCCTCCAGGAGGAGGAGGCCGCCTTCGCCAACCGCCACAAGACCTCCCGCCACTCGCCCGCGCTGCCGCTGTTCACGACGGAGGACGCCCAGCGCGCGCTCCAGCAGATCCGCACCGTGGAGTTCGGCCGGCGCTTCCAGCCGGCCCGCGCCGCGCAGGCCCGTTTCCTGGCCGCCGGCCACATCCTCGGGGCCGGGCTCGTGGAGGTCTCCATCGCAGGGCGGCTCGTCGTCTTCTCCGGCGATCTCGGGCGCTACGGCGTGCCCATCATGCGCGATCCGGACCCCGTGCCCGAGGCCGACCTGCTCCTGGTGGAGTCCACCTACGGGAACCGGATCCATCCCGACGGCGACCGCGCCGTCGGCCTCGTGGAGGCGGTCCAGCGCGCGGCCCGTCATCGGGGCTGGCTGCTCGTGCCGGCCTTCGCCGTGGGACGCTCGCAGGAGTTGCTCTATGCGCTCCGCGAGCTCGAGGCGGCCGAGCGCATCCCCTCGCTGCCGGTGTATCTCGACAGCCCCATGGCCATCGAGGCCACGGTGATCTACGCGCGCCATCCCGAGGAGCACGACACCGCGCTCCGCGCCGTCGAGGCTTCCGGCACGCGCCCCTTCGCCCCGCGGCGTTTCCACCTGGCGCGCACCATGGAGGACTCCAAGCGGCTCAACGGGCTGGGCGGCCCCGGGATCATCATCGCCGGCAGCGGCATGGCCACCGGAGGGCGCATCCTCCACCACATGAAGCGCCTGCTCCCGGATCCGGCGACCACGGTGCTCTTCGTCGGCTACCAGGCGGCCGGGACCCGCGGGCGGCTGCTTCGCGACGGCGCGCGCGAGATCAAGATGCTCGGGGAGATGGTGCCGGTCCGCGCGACGATCCTGGTGAGCGACGTCTACTCGGCCCACGGGGACCGGAGCGAGATCCTCCGGTGGCTCGGGGGCTTCCAGCGCCCGCCCGCCATGACCTATGTGGTCCACGGCGAGCCGGAGGCGGCCGAGGCCCTGCGCGAGGCCATCCGGCAGGAGCGCGGGTGGACGGTGGAGGTCGCCCAGGACGGCCAGCGCGTGGGGCTCTCGTGAGCACGGCGCCGGGGGCGCAACGAGCGGTGGGGGATCGGCGCGCGGTGATCGCCTGGATGCTCTACGACTTCGCCAACTCGGCCTTCGTGGCCGTGATCCCCGCCACCGTGTACTCCAAGTACTACGCGCTGGCCGTGGTGGGAAACGAGCGAGGGGAAGGGGACTTCTGGTGGGGGCTCTCCGTGACCACCTCGATGGCGTTCGTCGCCCTGTCCGCTCCGCCGATGGGGGCCATCGCCGACCACACGGGCCAGCGCAAGCGGTTCATGTTCCTGCTCACCTGGATCAGCGTCGCGGCCACCGCGCTCATGGCCACCGTGGGGCCGGGCGACGTGCTCTGGGGCTGGGTCCTGGCGGTGGTCGGCACGGTGGGCTTCGAGAGCGCCATCGTCTACTACAACGCCTACCTTCCCGACCTCTCGGTGCAGGGACGGCAGGGGCGACTGTCGGCCTATGGCTTCGCAGTGGGGTACCTGGGCTCCGCCGTCGCGCTGGGCGCGGCCTTGCCCTTCGCGCTCCGGGGGAGCTATGCGGGCGCCTTCCTCTCCGCGGCGGCGCTCTTCGGCGTCTTCTCGGTCCCCGCGTTCCTGTGGCTCCCGGCCGACCGGCCGGGGGCCCTCAGCGTCCGGGAGGCGATCGGGGTGGGCTTCGTCCAGACCCGGGCCTCGCTGCGCCGCATCCTGGCTCTTCCGGATCTGCGCCGGTTCCTCCTCGCCTACCTCTTCTTCGAGGACGGCATCAACACCGTGGTCTACTTCTCGTCGGTCTTCGCCGGCCACACCCTCGGCTTCTCCACCACCGAGGTGATCCTGCTCTACTTCGTCGTCCAGCTCACGGCGCTGGCCGGGGCGTGGATATGGGGGCGGCCCACGGATCTCCGCGGGCCCAAGTTCGTCGTGACCTGCACGCTGGTCCAGTGGTGCGTCGTCGTGGTGGCCGCGTACTTCGTCCAGACCAAGATGCAGTTCTTCGTGCTCGCCGTCCTCGCGGGCACCGGGCTCGGCGCCGTCCAGGCCGCCAGCCGCACCTTCATGGCGACGCTGATCCCGCCCGGGCATGAGGCCGAGATGTTCGGGTTCTACGCGCTGTGCGGCAAGACGGCCGCGATCTTCGGGCCGATGGTCTTCGGGCTGGCCTCGCTGCTCAGCGGCGGCAACCAGCGCATCGCCATCGTCGCCATCGGCCTTTTCTTCGTGGCTGGTCTCGTTCTCCTGCGGGGCGTTCGCGCAGGGGGTCCGACCCACGTGGCGCCCCACGCGGGGCGAGGCGGCGGGTAGCTGCGGGGTCCGAGTGCCCGGCCGTCGCACAACATGTGGGGGCCGCTTGACACCCGCCCCCGACAGAGCGTAACGTGAGGCCGCCATGACCTCCGTCGCCCTGGGGGCCGATCATGCTGGCTGGGAGCTGAAGGAAGCCCTCAAGGCGTGGCTCTTCGACCAGGGCCATCAGGTGCTCGACTTCGGTACGCACTCCCCCGACCCCGTTGACTACCCGGACTACGCCGCGCAGGTCGCCGAGGCGGTGGCTGTCGCCAAGGTGGAGCGTGGGATCCTCGTGTGCGGCACCGGGATCGGCATGGCCATCACCGCCAACAAGGTTCCGGGAGTGCGCGCCGCAGCCTGCTCCGATCTCTACACGGCCCGCATGAGCCGCGAGCACAACGACGCCAACGTGCTCGCCCTCGGCGGGCGCCTGATGGGGCGGGAGATGGCGCTGGAGATCGTCAAGGCCTGGATCGAGACCGGGTTCGCCGGGGGGCGCCACAGCGGGCGCGTGGACAAGATCAGTGCCGTCGAGCGCCGCCACACCGATCGGGCGGCGAGCGACCCGTGACGAGGGCGGGGATGGGCTGGCTCGAGCAGGCGGATCCGGAGATCGCCAAGGCCATCCGCGCCGAGACGGAGCGGCAGTCGCGCAACCTGGAGCTGATCGCCTCGGAGAACTTCGTCTCCGAGGCCGTGCTCGAGGCCACGGGCTCCGTCCTGACCAACAAGTACGCCGAGGGCTACCCGGGCCGGCGCTACTACGGCGGCTGCGAGATCGTGGACATCGCCGAGGAGCTGGCCATCGCGCGCGCCAGGGAGCTGTTCGGCGCCGAGCACGTCAACGTGCAGCCGCATTCGGGCTCCCAGGCCAACATGGCGGTTTACATGACGCTGCTCCAGCCCGGGGACACGGTGCTCGGGCCGAACCTCGCCCACGGCGGCCACCTCACGGCCGGCCACCCGCTGAACTTCTCCGGCAAGCTCTACCGCATCGTCGCCTACGGCGTGACGCGCGACACCGAGCGCATCGACCTCGACCAGGTGCGCGATCTCGCGCGCCAGCACCGTCCGAAGCTCATCATCGCGGGTGGCTCGGCCTTCCCGCGGGCCATCGACTTCCAGCCGTTCCGCCAGATCGCCGACGAGGTGGGCGCGGCCCTCATGGCCGACATCGCTCACCCCGCCGGCCTCGTTGCCGCGGGGCTCCACCCCTCGCCCATCCCCTACGCCGACTTCGTGACCACGACCACGCACAAGACCCTGCGCGGCCCGCGCGGCGGCATGGTCATGTGCCGGCAGGAGCACGCCGCGGCGCTGGACAAGGTCGTGCTGCCCGGGATCCAGGGCGGCCCGCTCATGCACGTCATCGCGGCCAAGGCCGTCGCCTTCCGCGAGGCGCAGAGCCCCGAGTGGCGGGGCTACCAGGGGCAGATCGTCCGCAACGCGCGCGCGCTGGCGGGGGCGCTGATGGGGCGCGGCTACCGCCTCGTCTCCGGCGGCACGGACACGCACCTCATGCTGATGGACCTCACGCCGAAAAGCATCACCGGCAAGGAAGCCCAGGAGGCGCTCGACCGGGCGTGGATCACGGTCAACAAGAACGGCATCCCCTTCGACACGAAGGGGCCCATGGTGACCAGCGGGGTCCGGATCGGGACGCCTGCCGTCACCACCCGCGGGATGAAGGAGCCCGAGATGGCCCAGATCGCGGCGCTGATCGATAGAGTCCTCACCAATCTCGGCAACGCCTCCGTGGAGGCCGCGGTGCGCTCCGAGGTCCAGGAGCTGACTGCCCGTTTCCCGCTCTATGCGGAGCGCCTCCGCGCATGAAGTGCCCCTTCTGCGGACACAGCGAGGACCGGGTGGTGGACTCGCGCGTGGGGCGGGACGGGGAGTTCATCCGGCGGCGGCGCGAGTGCCTCAAGTGTCACCGCCGCTACACCACCTACGAGTACGTCGAGGACGTGCTCCCGCACGTGGTCAAACGCGATGGCCGGCGTGAGCCCTTCGACCGGCAGAAGCTCCGCGGCTCCATCCTCAAGGCCTGCGAGAAGCGCTCCGTGGGCGTCCAGGCGGTGGACGACGTGGTGGCCGAGATCGAGGCCAAGCTGCACGAGCGCGCCGAGAAGGAGATCACGAGCAAGGAGCTTGGCGAGCTCGTGATGGAGCACCTGCAGAAGCTCGACCAGGTGGCCTATGTCCGCTTCGCCTCGGTCTACCGCCAGTTCAAGGACATCTCGCAGTTCATGGACGAGGTGAAGGGGCTCATCAAGGAAGGCGAGAAACCCAAGGCCGCCAAGCCCGTGAAGGCGGCTCCCCGCCGCTAGCAGGCCGCTGAAAAAGACCCATCTGCTTCGCTGGCTCGGTCGCTCCTCGCTCAACGTGGCTCGCTCACGCTCGCCCGGATCTCCGGATCCGCTCGCCTCGCCTCCGGCTCGGCTCGCCAAGCGGAGGACGCCTCGCTCGTCGCCTCCCTCGCCGCCTCGCATCTGGGCCTTTTTGAGCGGCGTGCGGAGTTCTTCCGCAGCCTGCTAGCCGCCAGGCCACCTGGCGGACGGGACCGCGCGCTAGCGCGCCGTCGCCAGCGCGACGCCGCCGATCGCGACCGTCGCCCCCACGAAGTGGTACCAGCGGATCGGCTCGCCCAGGATCAGCCACGACAGGCCGATCACGATGAACGGGATCAGGTTCATGAAGACGGCGGCGCGGCCCGCCCCCACCACGCGGATGCCCTGGTAGTACCAACACGCGGCCCCCGCCAGCGCGACGATCACCGGGGCCGAGGCGCCCAGGATCCCCGCATTCACGGGACTCGTGTGGCGGAGCCCCCAGTACCAGACCGTGGTGTTGCCCACGAGCCCGGTGAGGGAGATCACGACGAAGGTCCAGTGATCGCGCCGCGTGAAGGCGGGGAAGGGGCCGTGAGCGAGTCGAGCGATCAGCACGAGGACCGGCGCGGCCAGCGCCGCGCGCGCGGCGCTGAGCGTGAGGGGGCCGAGCTCCAGGAGCGCCAGCTTGCCGAGGGGGAAGTTCCCGGCCCACATGAGGGTCACCAGCAGGAGCAGGCCGTATGCGCGGGTGGGAGTCATGGGCTGAAATGGTTCGGCCCTGCCGGGATGGGGCCGACAGGGCCGAGCGCCGTACCGGGCGCCTTACTTCTTCTTCTTCTTGGTCGCCTTCTTCTTCGCCATGGTGTCACCCCCCTCCCGTTCCGCGCGTCCCGTGCGGTTGATCGTCTGTTGTCCGGACTCTAAGTTGAGGGTGGAAACGGTGTCAAGAAGAAAATACAGGATGGAGGGTTCCGCGGGCCCCTCAGGGGCGAGATATAGGGGGCAGGCGGGCGGGCCAGCAGGGGCTAGGACTCGTCGTGCTCCTGGGCCGCAGAGGGTCTGCGGCCTTCGCGCCGCGTGACGAACTCCTGGTTGAGCGCGACGCCCTTCTTGCAGAGCGGGCACGTGTCCGGCGCGTAGGTGGGGAAGTCCCGGCTCACGAGGCTGAAGATCGGCTTGCCGTCCACTTCCGCTTGCCTCGTGCGGCGCCAGAGCGCGCCGATGCCGATCACCTGGGCGCCCAGCTCTTCCACGACCTGAGTCAGGAGGCGCACCGTCTGCCCCGAGCTCACCAGATCCTCGACGACCAGCACCTTGGTGCCGGGGCGGATCAGGCGGTGGAACTCCGCGGGCAGGGTCACGCGGCGCTTGCCGCCGCTGACGCCCTTGGTGCCGTACATGACGGTGGGGCGCGAGGGATGCGCCCGGGCCACGCAGTGCGAGAGGATCAGGGCGCCGGGACCGGTGGAGAGGACCACGTCGATGGGCCACTGGGCGAAGTGCTTGGCGATCACCGCCCCGAGTCCCTCGGTGAAGGAGGGCTCGGTGGTGACCAGCGTCTTCTCGATGTACTCCGTGGTGTGATGCCCCGAGGGGAGGAGGATGTGGTCGTTGGCGTGGTAGGCCCCGGTGCGCTTGAGGATCTCCAGGTGGATCTTCTCGCGGACGTCGGCGTCCATCAGGGTGGCGTCCTTGCGGGGCGGCGGGGTCATCGAGGCCTCCTCCTGAGTGGGTGGTGAGCGCCCCTCGAGCCTGCGGGCGCTCCCCGGCATTATACCGTGAGTCCGGGTGTACACTGGCCCGGCCATGCGAATCCTGGCGCTCGAGAGCGCAACCCTGACGGGTGGCGCGGCCCTCCTCGACGGCGATCGCCTCGTCGGGGAGAGCGTCCTCTCGGTCTCGCTGACCCACTCCGAGCGGCTCATGGCCATGGCCGACCGCCTGCTGCGGGACTGCGACTGGACCGCGAAGGATCTGGAAGGTCTCGCCGTCTCCATCGGACCCGGCTCCTTCACGGGGATCCGCGTGGGCGTGGCCACGATGAAGGGGCTCGCGCTGGCCCTGGGTCTCCCGGTGGCGCCCGTGCCCACGCTCGACGCGCTCGCCTCCACGCTGCCCTTCGCGGACGTCCCCGTGTGCCCGCTCCTCTACGCCCGCAAGGGCGAGGTGTACGTGTCGCTGTACCGGTGGCAGGAGGATCGGATGATGCGCGAGTGGGCCTATCTCGCGCTGCCGCCCGAGGCCGCGGTGGCGCGCCTCGATCCGCCCGTGATCGTGCTCGGCGACGGGGTCGAGGCGTGCCGCCCTTTTCTCGCCCGCCTCGGCGGGGCAGTGCGGGTGGCCCCGCCCGCGCGCCGCCTGCCGTCTCCCGGCGTCGTCGCCCAGCTCGGCCACGCCATCCTCGAGGCGGGCCAGGGGGTGGCCGGCGAGGCGCTGCTCCCCCTCTACCTCCGCCCGTCGGAGGAGGAGCTGAAGGCAGGGCGAGCCGCAGCCGGAGGCGAGGCGAGCGGACGTGGAAATTCCCCGAGCGGAGCGAGGCGCCGTGGCTGAGACGCAGACGCGGCCGCCGCTGTCCCTGGCGCCCATGACCCTCGACGACCTCGACGATGTCCTGGCCATCGAGCGTGTCTCCTTCAAGACCCCGTGGTCGCGCGCCGCTTTCCGCTACGAGCTCGCCCAGAACCGGGTCGCTCGCTGCATGGTCGCCCGGGCCGGCGCGCGGCTCTGCGGCTACCTCTGTCTCTGGGAGATCGGCCACGAGATCCACATCACCAACCTGGCCGTCCATCCGGAGTGGAGGCGTCGGGGGATCGCCCGGGCGCTACTCGAGTCGATCCTCGCCGATGGGCGGGCCCGGGGTGTGCTCCTCGCCTTTCTCGAGGTCCGACCCACCAACGTCGAGGCGCTCGGCCTCTACGGGAGTCTCGGCTTCCGCATCATAGGCGAGCGAAAGGGCTACTATTTCGACACGGGCGAAGACGCCCTGGTCATGGAGGCAGATTTCAGGCTGTCGCAGGGGGCGGCACCCGCTGACGAAACCCTGGGAACCGTTGGCTAGCCTCGCGGGTTGCCGAGTTACTACATGTGTGCCGCCCACCTCATCCCGTTCAGGAGGACTCCATGAGACGAGCGCTGACCGCATCGAGCCTGCTGCTGGCCTGGCTGGTCCTGACCGCGCCCGCCGCCATCGGCTACAGCGGGGGACCGCTGAGGACTGTCACCGACCTCACGCCTAGCTGCGCGGGGTGCCACAGCTCCTTCAACCGAGAGCAGCTCCGCGAGCTACCCGATGCCGTGGCCGCCTCTCTCATCCCTGACACCCGCCACTACAAGGCCATCGAGGACGGCACCGGCCCCTACCAGGCGATGTCGCCCGCCGACCGGCAGAAGCTCCTGGCCGACGTGAAGACGATGGACCGGAACGCTTCCGTGACGATCAGCGTGCCGCAGAGCCTGAAGCCGGGCCAGGAAGCGCAGATCACGGCCCAGGTCAAGGGAGGCCATGGGATCGTGGGCGTGCTCCTCGTGGACACGGACCTCCGGTTCCAGGCGCGGCCTCTCCAGTCCGACGGCTGGCTGATCGTGGGCGCGCCGAAGATCTGGGGAACCGACGGCAAGGAGCAGACGCGGTGGGTGGACAGCCGGGCGTCGGGCCTCAAGAAGAACCTGAATTCCGCCATCATCTTCGGGCAGGTCAGCGACCTCGCCGCCGGGAAGTTCGCCGAGGGTAAGGCCGTCTGGACGGTGAAGGCGCCGCAGGAGCCCGGCACCTACTCGGTGACGATCGCGTTCCAGTTCGGCACCGAGAAGGCCTCGTCCGTCGGGACCGTGACGACTGCCACGGGTGTCGTGCTTCCGAGGGGCGGACCGGGCGGTCCCTCCTCCCGTATCATGTTCGCCAAGCCCGTCATGGTGACGGTGCGCTAGCCGGACGGCCAGCGGGGCGAAGTCGGCATGGCGCGCTCGTGGCGGCGCCGCCTTGTCTTCGGGACGGCAACGGCGGCGGGCGTGTGCCTCGTCGCGGCCGTCACCCTCGCGGTAGTCGCCGCGAAGGAGCGTGACAACCGCTTCTGTGTCTCCTGCCATCTCCACGAAGAGAAGTTCGACCGCTTCACCTCGACCGCCGCGACGGATCTCGCGGGTGTCCATCAAGTCAAGGATCGGGGGGTCGGCTGTATCGCCTGCCACGGCGGCGCCGATGCGGGCATGCGCGCCCGAGTGTGGGCCCTGGCCGCCATCGACACGGCGAAGTACCTGGTCGGGCTCCACGAGGAGCCCGCCCGCATGAAACTCTCACTCCGGGACGCCGAGTGCCGCCAGTGCCACCGTCCGATCCTCAAGGCTCCAGTGGCCGGCGGCCCGGCCGCTTCTTCCGCGCTGACCGGAGGCGCGCCGCTGCCGGCCCGGGCCATCGACCCGAGCGATGAGTCCACGTTCGCCGCTACGTCCCAGGGCGAAGGGGCCGCGGCGGCCTCCTATCACGCCCTCCGCGACCATGACGGGGTAACCGTCCGCTGCGTCCGCTGCCACACGAGCCACACCACTGACAGCGGCGCGAAGGATCGATTCATCTCGAAGAGGATCGTCCAGCCCATCTGCAGGGAGTGTCACAAGCAGATGTGACGGGGAACCGGAAGCCCTCATTCCTCAAGCTGTCCAACGAGACCCAGCTGGAGATGGACCTGACCTTCGTCCGGCAGTGACGCGCAGGGCGGGAGGCTGGCGGCACCGTCGGGCTCGCGCTCGCTGTTCTTGTCGTTCGGGGCCGCGTATCTTAGAATGCCCGGGTGCGATCCCATCCCGCGACCCCCGCGCTCCCGCCCGTCTGACCCCATGGATCTCGTCACGCGCATGCTCGATGGCGATCGGCTGGCGCTCGCGCGGCTGATCACGCGCGTCGAGAACCGGGCGGACGGCGTGCCCGCCGTCATGCGGGAGATCCACCCCCGCCTCGGCCGCGCCTATGTCCTCGGCATCACCGGCCCCCCCGGGGCGGGGAAGTCCACCCTGGTGGATCGGCTGACGGCGCTCCTGCGCGCCGAGAGCGTGCCCGTCGGCATCATCGCCGTGGACCCCTCCAGCCCCTTCACGGGCGGGGCCGTGCTCGGCGACCGGATCCGCATGCAGACCCACACGCTGGACCCGGACGTCTTCATCCGCAGCATGGCCACTCGCGGCAGCCTGGGGGGGCTCGCCCGCGCCACGGGCAATGTGGTCAAGCTCATGGACGCCTTCGGCTTCCCGTGGGTCATCGTCGAGACCGTCGGGGTAGGGCAGACCGAGCTCGATATCATCAAGCAGGTCGACACCACCGTGGTCACGCTGGTCCCGGAATCGGGCGACGCCGTGCAGACCATGAAGGCCGGGCTCATGGAGGTCGCCGACGTCTTCGCGGTGAACAAGGCCGACCGCCAGGGCGCGCATCAGCTCATGGCCGACCTGCGCTTCACCGTGCACCTGCACTACTCGAGCACGGCTTCCCCCAAGGACATCGACTGGGAGATCCCGGTGCTCGCCACCCAGGCGGTGAACGACGTGGGCGTGGCGGAGCTCCTGGACCACATCAAGCGGCACCGGGCCGCTCTGGAGGCGAGCGGAGCCTTCGAGAAGCGCCGCCAGGCGCGCCGGCGGGCCGAGCTGGAGGCGCTCCTGGTGGAGGAGCTCACCGCGCAGGTGATGGAGCGCGTCCACGCTGACGAGGACCTCTCGCGCATCCTGGAGGCCGTGACGGGCGGCACCCTCGATCCCTACTCCGGGGTGGCCGAGATCCTCGCCTGGATCCTCCGCCGCCCTTGACAGCGCCCCGGGCCGGCTTCAATCTACGGCTGCGCGGCGCAGGCCGGGCCCGGCCGCCAGGACGCCCCGATGAGGGCCACAGGCCCGAAGAGGCCCAAGCGCAAGGCGGTGTGATCCACAGTAAGGCGAGATGGAGAGAGGGCCACAGGCCCGAAGAGGCCCAAGCGCAAGGCGGCGTCATCCACAGTAAGGCGAGATGGAGAGAGCGCCGGAGGCGCGAAGAGGCCCGGCCGCAAGGCGGTGTCATCCACAGTAAGGCGAGATGGAAGAGGCCGAACCGCCGAGCGATGTGAACTTGCAACAGCTCCACCAACAGGGGTCTCCCTGAATGTCGCCCTCCCATGAGTGGTACGGGATCATCCCCGGGTGGCTCCCCTTCTACGCGCTGATCCTCGTCGCCCTCGTGCTCTTCGGCCTGCGGGTGACCTACCTCGTCCGCGTCATGCTGACGGGAACGCCGGCCGCCCGCTGGGACGATGTCCCGGCGCGGCTCCGGGCGGTGCTCGTGTTCGTGCTGGGCCAGCTGCGCCTCATCCGGGGAGACTTCTGGCCCGGGCTCATGCACGCCACGATCTTCTGGGGCTTCATGGTCCTGACGGCCGGCACCATCGAGTTCTTCGGCAAGGGCGTCACCGAGGCCTTCGCGCTGCCGTTCCTCTCCGACACGCCGGGCTTCCTGATCCTTCAGGATTTCTTCAGCGTGGCCGTCATCGTCGCGCTGGGCTACATGGCGTTCCGCCGGCTGGTGACGCGGCCGAAGCGGCTCACGCTCAGCCCCGAGGGGTTGCTGATCCTGGGGCTCATCTTCGGCCTCATGGTGACGGACTTGCTCGCCGACGGCGCCCAGCTCGCGCTGACCCCGGCCGCCACCGACCGCTGGGCCTTCGCCGGCAAGGCCATCGCCGGCGCGCTCGGGGGGCTGCCGGGGAGCGCCCTGCAGGGGATCTTCCACGTGTCGTGGTGGATTCACGCGGTGATCCTGCTGGGCTTCCTGGTGTGGCTGCCGTACTCCAAGCACCTGCATGTCATGGCGGCCCCGTTCAACGTCTTCTTCGCTCCGCTCACCCCGAAGGGGCGGTTCACGACGCCGGACCTCGAGCATGCGGAGAGCTTCGGCGTCGGCGCCATCACCGAGTTCACCTGGAAGGACCTCTTCGACCTCTACAACTGCACCGAGTGCGGGCGCTGCACCTCCCTCTGCCCCGCCAACATCAGCGGCAAGCAGCTGGATCCGAAGATGCTCATTCTCAACCTCCGGGAGCATCTCCTCGAGAGCGGCCCCCGGCTCCTGGCGGGCGCCGCGGCCAAGGAGGGGAGCGGGCACGCCGAGGCCGCGCCCATGGTCGGCGGGGTGATCGCCGACAATGTCCTCTGGGCCTGCACGGCCTGCCGCTGGTGCGTGGACGCCTGCCCCGTCTTCATCGAGCACGTGCCGAAGATCGTGGACATGCGCCGCTGGCTCGTGCTGACCGAGTCGCGCTTTCCGGCGGAGCTCGGGCCCACGTTCCGCAACCTCGAGAACAACGGCAGCCCCTTCCAGGTGGACTGGCAGACGCGGGCCGACTGGGCGAAGGAGCTGGGCGTCAAGGTCATGCGGGACGTGCGCGAGGCCGAGTACCTCTACTGGGTCGGCTGCTACGGCTCCTTCGACGAGCGCAACAAGAAGGTCGCGCGCGCCTTCGTCCGGCTCCTGCAGGCCGCCGGCGTGGATTTCGCCATCCTGGGGAACGAGGAGAAGTGCTCGGGCGAGCCGGCCCGCCGCCTCGGCCACGAGTACCTCTTCCAGACGCTGGCCCAGGGCAATGTCAAGACGCTCAAGCAGTACACGTTCCAGAAGATCGTGACCGCGTGCCCCCACTGCTTCAACACCCTCCGCAACGAGTACCCGGACTTCGACGGTCACTTCCAGGTGATCCACCACTCGGAGCTCCTGGACGAGCTGATCGCTTCGGGGCGCCTCACGGTCTCGCGGGAGCGGAGCGAGCGGATCACCTATCACGACGCGTGCAATCTGGGCCGCTACAACGATATCTACGACGAGCCGCGGCGGGTGCTCGGCTCCGTGGCCCGCACCGAGCTGCTGGAGATGACCCTGTCCCGGTCCAAGGGGTTCTGCTGCGGGGGCGGCGGCGGCCGCGCCTGGATGGAGGAGACCGAGGGACGCCGCGTGAACCAGGTGCGGGTGGAGCAGGCGATGGAAGTGAACCCGGACATCCTGGCCTCGGCCTGCCCCTTCTGCCTCACCATGTTCGAGGACGGGGTGAAGGCGAAGGAGGTCGGCGACAGGATCAAGACCCGGGACATCGCCGAGCTGCTCGTCGAGAGCCTGAAGCCGTAGGCGACAAGACGGCGCCCGTGAAGGACCTGCTCCTCCTGCTTCCCCGGCTGGCGCGGATGATCGCCTCGCTCCTGACCGACCGCCAGGTGCCGACGGCCGCGAAGGTGGCGCTGGCCGCGGTGGCCGTGTATCTGGCGAGCCCGGTGGACCTGATTCCCGACTTCATCCCGTTTCTCGGCTACCTCGACGACGCCCTCCTCGTGGCCGTGGTCGTGGACGGCCTGCTCAACTACCTCGACCGCTCGCTCCTCCTCAAGTACTGGCCTGGTGGCGTCGCGTCGCTGGACGCCACGGCCGCCGTGGCGCGCCGGCTGGCTCGCTGGGTGCCCGGCCGCCTCAAGGCGCGGATCTTCGCGGGCCGCTGAGCCTTCCCCAGGGGTTGCCCATGGACGCCTCCTATCACGACCTGATTCGCCGACGGCTCGCGCTGCCCTACGAGGAGGGACCGGACAAGGTCTCGACCCTCGAAGAGGCGGTCGGGCGCCACGTCAAGGCGGCAGACATGCTCTACCTCGGCGCCGCCCACGGGCGCGCCAACCCGCTCATGCGCGAGGTGGTCCGCCAGTGGTGGGGGAAGCGGCCGGGCTTCACGCTGGCCGCCGTCGGCATCGGCTCGCCCTGGACGGCCCTCATCCACGGCGGGCTCGTCACGCGCGTCATCACGACGTTCATGGGCGAGGGCTATCCCTTCCCGAGGCCCCAGGCGCTCATCTCGCGCGCGATCCTCGACGGCCGGCTCGAGGTCCAGAACTGGTCCATGCTGACCTTCCCGCTGCGCCTGCTGGCGGGGGCCATGGGGTTGCCCTTCCTGCCGACGCGCTCGCTGCTGGGCTCCTCCATGGAGGAGGACAACACGCGCGCCGGAGACTTCATCGCCACCGAGGATCCGTTCGGGAGCGAGGGGCGCGTGGGCTACGTGAAGGCGCTCGTTCCCGACGTGGCGCTGATCCACGCCTGGGCGGCGGACCGGGCGGGCAACGTCATCATCGCCCCGCCCATGAACGAGAGCCTCTACGGCGCCATGGCCGCCCGGCGCGGGGCCGTGGTGACGGTGGAGAAGATCGTCTCCACGGAGCTCATCCGCCGCCACGCGAGCCTGGTCAAGCTCCCGTCCCAGTACGTCCAGGCCGTCGTGGAAGCGCCCCACGGCGCCCATCCGGGCGGCATGTGGGGGATGAACGTGCCCGAGCTCGAGGGCTACGCCGAGGACCTCGACTGGATCCTCGATTGCCGCAAGGCCTTCAGGAAGCCCGAGACGGCGGATGCCTGGATCCGCGAGTGGATCCTGGACGTGCCGACGCATCAGGCCTACCTCGCCAAGATCGGCTACGCCAAGCTCATGGAGGCCAAGGGGCGGGCGCATGCCGATGCCTGGGTGTCGGAGCTCGAGTCCTTGTCGGACGGGCTGCCGTCGGGGCCGGCGGTGAACGGCGCCGAGTGGATGGTGGTGGCCGCCTCGCGCATCCTCGCCGACAAGGTGCGCGCCAACGGCTACAAGACCTTCCTCGCGGGCGTGGGCAACTCCAACCTGGCGGCCTGGCTCGCCGCCTATCAGCTCAAGCGGGACGGGGTGGACGTGGAGCTGATGGCCGAGACGGGAATGGTCGGATACCTCCCGCGCCCCGCCGAGCCCTTCGTCTTCTCCTTCCGCAACTTCCCGTCCTCCAAGATGCTCACGGACATCCTGCACGTCATGGGGATCTTCATGGGCGGGCGCCACAACCAGTGCATCGGCTCGCTGGCGGCCGGGCAGGTGGACAAGCACGGCAACATCAACTCGACCATCATCCCCGGCGTCACCTACGTCACGGGCTCAGGCGGGGCCAACGACATCACCTCCTCCGCGCGCGAGGTGGTGGTGTGCCTCGAGCAGCGGCCCTCGCGCTTCGTGGACAAGGTGCCGTACATCACGGCGCCGGGCCGGGCGGTGCGCGCGGTGGTCTCCGACCTCGGCGTCTACGAGAAGGACGACGAGCACGGCGAGCTGCAGCTCACGGCCATCTATGGCGAGGGGAGCGAGGAGGAGGCCGTCGGCAAGGCGCGCGCGGCGTGCGGCTGGGATTTGCGTGTCGCCCCGCGCCTCCGCCGCGTCGAGGCGCCGACGGCGGACGAGCTCGGGCTCATCCGGCTCTTCGACCCGCGCCGCTACTTCCTGGGTTAACAGGAGACTCCGATGATCGGCATCGTCTCGGTGGCAAGACGCTCCAGGCCGTGTGGGGCAGCGGCGGCAGCGGCGAGCGCGCCGTGGCCAATTACGACGAGGACAGCCTCACCATGGCGGTCGAGGCCTCCCTCGACGCGCTCGCCGGTCGCGACGCCTCCACGGTGGGCGCCTGTTTTCTCGCCTCCACCACCGCGCCCTATCTTGAGAAGTCCAGCGCCACGCTCCTGGCCACGGCCACCGACCTCGGCCCCGAGGTGCTCACGGCCGATCTCGGCGGCTCGCTCCGCTGCGGGACCACGGCGCTCCGGCTGGCACTCGACATGGTGCGCGCCGGCTCGGTGTCGCAGGGGCTGGTGGCGGCCTCCGACATGCGGCCCGTGGCTCCGGGCTCCCCCGAGGAGGTGCCGCTCGGCGCCGGCGCGGCGGCCTTCCTGGTCGGCAGCGACGACGTCATCGCCAGCTTCGAGGGCGCCTTCAGCGTGAGCCGCGAGTTCACCGACGTCTGGCGCACTCCCGGTGACGGTTACCTGAACATCCTGCCCGACATGACCTTCGTCAAAGGCTACGGCCTCGACAAGCATATCCCCGAAACCGTGGACGGGCTGCTGGCCAAGACGGGTCGCACGCGCGAGGACATCGCCAAGATCGTCGTCTACGGCCCCGACGCGCGCACCCAGGCCACGCTCCTCAAGCAGCTCAAGTTCGGCCGACGGCGCCGCGCCCAAAGAGGCCGTGATGGGCCGGGCGGGGAACACGGGATCGGCGGCGGCCCCGCTGGGGCTCGTCGCGGCGCTCGAGGAATGCAAGCCGGGCGATCAGGTGCTGGTCGTCTCCTACGGCAACGGCGCCGAGGCGCTTCTCTTCCAGTGCACGGATGCCCTCGCCAGGCGGCCGCTCCACCGTCCGGTCTCCGCCCAGCTCGCCGCTGGCCGGCCGCTCACCCAGTACGGCAGGCTCCTGAACGTCAAGCGCCACGTGGAGACCGAGGTGATCCGTGCCTTCACGAGCGTGCCGACCATGGTGCGCGAGGAGAAGCAGAACATGCGGCTCTCCGGCCAGAAGTGCCAGGACTGCGGCGCCGTCTCCTACCCGCGCCGCCACCTGTGCTGGCAGTGTTCCTCCACGCGGCTCGCGGACTACAAGATCTCCCGCCGCGGGAAGGTCTTCACCTTCACCAAGGACCACCTTGTCCCGAATCCCGACCCACCGACGATCATGGTCTCGGCCGATCTCGACGGCGGCGGCCGCTTCTACGGCCAGCTCACCGACTGCGACCCGGCCACGGTCACCTTCGAGATGCCC
>MGBT01000061.1:0-4810 GCA_001788395.1 Candidatus Rokubacteria bacterium GWA2_70_23
CCCGCGATGACGATGCGCTCGCCGAGCCGGCTCTGGCACTGGGGGAAGATCTACGTCGAGAAGCGGTGGCTGAGGCGGTGGTTCTGACGCGATGCTCGCGCCCGTGACGGAGAAGGAGCCGCACCGATGATCCCGAAGGCGATGGCGGCGTACCTGGCCGAGCGGCTGCCCGAGCGCGCTCTGGAGAACCGCCTGGTGCGCGACGGCGGCTTGCGCTTCGTGGAGTTCGGCTCCACCGACGTGGACCGGCTGGCGCGGCTCGGGATCGAGGTGGACCCGCTCGGCCCGCAGCTCTGCGTGTGCATGTGGGACGAGGCCTCCGCGCTCCCGATCGGCGGCTACCTCGTCGTGGACAACCTGGCCATGGGCCGGCCGGCCATGGGCGGCATCCGCATGCTGCCCGACCTCAACCCCGACGTCGTCCACAACCTCGCGCGCGGCATGACCCTCAAGAACGCTGCGGCGCACCTGCCCTATGGCGGCGGCAAGTCCGGCATCGTTTCCCCGGGCGATGATCTCTCTCCGGAAGCGCGCACCGAGGTGGTGCGTGGCTTCGCCCGCCTGCTCTCGCGCTACCGCGACCTCTACCTGCCCGGGCCGGACGTGGGCACCAACGACGCCGACATGAAGACCATCGCCGTCGAGAACGGTCTGGACAGCGCCGTCTCCAAGCCGGCCGACATGGGCGGCAACCGCATCGACCAGCTGGGCGCGGCTGCGGGAGGCATCGTCATCGCGCTGGAGGCGCTACTCCAGGAGATGCCCCGCCTCCGCGTCCTCCCCCAGTTCAGCACGCTCCAGGTGCCGCCGCGCGAGGCGCTCACCGTGCTCATCCAGGGCTTCGGCGCGGTCGGTGCCCACGCCGCGCACATGCTGAGCGAGCGGCTGCCCGGCGCCAGGGTCGTCGGCATCAGCGACGCCGCCGGCTATCTCTACGATGAGGCCGGCCTGCCGGTGGACGCACTGTTCCGCCGCTGGCAGGCTGAGGGCGTGGTGACGCGGCCGTATTTCCTCGAGCAGGTGACGGCCGCGGGGGGTACGGCCGCCGGCCGCCGTCCGCTCCGGATCACGTACTCGAGCCAGCCGAACGACTTGCTGCGCGAGAGCGCCTTCTGCCTGATCCCGGCCGCCCCCGTCGCCAACTACCTCGGCACCGATCCGGCCTCGCAGCCGTCCATGACGGTGGACCGGATGGGACGCTGGACGGTGAGCGTGGAGGGCGCCAACACCTACTCCCCGGATCCCGCGCGAAAGGCCGCGCGCGCCCGCATGGAGCGGGCTGTCTACCGGCAGCGGGGCGTGCTGATCGCCACCGACTATCTCGTGAACTCGGGCGGCGTGATCTTCGCGGCCCAGGAGCTGCTCATCCAGACGCCGGAGAGCCTGCGCATCCCGCAGGCCATGCTTGGCGACCGGGCCGCCGTCGAGCGCTGGCTCGGAGAGCATGCGGCCGAGCTCCAGGCGCTGGCCGAGAGGCGGCGGGCCGCCGCGGAGGCGTACCGCGACGACGTGATCCGCCGGAACATGCATGAGCTGGTGGACCTCCTGGTCTCCGACGCCGATATGCTCCCCGGCGAGGCGGCCGAGCGCATCAGCGTCCGGCGCATCGCCGCCCGGGAGAGCGGCCGCACCGCCGCCGACCTCATGGAGCCCATCCCGACCGTCACCGTCACCTGCACGTTCCGCCAGGCGGCGGCCAGGCTCGTGGAGGCCCACAGCCCCATCGCGGCCGTCGTCGGCCCCCAGGGCGACCTCGTCGGCGTCGTGACCGAGTGGGACGTGACGCGCGCCACCGCCCAGGGCGCGCCCCTGGACGAAGCCGTCACCGAGATCATGACCCGCCAGGTCATCGCGGTGGCCCCCGACGACGGAATCCTGGACATGGTGCGCAAGCTCGAGCACCATGACATCTCGGCCATGCCGGTGGTGGCCGGCAGCGTGGTGCGGGGGATGGTCACCGCCGATCTCCTGGCCCGGCGCTCGCTCTTCCGGCTGCTGCAGTCGCAGCCGGAGTGAGCGTCGCCCGAACCCGGGCGTCATGAGGGCGTGCGGCTCATCGGCCCGTGCGCCGAGGGGACGGCTTCGATCGGCGTCGACGTCCGACCCGTGCGCGCCGCACTTCCCGCAGGAACTCGGCGAAGCCCGCAGTGAATCCCTCGGCGATGCTCCAGCGCCGCACGGTCGCCAGGCGGACCGGACTGCGCAGCGCAATGGCCACGGCCACATCGAGGCTGCTCCGGTCGTTCCAGTGGTAGAACGCCGCCAGGCGGTCCCTGCACGAATCGGTGGCCGACAGGATCAGGGCGCGCCCATGTCGGCCCAGCCGCTCGACGGGCGCGATCCGGTAGTCGCTGCCGATCGCCAGAGGCCCTCGGGGGAACTCCACGTAGAACACGACGCGCGGGTGCACATAGCGGTCGCCCTTGCGGACGAACCCGACGCTCGCCATCGCGGTATCGAGCCGGGCCTGGGTGGTCGCGCCCACCAGGATGAAATCCATGTCTCTCGACTGGTAGGCTCCTCGGGTGTGGAGGCTCGCGCAGGCCCCCCCGGTGAGGACCGCCGGGATGCCGTGCCGCCTCAGGGCGCCCCCGACCGCCAGGGCGACGGCACTGAGCGAGGAGCGCGTGGTGAGGATCACAAGGGCTTGCCGGTGCGGCGGGGCCGCCGCCGCAGGGCCGCGACCCGAGCGCGCAGGTCGGCCTCGGGCTCGGCCAGCCGCTCGAGAAAGCGCTGAAGCGCGTCGAAGGCGAAGTAACGGGGCTCGATCCGGAACACGCGGGTCCGGCCCAGCGAGCGGGCCGCCACCAGCCCATCCCGCTCGAGGCTCGCCAGGGCTTTCTGGACCCCCGACAGCGGCGCCTCGAGCAGGCGAGCCAGCTCCCGCGGATAGCTCTCGCCGAGCAGGCGGAGGGCCAGGAGCGCTCGCGTGCGCGTCCGGCCGCCGAATGGGCTCGAGGATACTTTGACCTCCATTGGATGTCATATGACCACGTTAGGATATCAGTGTCAACGCGGGGGCTCACGGGTTCGCGGCCCCGAACGCGCTGTCGCCGTGCTAGGCTGGTTGGCAGGCGTCCCTGAGTGGTCGAGGGAGCGGACGGATCGACGGAATCGGAGGCCCGGACCCATGACCGGTGAGGACATCTACGGCAGCCCCGAGCACCAGCAGCTCCGCGCGGTGGTGCGCAAGTTCGTCCAGGCTGAGCTGGTCCCCCGCGCTCGCGAGTTCGACGAGATGGGCCGCCCCGACAAGGCGATCTTCCGGCGGCTCGGCGAGCTGGGCCTGCTCGGCATCCGCTACGAGCCGAAGTACGGCGGGCAGGGGCTCGACTACTCCTACCACGCGGTGTTCCTCGAGGAGCTCGCCGGCTGCGACAACTCGGGCGTGGCGATGGGCATCAGCGTGCAGACGGACATGGCCACGCCCGCGCTCCACCGATTCGGCAGCGAGGCGCTGAAGGAGCAGTACCTCGTGCCGGCCATCCGCGGCGAGCACGTGGCGGCCATCGCCGTCACGGAGCCGGGCGCCGGCTCCGACGTGGCGGGCATCAAGACGCGGGCCGTGCGGGATGGTGACTCCTGGGTGATCAGCGGCTCCAAGATGTTCATCACCAACACCGCCAACGCGGACTGGCTCTGCCTGCTCGCCGTGACCGACCCGGGTGCCGGCTATGGCGGCTACACGCAGATCGTCGTGCCCACCGACACGCCGGGCTTCACGTACCGGCTGCTCGACAAGATCGGCAACCGCGGCTCGGACACCGGGCTCCTCTTCTTCGACGACGTGCGGGTCCCCGTGGCGAACACCATCGGCCACCCCAATCGCGGCTTCCAGCAGCAGATGGCGCAGTTCCAGGACGAGCGGATGGTGCCGGTGGTGACCTCGCCGGTGTCGGCGCGGCACCTCTGGGACCTCACGCTCGCCCACGCCCAGCAGCGGGTGGCCTTCGGCAAGCCCCTCGCCACGATGCAGGTGAACCGGTTCAAGTTCGTCGAGATGATGATCCAGATCACGGCGGCGCAGGAGATGGCCCACCGCTGCATCCGCAAGATGGTGCGGGGTGAGGACGTCACCCTGGATGTGTCCATGGCCAAGGTCTTCTGCGCCAACATGAAGCAGTACGTGGCCACGACCTGCGTGCAGCTCTTCGGGGGCAGCGGCTACATCTGGGAGAACCCCGCCGCGCGCGCGTTCGTCGACTCGCGCCTCGGCACCATCGGCGGCGGTGCCGACGAGGTGATGAAGGAGGTCGTGGCCAAGCTGCTCCGGATCTGAGCCGGCCTGGGCGCAACCCCGGTCTCGCGGGGCGCGGCCGCCACGGCTGTTGCGCCCCGTGCTACACTGGCGACCGGGTGCCGCCACCTTCGATGCGAACCCCGTACCAGCCCCGGAACGTCCGCAATATCCTCTGCGTCTTCGCGCGCTACACGCCCTCGTTCGGCACGTTCCACCACGCCTACCCGCTGCTGGGCGGCGTCCGCGCGTTCATGCCGCCGCAGGGCCTCCTCGTCGTGGCCGCGTACCTGCCCGAGGCCTGGGGGTTGCGCTTCGTGGACGAGAATGCGCGCCCGGCCACCGAGGACGACTTCCGCTGGGCCGACGCGGTGTTCGTCTCCGGGATGCACGTGCAGCGCCCCCATATCGAGGGCATCATCCGGCGCGCGCACGCCGTCGGGCGGCTCGTGGCGCTGGGCGGGCCCTCGGTGTCGGCCTGCCCGGAGATGTACCCCGATGCGGACGTCCTGCACGTGGGAGAGCTCGGGGACGCGACCGACCGGCTGATCGAGCTGGTCGACGTCGGCGGCG
>MGBT01000061.1:4821-11928 GCA_001788395.1 Candidatus Rokubacteria bacterium GWA2_70_23
CGAGCGGCTGTCCGTACACCTGCGAATTCTGCGACATCCCGGCGCTCTACGGGCGGAACCCACGGCTGAAGACGCCCGCCCAGGTGCTCGGCGAGCTGGACCGCCTCCGCGCGGGCGGCGCGCAGTCGGTGTACTTCGTGGACGACAACTTCATCGCCAACCAGAAGGCGGCGCTCGCGCTGCTGCCCCACCTCGTGGACTGGCAGCGCCGCCATCGCTACCCGCTGCGCCTGGCCTGCGAGGCGACGCTGAACCTCGCCACGAACGACGCCATCCTCGCCCTCATGCGCGAGGCCGGCTTCGTCACCGTGTTCTGCGGGATCGAGACGCCCGAACCCGAGGCCCTCCGTGCCATGTCGAAGCAGCAGAACCTCCGGCTGCCGATCGTGGAGGCGGTGGAGCGGATCAACGCGTACGGGATGGAGGTCGTGTCCGGCATCATCATCGGGCTCGACACCGACTCTCCCGCGACCGCCGACCGGATCCTCGACTTCGTCCGCGCGTCGCGGATCCCCATCCTCACCATCAACATCCTCTATGCCCTGCCGAAGACGCCACTGTGGGCCCGGCTCGAGCGCGCGGGCCGGCTGCGCGAGGAGGCAGGCCGAGAGTCCAACGTGGACTTCCTCCTGCCGTATGACACCGTGCTGGACATGTGGCGGCGCTGCATCGAGACGGTGTACGAGCCCGAGTTCCTCTACGCGCGGTACGCCCATACCCAGGCGCACACGTTCCGCCGCCGCAAGCGATACCCGGTGGACCTGCGACGGCTGAGCCCGCGCGGCCTCCGGCGCGGCCTCGGCGTTCTCGGGCGCCTCTTCTGGCGCCTCGGCGTCCGCGGCGACTACCGGCGGCCCTTCTGGCGGATGGCCGTCCGGATGCTCGCCGCGGGCCGCTTCGAGCAGTTCGTCCACAGCGCGCTCGTGAGCCACCACCTCATCGAGTTCGCGCGCCAGGGCTTCGCCGGCATGCCCGAGCCCTCGTTCTACGCCCCGGCCCGGGTCGTGGCCGTCCTGAACGCGGACGCGTAGCTTACGGCACTGTGACTCGCCCCGCGCCGCCCGGCCCCGAGACACTCTCCACGCCCGCGCGGATCGTCATCCTCGGCGCCGGCGGCCGGGACTTCCACAACTTCAACGTCCTCTATCGTGACGCATCCGCGGCGACGGTGGTGGCGTTCACCGCCGCGCAGATCCCCGGCATCAGCGGCCGCCGCTATCCCCCTGCACTCGCCGGCCCGCGCTACCCTGAGGGCATCCCGATCGAGGACGAGGCGGAGCTGGAGGTGCTCTGCCGGCGCGAGCGGGTCACCCAGGTGGTCTTCGCCTACAGCGACGTCTCCCACGCGGAGGTGATGCATCTCGCCTCGCGGGCGCTGGCCGTGGGCGCCGACGTGGTGCTCCCGGGGCCGGACCGCACCATGCTCCCCGCCCGCGTCCCCGTCATCGCCATCTCCGCCATCCGCACCGGCTGCGGGAAGTCCCAGACCGCCCGCTGGCTCGGCCGCCGGCTGCGGGAGCGGGGCCTCCGCGTGGCGGTCCTCCGGCATCCGATGGCCTACGGCGACCTGGAGCGCCAGCGTGCCCAGCGCTTCGCCACCCGCGCCGATCTGGACGCGGCCGGCTGCACCGTGGAGGAGCGCGAGGAGTACGAGCCCCACCTGGCGGCGGGCAACGTTGTCTTCGCCGGCGTGGATTACGCCGTCATCGTCGCCCTGGCCCAGCGCGAGGCGGACGTGATCGTGTGGGACGGCGGCAACAACGACTTTCCCTTCGTGCGGCCGGACCTGCACATCGTGATGGCCGATGCGCTGCGCCCCGGTCAGGCGGCCGCCTACCATCCCGGTGAGGCCGTCCTCCGCATGGCGGACGTGGTGGTGGTGAACAAGGTGGACGTCGCCGCGGCGGCCGACGTGGAGCGTGTGGTGGACGAGGTGCGCGCGGTCAATCCGCGCGCGCCCGTGGTGCGGGCGGCCTCGCCGGTGCGGCTCGACGATCCCGCGCGTGTGCGGGGCCGGCGGGTTCTCGTGGTGGAGGACGGCCCCACCATCACCCACGGGGGCATGCCCTATGGCGCCGGCTTCGTGGCCGCCACCCGGGGGGGCGCGGCGGCCGTGGTGGATCCGCGGGAGAGCGCTCACCCCGACATCCTCGCCGTCTTCGCCCGGTATCCCCATATCGGCTGCGTCCTGCCCGCCGTCGGATATGGCGCGGCGCAGCTCGAGGCGCTCCGCGAGACCATCAATAGCTCGGCGGCCGAGGTGATCGTCGCCGCCACCCCCATGGACCTCGCGGCGCTCATCCGGATCGACAAGCCGGTGGTGAGGGCGAGGTACGAGTACGCGGACGCCGGTGAGCCCACCCTCGGCGGCTTCGTGGACCGGTTCCTCGCCGAGCGCGCCGGCCGAGGTGCCCGTCCATGAGCGTCCGGGGCGTCGTGCCGCTCCACGTGGTGGCGCTCGGCGGCAACGCCATCTGCCCGCCCCGGGGCGATCTCTCGCTCGCGATCGAGCGCACCCTGGTCCGCGATGCCGTCGGTGAACTGGCTGTCCTCGCCCAGCGCGGGGTACGCCTCCTGATCGTCCATGGCAACGGGCCCTAGGTGGGGCGGCTCCTCGGCGCTCCCGGCCTCGGCGATCCGGAGAGCCTGGACGTGCACGTGGCGCAGACCCAGGGGGAGCTGGGCTACCTGCTGGCCGAGGCGCTCGACGCCCGGCTCGGCGGTGAGGCGTGCGCCGCGCTCGTCACCCGCGTTCTCGTGGACGAGGCCGACCCCGCCTTCGCCGCTCCGAGCAAGCCGGTGGGAGCGGTGCTCGCCGCGCCGCCCGCCGGCCTTCCGGCGGTGAGGATGCCGGACGGCCGTGGCTGGCGGCGCGTGGTGGCCTCGCCGCGACCCGTGGCGGTCGTCGAGCAGGCCGCCATCGCCACGCTCCTCCGGAGCCATCACGTCGTCGCGGGGGGCGGCGGCGGCGTGGCTCTTGCCCGCGCGGGCGCCTCGCGCCGGCCCCGCCCCGCCGTGATCGACAAGGACTGGGTGGCGGGACTCCTGGCGGGGGTGCTGGGCGCCGAGCGGCTGCTCTTCGTCACGGACGTCTCGCACGCGTTCGACCGCTTCGGCCGCGACGACCAGGCGGAGATCCACGCCATGAATGCGGCGGAGGCGCGGGCGCGCCTCGCCGCCGGCATCTTCGCCCCCGGCTCCATGGCGCCGAAGGTGGAGATCGCCGTGGAGTTCGTGGAGGCGTCCGGCCGCGCCGCCGTCATCACCACCATCGGGTCGATCGAGGCGTCCCTCCGGGGCGCCGCCGGCACGACCATCTGTCCGTGAGGGGAGCCCCCGAGGGGCTCCGCGCATTGGCACAGGGTGGGCTTCAACCTCTTCGGCGACGGGCTCCGCGACGCGCTGGACCCGCGCCTCCGCGGTATTGGCTAGGAGCGCTCGCCCAGCCCCTTCAGGAACTCCGCGTTCGTGTTGGTGAGGCGGAGGCGCTCGAGGAGCAGCTCCATGGCCTCGACCGGCTTGCGGCTGGCCAGCGCGCGGCGGAGGAGCTGGATCCGCCGCAGCTCCTCCTCCGCGAAGAGGAGCTCCTCGTGGCGGGTGCCGGAGCGGAGGAGGTCGAAGGAGGGGAAGATGCGCCGGTCGGCGAGCTCGCGGCTCAGGTGCAGCTCCATGTTCCCCGTGCCCTTGAACTCCTCGAAGATGATCTGGTCCATGCGCGAGCCGGTGTCCACGAGCGCCGTTCCCACGATGGTGAGCGAGCCGCCCTCCTCGGCCTTGCGGGCGGCGCCGAAGAAGGCGCGCGGCATCAGGAACGCGCGGCTGTCGATGCCGCCCGACATGGTGCGCCCGCGGGAGGTGAGCTGGTTGTTGTAGGCGCGCGTCATGCGCGTGAGGGAGTCGAAGAGGATGAGGACGTCCCGCTTCTCCTCCACCACCATGCGCTTGGCCCGATCGAGGACCTCCTCGGTGATCTCGATATGGCGCGCCCAGGGGTTGTCGTTGCTCGAGGCGACAACCTCCGCCCCCGTCTTGGCGAGCATCATCCGGAAGTCAGTGACCTCCTCGGGCCGCTCGTCCACCAGCAGGACGATGACGGCCACGTCCCCATGATTGGCGAGGACGGCCCTGGCGATCTGCTGCAGCAGCATGGTCTTGCCCGTGCGCGGCGGGGCCACGATGAGCCCGCGCTGCCCTTTGCCGATGGGCGTGAACATGTCCATCACCCGCATGGACAGCTCCGAGGATGCGGTCTCCAGGCGCAGGCGCTCGTTGGGCTGGATCGCGGTGAGCTTCTCGAAGGCGGTAGCCGCCGCCGAGGACGCAGGGTGCGGGCGCGGGGCGGGCTGGGGGCGCGGACCCCCGGGGGGGCGCTGGCCCTCGGGCCGGCGCGAGCCCTCGGGCCCGCGTGCCGAGGGCGGGCGCCCGCGGCGGGATCGTCGGCTCACGAATGGAACCTCGTCATACGCTCCTCAGAGTCGGTGGGCCCCGCTGGACGGGGCGAGGCCGGTGGATCGAGCCGCACCGGCGACGGCGACGTGTCGGGCACGAGGAGATACACGCGCCGCTTGAATAATACCGCAAACGCCCCGCGGAAGCAGAGAACCACGTTCGCGCCGGGAACGGGCCGAGCAGGACGTCCGCAGGAGCGGGACGCGCGCTACCTGCTGTTGACGCGGCCCTCTACTGCACCGGCGGGCGCTTCTGCGCCCAGGGGCGGGCCTGCTCGAAGGCGGCGGAGGCCTGGAGCACGGTGAGATCGGCGAAGCGGCGGCCGACGATCTGAAAGCCGACGGGCATGCCCGAGGGGGTGAAGCCGGCGGACACCGAGGCGGCGGGCTGGCCGGTGAAGTTGAACGGGTAGCTGAACGAGGCCCAGCCGAGCCAGTCCCAGGGGTGCTGGGGGTAATGCTCGGGGTTGATCCGGCCCACGGGGAAGGCGGCCACGGACACGGACGGCGTCAGCAGCAGGCTGTACGTCTCGAAGAGCGGGCGCACTGTATCCCAGTAGGCGAGCTTCTTGCCCCGCATGTCCACGTAGTCCGCCGCGCTGTAGCGGAAGCCGTCCTCGATGGCGGCCACCAGCCCCGGATCCATCCGGTGCCGCCACTCGGGGAGATACTGGCCGAAGTTGCCGGCCTCATGCGCGTTCCACATGCAGCGGATCATCTCGCGCGAGTCGGCGAAGCCCGGGTTGACCTCCTCCACGACGCAGCCCAGCTCCTGGAAGGCCAGCGCCGCCTGCTTCACCACGGCCGCCACCTCCGCGTCCACGGGGAGCCCGCCCAGGTCGGGGCTCCACGCCACGCGCAACCCCGTGATCCCGTCGTGGAGACGGCCGACATAGTCGGCGGGCGTGCCCTCGAGCGAGGTGCGGTCCGACTCGTCGGGGCCGGCCATCACGGCGAGCATCAGCGCCGCATCGGCCACGGTGCGCGTCATGGGCCCCACGTGCGAGGCGCTGTCGGTGTTGGAGGTGGGCCACACGGGCACGCGCCCATAGGAGGGCTTGAGGCCGTAGATGCCGCAGAAGGATGAGGGGATGCGAATGGAGCCCGCGCCGTCCGAGCCCTGGTGAATGGGCCCCAGCCCCGCCGCGGTGGCGACGGCGGCGCCGGCGCTCGAGCCCCCGGAGGTCATGCCGGTGTTCCAGGGATTGCGCGTGATGCCCGTGAGCGGGCTGTCGCCGATGGCCTTCCAGCCGAACTCGGGCGTGGTGGTCTTGCCGAGGATGATGCCGCCAGCCTCCTTGAGCCGGCGCACGAAGGGCGCATCGGTGTCCGGCACCCGGTGCTCGAAGATGAAGGAGCCGGCCATCGAGCGCAACCCCTGGGTGAGCGCCAGGTCCTTGACGGAGAACGGGATGCCGTGGAGCGGGCCCAGCGGCCCGCCCTTCATCACCGCCTGCTCGGCCCGGCGGGCCGCCTCCAGCGCCGGATCGGCCGTGAGGGTGCAGAAGCAATTGAGCGTGGGGTCGAGGCGCTCGATGCGGTCGAGGACCGCGCGCGTCAGCTCCACCGGCGAGAGCGCCTTGTCTCGGATGAGGGAGGCCAGCTCCGTGGCTGGCGTGTAGCAGAGATCGGTGGCGTTCATCGGGCCCTCCGGAGGGTGGCGGTCGGATGCCGCAGTCGCCGGGATGGTACCACTTCCTCGAGTCCATCATGCCGGGGAAGCGCGTCGCGGAGCTGTACGTCGCGCTGGGGTACCACGTGGGGCCCCACGACATCTTCCCCTCAGACCTGTAGTCGTCTTACCCCAGCCCGTGGGCGAAGGCCTGGAGGTTCTTCTCGGTGACGGCAGTCCCGGGACCGAAGCGCTCGGCGATCACGCTCCGCCACACTGGGGCGTCGAAGGGCAGGCGGCGGGCGGCCAGGCCCAGGAGCGCCATGCCGCCGGCCTGCTTGAGGCGCAGGGTCTGCGCCAGGGCCGGCGTGTCCACGAGGGTCGCTCCGGGGACGGCCTCGAGGGCGGCGAACAGCGTGGGGTCGTCAGGGTAATCGGGCAGCGTCCGGACCGGCTCCCGCGCCACGAAGAGGAGCGCGTCGCTCCGCAGGTACGGGAGATAGCGGAGCGCCTCCAGCGGCTCCAGCGCGATCAGCAGGTGGCTCGAGGCTTCCATGGCCGCCGGCGTGAGGATCGCGCCCCTCGAGACGCTCAGATAGGCGTAGACCGTCCCGCCGCGCTGGCTCATCCCGTGGATCTCGGACTGAAGCGCCCGGTAGCCCGAGCGGCGGGCCACCTCCATGATCATCTGCGCCAGCGTCAGCGTCCCCTGGCCCCCGACCCCGACGAGGATCAGGCGATAGGGATCGTGGGCCAGGTCAGCCACGGCTCGCCTCCCTCACGCACCGGTCGTGCTCGTGGTTGACGCCCTTGCGGGAGGCCTGTACGCATTCCCGCCGGCAGATGACCACGCTGGGGCCAGCGTGACGCAGGGCCGCCTCGATCACAGCCACGTTCTCGGCATGGCGCTTCGCCAGGGGCACGATGGTGTGCACCTGGGCCTCGTCCAGACCGAGCCCCGTGACGATGGCTTCCAGCATGTCCACGGTCTCGACGGGCTGCTGGCCGGTCATGCCGGTGGTGCGGTTGTCCATGACGAAGATCTCG
>MGBT01000062.1 GCA_001788395.1 Candidatus Rokubacteria bacterium GWA2_70_23
GCTCGCGATACACGCGCATCGTGTGCGAGTCCGGCACGTCGAAGTTGCGCGAGAGGATCTTCTCAGTCACAGGTTAGTTCGACCGGTTCAGCCAGAGCCACAACCGGGCGGCTCACGCCCCGTACATCCAGGCTCTCCGCGCGGACCCCACTCCGGCAGGAGCCCGCGCGCTCTTCGAGTGAGCAGGTCCGCGGGATCATCGCGCTGTCTTCACCGCCCTGAAGGTGAACTGCGGGAGCGTCACCTTCCGCTTCAGTTGCGACCGCCGACGCGACACCCGGTCCATTTCCTCCACGACTTCGCCGTCGAAGTAGCGATGACCACACTGGTTACAGACATAGGCGGGCACGTTGTCCATCACCACCAGCACCCTCCGGCCGGCTCTGTACAGGTGCCGCACCCGCCGAGGTAGGAGGCGGCCGGACGAGCAGAAATCGCAGCGGTCTGCTTTCACGGCTCAGCCCCCTCCAGCCTCATACACCGTGATCACGATGACACGTCCGCTGACATCGTCGAAGCGGCACACCGCTCGGATTCTACGGCCCCCCAGGCTGTGACCCTCCATGGTGTAGACCCTCCGCTCCAGCGCGTCACGCTGGATCCGGACGACCCTGCCCGAGAGCAGGCCCTCCACGACCTCACGCGGACTGATCTCTTCCTCCGCCATCTCATCGAGGGCATGCACGGTGAGCCGGTAGCGGCGCGCTCGAACCCTTGACCGAATTCGACCGGTCGGCCCATGGGTCACTTCAACCCGTCCAGAATGGTATCGACGCGCCCGGGCGTGAGGCAGCCCTCGTAGCGGTCGTCCACCTGCATCATCGGCGCCTGCTCGCAGGCGCAGAGGCACTCGACGGTCAAGAGCGTGATCTTCCCGTCCGCCGTCGTCTCGCCCGGCTCGATGCCGAGCCGCTCCTTCAGGTGCTCGATGATCCCCTTGGCGCCCAGCAGATGGCAGGACAGGTTGTGGCACACCGCGAGGACGTGGCGCCCTTTCGGCTGCTGGAAGAACATGGTGTAGAAGGTCACGACCTCGTGGACATGCGCCGGGCTGAGGCCGAAGAGTCCGGCGATGTACTCTTCCAGCGGGAGCGAGATGTAGCCGAAGGCGTCCTGCGCCATGTGGAGCACCGGCAGGAGCGCCCCGCGCGTGTCGGGGTAGAGCGACTGCAGCCGCCGCACCTCGGCGAGCTGCTCGGGCGTGAACTCGGGATGCCTGGGATCGGGCATGGCTAGCGGTCGAGCTCGCCGCCGATCATGTTCACCGAGCCGAAGGTGGGGATGATGTCGGCCACCATCTGCCCCTCGATCATCCGCGACATCGCGGCCACGGGCGGCAGGCACGGCGGCCGGCAGCGGACACGGTAGGGGCGATCGCTCCCGTCGGAGACGACGTAGAAGCCGAGCTCCCCGTTGGCCCCCTCCACGGCGAAGTACGCCTCGCCCATGGGCGGGCGGATCCCGAAGCCCTCCATCACGAGCATGAAGTGGTTCATCAGCCCCTCGATGGATCCGTAGGTGTTCTCCTTCGGGGGCAGGACGACGCGCTTGTCGGGCGCGTTGACGCGCTTCTGGGCGTCCCGACCCTGGCCCTGGAGGTTCGGCGAGAGCGCGATGGGCACGAAGAGCAGCCCCTCGGTCTTGCCCTGCTTGCCCCGGTCCACGTAGGCCGCCGGGTCGATGGCCTTCCCCTCCCAGTCCACCTGGATGGAGCCGCCCGGGAGCGCGCCCAGCGCCTGCTCAACGATCCGCATGGACTGCTCCATCTCGGCCATCCGCACGAGGTAGCGGTCGAAGTTGTCGCCGTTCTTCCCCAGCGGGATCTCGAACTGCACCCGGTCGTAGGCCCAGTAGGGCTGCGCCTTGCGCACATCGAAGGGCACGCCCGCGGCACGGAGAAGCGGGCCCGTGATGGCCCAGGCGACGGTCTCCTCCGCGGACAAGGCTCCCACCCCGACCATCCGGTCCATGAAGATGCGGTTGCCGGTGATGAGGACGTGGACCTCCTCCAGCACCTGGCGCACCTCGACGAAGGCCTTCTTCACCTTGTCGTCAAATCCCGCCGGCAGGTCGGCCTTCACCCCGCCCACCCGCCCGTAGGAGATGGTGAGCCGCGCTCCCGTCACGTCCTCCACCAGCTCCCAGAGGAACTCGCGGGCCTTGATCATGTACAGGAACACCGTGAAGGCGCCCAGCTCCATGGCGCTGGCGCCGACGCAGGTGAGGTGGTCACAGATCCGGGAGATCTCGCTCATGATCACCCGGATGTACTTGCACCGCTCGGTGATGTCGATGCCGAGGAGCTTCTCCACCGCCGAGCAGTAGCCGAAGTTGTTGATCAGGGGGGAGACGTAGTTCAGCCGGTCCGTGTACGGCATCGCGTTGTTCCACGGCCCGACCTCGCAGTCCTTCTCGAAGGCGCGGTGGAGATACCCGATCTCCACGTCGCTCTTGACGATGATCTCGCCGTCCAGCTCGGCCAGGATGCGGATGATGCCGTGCATCGCGGGATGGGCCGGCCCGATGTTCACCGTGAGGTTCTGGGTGCCGCCGCCCGCCCCCTCGCCGAGAAACAGCTCGCGCGTCGTGCGGCTGGCTTCGCCATTCACCATGGCGCGGGCACCCGGGCTGTCGCCCGCCCGCGCCTGGCGGCTCGCTTCGCTCGTCATACTTTCGGCCCGATCAGCGGCTGCCGCCGCTCGATGGGGTAGTCCTTCCGGAGCGGGTGGCCCTCGAACTCCTCGTACATGAGGAGGCGCCGGAGGTCGGGGTGGCCAGCGAACCGGATGCCGAACATGTCCCACACCTCCCGCTCGAGCCAGTTGGCGATGGGCCAGAGGGAGGTGGCGGTCGGCACCACCGGATCGTCCTGCTCGACGGGCACCTTCAGGCGGATGCGGTGGTTGTGCGGGATCGAGTACAGGTGGTACACGACGTCGAAGCGCGGGCCGTCCTCCCGGCCGGGGAGCTTCAGATAGTCCACGGCGGTCAGGTCCATCAGCACATTGAAGCGGAGATCGGATTCGTCTCGAGAGAAGGTCAGCGCCTCGATGATGCCCTCGCGCGCGACGATGGCGGTGTGGTCGCCGCGATGGTCGTGCGTGCCGAGCAGCCGGGCGCCAAGACGCGTCTCGAGCCGCGCGAGAATGGCCTGTCCGTCCATCAGTGTCGAGTCTCTTCTCCGGGCGAGCGTGAGGGAACGCCGCGGCCGGGCGCTAGTAGCGCTGGGCGCCGGTCGCGATCTTCTCCTGGAGCTTCATGAGACCGTCGATGACGCTCTCCGGCCGCGGTGGGCAGCCGGGGATGTAGACGTCCACCGGGATGATGGTGTCGATCCCCTGGACGGTCGCGTAGTTGTTGTAGAAGCCCCCGGTGCAGGTGCAGACGCCGAAGGCCACCACCCACTTGGGCTCGCACATCTGGTCGTAGATCCGCTTCAGCACGGGGGCCATCTTGTGGCTGATGGTCCCCACCACGAACAGCACGTCCGCCTGGCGGGGCGAGAAGCGCGGCAGCCCCGCTCCGAAGCGGTCCACGTCGTAATGCGAGCACGCGGTGGCCATGTACTCCATCCCGCAGCACGCCGTGACGAAGGGGTACTGGAAAATGGAGTACTTCCGCCCCCAGCCGATGGCCTCGTCGAGCTTGGACGTGAAGAAGCTGCCTACTCCCATTCCAGACCCCTCTTCTTCCAGATGTAGAGGAAGCCGAGCATGAGCACGCCGAGGAACACCATCATCTCGACGAAGCCAAACCACCCGAGCGTCCGGTAGATGGTCGCCCAGGGCCACACGAAGAGCAGCTCGATGTCGAAGATGATGAAGAAGATGGCGATGGTCGAGAACTTGATGGCGAAGCGCCCTTCGGCCACCGCCACCGGATCCTTCCCGCACTCGAAGGGCGCCTGCTTGGCCGGCGAGGTTCGCTTCGGAGCGATCAGCAGGGGGATCCCCATGAGCGCGCCGGCCACGCCGGCCGCGACCGCGAAGACCATGAGGAGCGAGACGTACTCCACGGTCAGAGCCCCTGGACCTGCTGCTTGGCGTGATAGGAGGAGCGGACCAGGGGCCCGGCCTCCACGTGGGCGAAGCCGAGGGCGAGCCCGATCTCGGCCAGCTCCGCGAACTCCCCGGGGGCGTAGTACCGGGCCACCGGCAGATGCCGGGGCGAGGGCCGGAGGTACTGGCCCAGCGTGAGGACGTTCACGTCGGCCTCGCGCAGGTCGCGCATCGTCGCCACCAGCTCGTCGCGCTCCTCGCCGAGCCCCAGGATGATGCCCGACTTGGTCAGGAGCCCGGGCACGGCGCGCCGCGCGCGCCGGAACAGCTCCAGGGTGCGCTCGTAACGGCCGCCGTGGCGCGCGACCTTGTAGAGCCGCGGCACGGTCTCCGTGTTGTGGTTCAGGACGTCGGGCGCTGCGGCGATCACCGTCTGGAGCGCCGCGGCTTTGCCCTGGAAGTCCGGGATCAGGATCTCCACCCGGCAGCCCGGGGCCTCTTTCCGGATCGCCTGCACGGTGGCGCCGAAGACGCTCGCGCCACCATCGGCCAGATCATCGCGGTTCACGGAGGTGATGACCACGTACTCGAGCCCCAGCTCGCCAACGGCGCGGCCCACGCGCTCCGGCTCTTCGCGATCCTCCCACTGAGGCTTGCCGTGGGCCACCGCGCAGTAGCCGCAGTTCCGCGTGCAGACATCGCCGAGGATCATGAAGGTCGCGGTGAGGTCCTGCCAGCACTCGCCGATGTTCGGGCAATGCGCCTCCTCGCACACCGAGTGGAGGTTCCACTGGCGCATGAGCCCCTTGAGGCGGATGTAGCTCGAGCCCCCCGGCGCCCGGACCCGGAGCCAGGGCGGCTTGGGTGAGGCGACGGGCCGGTGGTCATCCAGGAGGGGGAGCGAAATTCCCATCAACGCGTGTCCTTAGTTCCCCGTTGGCCCGGATAATTATGGCACAGCTTTCACAAGCCGCCAAGCCGACGAGGAATGAGGGTGGTGCCGAAGGGGGGACTCGAACCCCCACGGGTTGCCCCACACGCCCCTCAAACGTGCGCGTCTGCCAATTCCGCCACTTCGGCGCCAGCGAGAGCAGAGTATGCCGCGGAGCCGCGCGCCTGTCAACGCCGCGGGCCGCCCGCCCCTAGCCCGATGCGGAAGAACCCTGCGGGCTGCTCAAAAAGGTCCAGATGCGAGGCGGCGCCCGACGGCCGCACGCGAGGCGTACTCCGCTTGGCGAGCCGAGCCGGAGGCGAGGTGAGCGCATCCGGAGATCCGGGCGAGCGTGAGCGAGCCACGTTGAGCGTGCGGCCGAGGGCGCCGTACCTCCGCAGATGGGCCTTTTTCAGCGGCCTGCTAGCGCTGCGGCCGGGCGAAGCGGCTCACGGCCTGGCGGAGGCGCGGATCGAGCGCGTCCCGGATCCCCTCACCGAGCAGGTTGTAGGAGAGGACCGTGACGAGGATCGCCAGCCCGGGGTACACGGTCATCCACCAGGCAATCTCGATGGAGTCCTTGCCGTCGTTCAGGATATTGCCCCAGGTGGCGTACGGCGGCTGGACGCCGAGGCCGAGAAAGGACAGCCCGGACTCGGTGAGGATCGCTGCCGGGATGCCGAGGGTCATGGCGACGAGCACAGGCGCCATGGCGTTGGGCAGGATGTGCCGGAAGATCACCCGCGAGGCGCTGGCGCCGACGGACTCGGACCAGATGACGAACTCCCGCTCCTTGAGCGTCAGGAACTCGGCGCGGACGAGCCTCGCCACGCCCATCCAGCCCGTGACCCCGATCACCGCCATGATGGTCCAGATGGACGGTTGGAGGAACGCCAGCACGGCCAGGAGGAGGAAAAACCGCGGGAACACGAGCATCAGGTCCACCAGCCGCATGATGACGGCGTCGGCGAGCCCGCCGTGATAGCCCGCCGCGGAGCCCAGGATGATCCCGATCACCGCGGCGATTCCCACAGAGATGAAGCCCACCGCGAGAGAGATCCGCGCCCCGTAGAGCACGCGCGCGAGGACGTCGCGTCCGAGCTGGTCCGTCCCCAGCCAGTGGCTCGCCGAGGGGCCGGCCAGGATCCGGCGCGTGTCCGGCTTGTTCGGATCCCACGGCGCCAGGACCGGGGCCAGCACCGCCAGGGCGACCAGGATGCCCACCACGATGCCCGCGCACACCGCCAGCCGGTTGCGCTTGAACGTGCGCCAGAAGACCCGGAACTCGCTTCGCCCCCGGAGCGCCGGCACCCTTATCGCCTCCGCCGCCGCGCGGCCATGCGGATGCGCGGGTCCACGATGCCGTAGGCCAGGTCCGCGCAGAGGTTCGCGACCAGGGTCAGCCCCGCGACGATGACGAGGTTGCCCATGATGAGCGGGTAGTCCCGCGAGAACACGGCCTGGACCATGAGCTGGCCCATGCCGGGGATGGCGAAGATGGACTCGACGATCACGCTGCCGCCGATGAGCCCCGGCAGCGACAGGCCCAGGATCGTCACCACCGGCAGCAGCGCGTTCCGCAGGGCGTGCTTGCCGATGACGATCTGCTCGGGCAGCCCCTTGGCCCGCGCCGTCTGGATGTAGTCCTGGCGCACGACCTCCAGCATGCTCTGGCGCATGTAGCGCGAGAACCCGGCGAGCCCGCCGAAGGTGGCCACCACCACCGGGAGGATCAGGTGGCTGATGAAGTCCCACTGCTGCGGCCAGAAGGCCAGGTACTCCGAGTTCAGCGAGCGCAGCCCCGAGATGGGCAGCCAGCCGAGCTGCACCCCGAAGAGGATCATGAGGAGCAGCGCCAGCCAGAAATCAGGCGTCGCGAAGCCCACGAACACGAAGATGGTCGTGACCTTGTCGAAGAGGGAGTACTGGCGCGTCGCGGAGAGCACGCCGATGGGCACGGCGACGGCCATGATGAGGAGCATCTCGACCGCATTGAGGAGAAGGGTGATCGGGAGACGCTCGCCGATCTTCGTGAGCACCGGCCGCCCGTCGGGCTGGAAGGAGCGGCCGAAGTCGAGCTGCACCACGCGGGTGAGCCACTTCCAGTACTGGACGTGGAAGGGCTTGTCGAGCCCGTACAGCTCGCGCAGCGCCTGCCGCGCCTGGGCCGTGCTCTGCACGCTCAGGTCGCCCGTCTGCACCTCCACGGGCTCGCCGGGAGCCAGGTGGATCACGAGGAACGACACGAAGGTGATGCCGATCAGGAGCGGGATCGCCAGCAGGAACCGGCGGAGCGCGAAGAGGGCCATCTAGCCGGACGTGTACCGCTGCAGCTCGCGCGGGACGAACCACTCCGTGAAGTTGTAGAAGATCCCGGCCGGCGCCGGCTCCACCCCGCGCACGCGCGAGGCCACCACGGGGAGCGCGTCCCGGAAGTACAGGAAGATCACCGGCAGGTCCTCGGCCATGACCTCCTGGAGGCGATGGTAATATCGGACCCGGTCTGGCTGCGCGCAGGAGGAGCGACCTGCCTCCAGGAGCGCGTCCACTTCGGGGTTCGCATAGGAGATGTGGTTCAGCTGGTCGGGGCCGTTCTGCGAGGAGTGCCAGACCACGTACTGGTCCGGGTCCGTGCCGACGCCCCAGCCCATCACGATGGCCTCGAAGCGCTTCTTCTTGATGAACTCCTTGAGGAAGGACGACCACTCGAGAATCTGGATCTCGACACCGACACCGACCTCTTTCAGCCGCTGCTGGATGATCTCGGCGACCTTCTTCCGCTCCTCGTTCCCCTGGTTGGTGCGGATGGTGAACGTGAAGGGCCGCCCCTCCTTGTCCTCCACGAGGCCGTCTCCGTCGCGGTCCTTCCACCCCGCCTCCGCCAGGAGCGCCCGGGCCTTCTCCGGGTCGTACTCGTACCGCTTCACGCGATTCGTGTAGGCCCACGTCCCGGGCCGCAGCGGCCCCGTGGCGTCCCGCGCCATTCCCAGCACCACGCCGTCGATCAGCTCCTGCTTGTTGATGGCGTGGGCGAACGCCTGGCGCACCCGCCGATCCGCGAAGCGCGGGTCCTTGAGGTTGAATCCGAAGTAGGTGTACCCGCTGGAGGGGTAGCGGTACTTGCGGTACGCCTTGCGGAACGCGGGGTACTCCGTCTGGCGGACATACTGGAGCGCGGTCAACGACGCCAGGTCCACCCCCCTGGCCTTCAGCTCGAGGAAGATCGTCCCCTGGCTGGGGATGATCCGGTACACGATGCGTCCGATGTACGGCCGCCCTTCGTAGTAGTCAGGGTTCGCCACGAGCACGATCTTCTCGCCGCTCTTCCACTCCCTGAAGCGGTAGGGCCCGGTCCCGATGGGCTGGCTGTTCTGCGGGGACTCCTTGAGCTTGCCGTCGGCGACGTACCGCTCCAGGAGGTGCTTGGGCAGCATGTTCAGGCCCCAGCTCTGGAGCGCCCGGGCGTGCGGGCGGGAGTAGGTGACGCGGAAGGTGTAGGGGTCCAGCACCTCGGCGTCCTTCACCACCAGGAAGTCGTCCTTGTAGGCGGTGGGGGTCTTGGGGTGGATCATCGTCTGGTACGTGAACAGCACGTCGGCGGCCGTGAACGGCTGGCCGTCGTGCCACCGGACATTCTGGCGGAGCTTGAACGTCAGCGTCATGCAGTCCCGGCTGAACGTCCACGACTCGGCCAGCTGGCCGGTCCAGTCGAGGTTGCGGTCGGTGCGGACGAGCCCGTCGTAGACGAGGCCGCCCACCTCGTGGGAGGCGCTGTCAGACGTGATATTCGGGATCAGGCCGGCAATATCGCTGATTGAGGACTGGATGAACGTGTCCCCATGGGCGGGCGCCCCCGCTCCGGCCACCGGCTCGTCCGAGCGACCCTCCACGTCGATCCCGCACCCCGCGAGCGCCAGGCTCGCCAGGAGCAGGAGCCTCACCGCGCGGGGGCTGGCCCGCCTCATCCGGCTACTTGGGCGCAGGCGCGGGAGCCGGCCCGGGAGTCGTGCTCGCCGCGGGCGCCGCCGGGGGCGCCGCGGGCAGGATGGGAGTGGCGACCTTGTGGCCCTGCATGGCGAGCCAGAAGGAGGTGACCGCGAACGCGATCGCCACCCCGGTCGTGAGCTTGCCCAGGAGCGACGGCGTCCCCATGGACCCGAACACGGCCTGACTGCCGGCGCCGCCGAAGGCCGACCCGATGTCCGCCCCCTTGCCCGCCTGGAGCAGCACCAGCGCGATGATGATCAGACTGACGATGACGTGGATGATCACGACCAACGTGAACACGCTGCGGTCACTCCTTTGAGGCGCCGCTCTTGGCGGCGGACTTCTTCGCGATGGTGATGAAGCTCGCGGCCTGGAGACTGGCGCCCCCGACGAGCGCTCCATCGATCTCCGGCTCCTGGGAGAACAACCCGGCGTTGTCAGGTTTGACGCTGCCGCCGTAGAGGATGCGAACGGCCTGGGCGCTCTCCTTCGACCCGAGCTCCGAGAGAAGCCCGCGCAGGTAGCCGTGCACCTCGGCCGCCTGTGATGGCGTGGCAGTGAGCCCCGTGCCGATGGCCCACACGGGCTCATAGGCGATGGTGCACCGCACGAGGTCTTCCGCCGGAAGGCCGGCGAGCCCGGCGCGGAGCTGGCCCTCGACCACCGTGAACGTGAGCCCCTGGCGGCGCTCCTCGGCAGTCTCCCCCACGCATAGGACTGGCTGGAGGCGGTGGCGAAGCGCCGCGGCGACCTTGCGGCTGATCTCCTCGTCAGTCTCGCGAGAGATGTGGCGGCGCTCCGAGTGGCCGAGGACGACCAGACGGCATCCGAGCTCGGCCAGCATCGCGGGGGACACCTCGCCCGTGAAGGCACCCGACTCCTCCCAGTGGCAGTTCTGCGCCCCCAGCATCAGGGGCGAGCCCGCCAGGACTTCGGCGACGGCGGCCAGCGCGGTGAACGGAGGGCAGATCGCGACCTCCACGCCGCGCGGCCGCTTGAGGCCGTCACGCACGGCCTGAGCCAGCTCCCGGGCCTCCGCCAGGCGTCCGTGCATCTTCCAGTTGGCGACGACCATCGGCGTGCGCATCAGCCCATCCGCCTCATGGAGCGTCGTTCAGGGCGGCGACGCCCGGCAGCACGCGGCCCTCCAGGAACTCGAGGAACGCGCCGCCGGCCGTCGAGATGTACCCGATCTTGCCGGTCACTCCGGCGGCCTGGGCCGCGGCAATGGTGTCGCCGCCGCCGATCACCGAGAATGCCCCGCATCCCACCACGGCCCGGCCGACCTGCACCGTGCCCGCGGCAAAGGGCTCCTGCTCGAACACCCCCATGGGCCCGTTCCAGACGACGGTGGCCGCTCCCTTCAGCGCTTCGCTGAACTGGAGAACGGTGGCCGGGCCGATGTCGAGCCCCATCAGATCGGCAGGGATCTCCCTGATGCCGACGGTGCGGATGCCCTCCCGGCTGCCGACCCCGCGCGCAGCGACAACGTCCACCGGGAGCCGCACCTTCACGCCGCGGGCCCGCGCGTGGTCGAGCGCGGCGCGGGCCGCCTCGATCCGATGCGGCTCCAGCAGCGAGCGGCCGACCCCGTGGCCCAGCGAGGCGAGGAAGGTGAAGGCCATGCCGCCGCCGAGGAGGAGGCCGTCGACCCGGTCGAGCAGGCTCTGGACCAGGGGGAGCTTGTCGGACACCTTGGCGCCGCCGAGGAGGGCAATCACCGGGCGCTGGGGCTGCTCGAAGATGCGTCCGAGCGCGGCCAGCTCGCGGCTCATGAGCAGGCCCGCGGCCGCGGGCGAGAGGAAGCGCGTGATGGCTTCGATCGAGGCGTGGGCCCGGTGGGCCGCGGCGAAGGCATCGTTGACGTAGACTCCCGCGAGGGCGGCGAGCCCGCGGGCAAACGCCTCGTCGTTTGCCTCCTCCTCGGCGTGGAAGCGCAGGTTCTCGAGGAGCAGGACCTGCCCCGGTCCGAGCGCCCGCGCCAGCGCCTCCGTCTCGGGACCGACGCAGTCCGGCGCCAGGGGCACCGGCTGTCCAAGGAGCTCTCCGAGCCGCTCTGCCACGGGCCGCAAGGAAGAGGCCGGATCCGGCTTGCCCTTGGGCCGGCCGAGATGTGACGCGAGCACGACGGCGGCGCCCGCCTTGAGGCAGTGCTGCACCGTCGACAGCGCCGCCACGATACGCGTGTCATCGCTCACGCGCCCGTCCTTCAGGGGAACATTGAAGTCCACCCGGAGGAAGACGCGCTGCCCCGCGAGGTCGAGCTGCTCGACGCCGAGCTTGGGCACGCTACAGCGATCTTGCCATGTAGAGGATCAGGTCACGCACGCGGCACGAGTACCCCCACTCGTTGTCGTACCACGCGAGCACCTTCACGAGGTTGCCGTCGATCACCGCCGTCGAGGGCAGGTCCACGATCGACGAGTGCGGGTTGCCGTTGAAGTCCACCGACACCATCTCCTCGTCCGTCGCGTCCAGGATCCCCCGGAGCGGCCCCGCCGCGGCCGACCGGAAGGCGTCGTTGATGGCCACCGCCGTGGCCGGCTTCCCCAGCTCCACCGTCAGGTCCACCACCGACACGTTCGCCGTCGGCACGCGGATCGCGATCCCGTCGAGCTTCCCCTTCAGCTCCGGCAGGACGAGCCCCACCGCCGTCGCCGCGCCCGTCGTCGTCGGGATCATGCTCACCGCGCCCGCCCGGGCGCGGCGGAGGTCCTTGTGCGGAAAGTCGTGGATGGGCTGGTCATTCGTGTACGCGTGCACCGTGGTGGCGAATCCCCGCTTGATCCCGAAGCCGTCCAGCAACACCTTCGCCACCGTCGCCAGGCAGTTCGTCGTGCACGAGGCATTGGACACCAGCTCGTGCCGGGCCGGGTCGTACCGTTGCTCGTTCACCCCCAGCACCACCGTGATGTCGGGGTCCTTGGCCGGCGCCGTGATCACCACCTTCTTGGCCCCCGCCTGCAGGTGCTTCGACGTCGTCGCCTTGTCCCGGAACACCCCCGTGGACTCCACGACGATGTCCACGCCCAGCTCCCGCCACGGCAGGGTCGCCGGATCCTTCACCGAGCACACCCGGGTCTCCCGGCCGTCGACGAGGATCGCCTCGCCCTTCACCGCCATCTCGGCCCGGAGCGGCCCGTGCACCGAATCGTGCTTCAGCAGATGCGCCAGGGTCCTGGCGTCGGCCAAGTCGTTGACCGCCACCACCTCGATGTCCTTGCTCTCGAGGGCTGCCCGGAAGAAGACGCGGCCGATCCTCCCGAACCCGTTGACTGCGACTCGCACTGCCATACGCACGCTCCTCGCTGGGGGTAACCCACGGATTGATAACTACTTCGGCCTTCTGCCCGGTTCATCATTATATCGGGCAGTGGCGGGCTGGCGCAAGGTCGCGGCCCCGGCCATAACTCCGCTCTAAGGGGTGCCGAGACCGGCCGGGCGGCGGTGAAAAAACGCG
>MGBT01000063.1 GCA_001788395.1 Candidatus Rokubacteria bacterium GWA2_70_23
GGCTGGAGCAGGTCCCAAGGGTTGGGCTGTTCGCCCATTAAAGCGGTACGTGAGCTGGGTTTAGAACGTCGTGAGACAGTTCGGTCCCTATCTGACGCGGGCGTAGGAGGTTTGAGGGGAGCTGCCCCTAGTACGAGAGGACCGGGGTGGACGGACCGCTAGTGTGCCAGCTGTTCCGCCAGGAGCACCGCTGGGTAGCCATGTCCGGCAGGGATAAGCGCTGAAGGCATCTAAGTGCGAAACCCGCCTCAAGATGAGACCTCCCAGGGCGTAAGCCCTCTGAAGGCCCCTGGAAGATTACCAGGTTGATAGGCCGCAGGTGTAAGCGCTGTGAGGCGTTCAGCCGAGCGGTACTAATCGGCCGTGCGGCTTGACCACGTTGCACTCATACATGACATCGCTTGGCTGCACTCGAGAATCATCGTATTCGATTGCCACTCGATTCCCGGTGGCGATGCCGGAGGGGCCACACCCGTTCCCATCCCGAACACGGAAGTTAAGCCCTCCAGGGCCGATGGTACTGCGCTGGTAACGGCGTGGGAGAGTAGGTCGCCGCCGGGGTAATTCGAAGCGCCCGGGCCGCAAGGCTCGGGCGCTTTGCATTTCTGGAGAAGCGCGCCCCTGACGGGGCCTAGAAGATGAGCCGGATCAGGAACAGGTAGAAGCTCACCACCAACTGGAAAGCCGGGCCCACGATATAGCGGGTGGCCCCGCTCATCACCAGCAGGAGCAGGATCATCGGGCCGTACTGCTCGATCTGGTGGAACCGCGCCCAGGAGCGGCGTGGAAGGAAGTACGGCAGGAAGTGGCCGCCGTCGAGCGGCGGGAGCGGGATCAGATTGAAGATGCCAAGGGCCACGTTGAACCGGAAGATGGCGCGCAGCATGCCGTCGATGGGTTCGGACAGGAACGGCAACTCGATGGCGCGCTGGGCCAGAACGAGCGCCACCAGCCCGAGGAAGGCGACGACGAAGTTGGCAAGCGGCCCGGCTGCCGCGATCCAGGCCATGTCCCGGCGCGGGTGCTGGAGGGAGTGAGCGTTCACAGGCACGGGCTTGGCCCAGCCGAAGCCGGCCAGGAGGAACGCGATCGCGCCGAGGGGATCGATGTGGGGCAGCGGGTTGAGCGTGAGCCGCCCCTGCAACCGGGCGGTGGGATCCCCCAGGCGGTCGGCCACGACGCCGTGGGCCAACTCGTGGACGGTGACCGCGACCAAGAACGCGGGGACGAGCAGGATGAGCTCCTGGAAGAAACGGAGTGGATCCGCGAAGAGGAGCTCGATCATCCGCTGCCTGCGGGGACGCGATCCTCCGGGGACGGGTCGGTCGGGATGGGCTCGCCCGCGATCCGATAGCGCTCATCGAGCCACACGCCGAGATCGATGAGCCGGCAGGACAGCGAGCAGAATGGCCGGTTCGGGTTGCCCTGCCAGAAGACGGCGCCGCCGCACCTCGGGCAGCGCTGTGACCGGCGAGTGCCGGTGGAGGGACGAGCCATGAGGTCATCCTATCGGCCGCGCGCGCGCCGTGTCAACACGACGTCTGGCCCATTGACACAGTTCTGAGCCTTCGCTACAGTCATTCGAGCGGCTTTCAGCGCCGCGCCCGATGCGCACAGCACGTACCCCTGCCGCAGGAGCCTGACCCCCATGTTCCGGATTCTTCCCCGCGAGGAGAAGTTCTTCGACCTGTTCGAGCAGCAGGGCTCCAACATCGTGGCGGCCGCGCGGGTGCTCGAGGAGCTCACGCTGGACTACCCCGAGGCGAAGGCCAAGGCCCAGCAGATCAAGGACCTCGAGCACGCCGGGGACACCCTCACGCATGAGCTGGTGCGGCGGCTCAACACCACCTTCATCACCCCCATCGACCGTGAGGACATCTACGCCCTGTCAAGCCGTCTGGACGACGTCCTCGACCTCATCGACGCCGTGGCGGATCGCCTGTTGCTCTACAAGATCGCGGCGCCCACCGAGGCCTGCGTGAGCATGGCCAAGATCATCGTCCAGGCGGCGGAGGAGACCGACCGTGCGGTGCACTGTCTCCGCACGCTGTCGCCGTTGTACCACAAGCACTGCATCGAGGTGAACCGGCTGGAGAACGAGGCCGATCGACTCCTGCGGGATGAGCTTGCCGCGTTGTTTGACGGGCAGACCGACGCCATCGAGGTCATCAAGTGGAAGGAGCTGTACGAGACCCTGGAGTCGGTGACCGACCGCTGCGAGGACGTGGTGAACGTCATCGAGGGTATCGTTCTCAAGATGGCGTGACCCCGCTCCATGACCGCCCCGCTGCTGCTCGTCATCTTCATCATCCTCGTCGCTCTCGCGTTCGACTACATCAATGGCTTTCACGATGCGGCCAACTCCATCGCCACCGTGGTCTCCACACGCGTGCTCACCCCCACCCAGGCCGTGCTGTGGGCGGCCTTCTTCAACTTCGTGGCGGCCTTCGGTTTCGGGGTCAACGTGGCGAAGACGGTGGGGAAAGGCGTGGTGGAGTCCGGAGTCGTGGACCACTGGGTTATCCTGGGGGCGCTCACGGGTGCCATCGTGTGGAATCTCATCACCTGGTACTACGGCATCCCGTCCAGCTCCTCGCATGCCCTCATCGGCGGTTTCGCGGGGGCGGCGGTGGCCAAGGCGGGGTTCGGCGCCCTGATCCCGTCGGGTCTGCTGACGATCACGCTCTTCATCGTGCTTGCGCCGGTGATCGGGCTCTGTCTCGGGTTCGCGCTCATGGTGGCGACGATGTGGGTGTTCCGGCGCTTCCGGCCCAGCCGGGTGGACGGGCTGTTCCGGCGGCTCCAGCTGGCGTCGGCTGCGTTCTACAGCCTCGGCCACGGCACCAACGATGCCCAGAAGACCATGGGGATCATCGCTATCCTGCTCTTCACCGGCGGCTACCTGGGCCCGGAATTCTACGTGCCCTTCTGGGTCATTCTCGCGGCGCACCTGGCCATCGGACTCGGCACGCTGGCGGGGGGCTGGCGCATCGTGAAGACCATGGGAATGCGCCTCACGAAACTGCGCCCGGTGGGCGGGTTCTGTGCCGAGACGGCGGGTGCGGTCATGCTGATCGGTACGGCGGTGGGGGGAATCCCGGTCAGCACCACGCATACGATCGCCGGGTCAATCATGGGAGTGGGAGCCACGCAGCGCCTGTCGGCCGTCCGGTGGGGGTTGGCCGGCAGGATCGTCTGGGCCTGGATCCTGACGATCCCGCTATCCGCGGCCATCGCGGCGCTCACCTGGCTCATCCTGCCTCACGGATGAGGGGCAAGCGTCGCGCGGGGAGCTCCGTCCTGGGCTGGGTGGGAGTAGCGTGGCTCGCACCTATCGGCCTCCTGCTGGCCTATCTCCCGAGCCCGGTCGGCCTCTGGCTTGGCCGTCGGATCGGCGATCTCGCCTGGGTGTTCCTCCGCGGGCGGCGAGCGGTGGCCCTCCAGAATCTTGTTCGGGCCTTCGGCAGCCAGCACGCGGCGCCGGAGATCCACCGTATCGGCCGCGGCTCCTTCGAGCACCTGGGCATGGACTTCATCGAGGCGTGCGTGTTCTTCTTCCGGCCGCCGTCGGTGCTTTTGTCCCGCGTCGAGATCCGCGGCGCGGCCCACCTGGAGGCGGCCGCAGCGCATGGGCGCGGGATCCTGCTCCTCACGGCCCACTACGGGAACTGGGAATTGCTGGGCGCCAGCCACGCGCTGACGCCCTTCGCGCTGTCGGTGGTCATGCGCCCCCTGGATCATCCCCTGCTGGACCGCGTGGTGGCGCGCTTTCGGGAGCGGAGCGGCGTCGAGCTGATCACCAAGCGTCGAGGCCTGCGGGACGTGCTGGAGGCTCTGCGCAGAGGGCGCATGGTTGGCATCCTTCTGGATCAGAACGCCTCCCGGGGACAGGGTGTCTTCGCGCCGTTTTTCGGAGTCCCGGCCTCCACATCGAAGAGCCTCGCGGTCATCTCGCTGCGGACCGGCGCTCCCGTCATCCCGGTCTTCATACGACGACAGCCGGACGGGCGCCATCGCGTCGAGATCGAGCCTGCGGTCCCACCTCCACCCGATGGCGATGTGGTGGTCTACACGGCCTCATTCAACCACGCGATCGAGGCGGCGATTCGCCAGGCTCCCGAGCAGTGGTTCTGGCTACACCGGCGCTGGAAGACTCGCCCCGAGGAGGCGCCGGCGTGAGACGCTGGCTCGCCGTTCTCGGCGTGGGCCTGCTCTGCGCAGGCGGATGGGGATCGGTGAGCGCTGGCGAGGACGTCAATGCGCTCGTGGCGCCGTATCTCAGCGCCCGGGACGGCGGCCTGTTAGGGGAGGTCGTCGGCCGAGCCTATACGGGTTCGCGGACACCCACCGGGCCTCCGGTTCCCTACGGGTCGGTGGCCGTCATGCTCCTCCCCTATTCGTCTGAGCTCGAGCAGGAGCTGGACCGGATCAAGGCCGGGCTCAAAGATTCGCTCCGGGGCCATGCCGACGGGGCAGCGCGGGTGGTGGCCGCGAGACAGGCCTACGAGCGGGCGCTGCTGGCAGCCGGAGCCGGGGAGATGATCCGGGGGGAAGTGAGCGACGCAGATGGGCAGTTCCGATTCACGGGGGTGCCTGCCGGGAACTGGATGCTTCTCGCGTGGCGGAATGTGGAGCATCCCATTCGAGGCCGGAAGGTCCAGAGGCGGGAAGCGGGGCAGTTCATCGACAACGTCGAGCGCATCGGGTACGTGGCCGTGAGCTTCTGGCGGATGCGGGTGGACATTCGGCCGGGGCAGGAGACGACCGCGACCCTGATCGACCGGAACGGCTGGATGATCGGGGTGAGGGAAGAGCTGCGGCTCCCGGAGACCCAGGGGGATGCTGTGAGGCGCCGCCAAGGTGCCACGCGCTGAAAGGTGGTACCTTGGCGGCGTTCTGAAGGCTCGGCTGCCGCCAGAGGGGACTACTTCTTCGCGTCCTTCGTCTCGGCCGTCGCGTCCTTCTTCTCAGCCTTGGCCTGCTTCTTCTCGGTCTTCTTGGCCACGAACTTCTTCTCGCACTCGGCCTTGGCCGTGTCGTCCTTGGCCGCCTTCAGGCAGCCAGCCTTGGTCTCCTTCTTCTCGGCCTTCTTCTCGGCCTTCTTCTCCGCCACCTTCTCCTTCTGCTCCTGGCCGGGGGCTGCGGCCTTGCCGGCCTCAGTGGCTGGCTTCGGTTGCGCCACGGCCAGCCCGGCGACTGTGAGGGAGAGAGCGATGCTGACGAGCAGCGCGATCATTTTTCTCATGGGGTTTCACCTCCTTCCAGTTCCAGATAAGTGCCCATCACAAAAAGACTCTTCACAACGCCCTAAGCTAGTTTTTCAGCCCGTCTTCTGTCAAGGATAATCTCCGCTCAGGGCACCTCCGGCGTTGACCCCGGAGCCCGGCCATGGTATCAATTGCCTGCTTCGGTTCTCCTCATGCCGACCTCATTAAAGCGTCTCCTGATCGCGCTATCGCTCCTGTACGCCGGTCCTCTGGCCCAGCCGGGCCAAGCGGCGGGGGAGCCGTACCCGTTTTCCCCCAGGAGCCTGGAACAGGCGGCCCTGGTCCGATCCCCTGTGAATGAGCCTTCGGTTCCCGACTTTTACCGATCATTCGGCCTGGAGCTCGGTCATCCACAGCCATCCGTGGAACACCAGGGGCCCGAGGATAGTTCCGAGGCTCGGCCATCGGCGGGACCCCCGGAGCCCACCCTGGACCCCGCACCAGGAGCCGCCTCCGCCTCGGTGGCTGTCTCTCCGTATGTCGTCCACGACCGCCCTGAGGTCCGCTACTTCGTTGACCGATTCCAGACGGGCTATCGTCGGGCTGTGGTGGAGCGCTGGCTGTCGCGATCCGGTCGGTACCTTGGGATGATCCGGGAGGTCTTCGCCCAGCGGGGGTTGCCCGAGGAACTCGTCTTCACCGCCATGATCGAGAGCGGTTTCGACCCGGTCGCCGTCTCGCGAGCGGGGGCCAAGGGCCTCTGGCAGTTCATGGCTCCGACCGCCCGCCGCTACGGCCTGCGGGTAGACCGATGGATCGACGAGCGGCTCGATCCGGAGAAATCCACGTGGGCCGCCGCCAGCTACCTCACGGATCTCTTCACGATGTTCGGCTCCTGGTACCTGGCCCAGGCGGCCTACAACGCAGGCGAGATGAGGGTCGCACGGGCCGTCCAGAGCATGCGGACGAGCGATTTCTGGCAGCTCAGCCGAACTCGCCTCCTGGCCGAGGAGACGAAGAGCTTCGTTGCCGCCACCCAGGCGGCGGCGCTGATCGGGCGGGAGCCGGACCGCTACGGCTTCTCCTTCACGCCCGAGGATCCGCTCCGCTACGAGGTCATCCACGTTCCCCCCTCGACGACGCTCAAGCGCCTGGCCGGCATGTCGGGGATCGCGACTGCGAACCTGCACCGCCTCAATCCGGAGCTTCGGCTCGCCCAGACGCCGCCTGGGAAGCCCTATGCCTTGAAGGTCCCCGTGGGTGGTGCGGCGGCTGTGAGAGCGGCCTTCCAGAAGGCGGCGGCGGAAACCCTGATGGCCGCCACGAAGCGCGGCCGAGGCCGAGACGCCGCCACGACATCGCAGGCGCGGCCGCCGGCCCGCGGTGTCCATGTCGTCAAGGCGCAGGAGACCGTGGGCGCCATCGCGAAGCGATACGGAGTGTCGGCGGCGGAGATCGTTCGGTGGAACCTGCTCTCCGCCGCCGGCCGGATCTTCCCAGGCGACAGGCTTCGCGTGGCGCGGGTCGCGCCCGCCGAGAAGGAGGAGGGGCAGGGCGGCTTCAGGTGAACGTCCATGTCCGGCTTTTCGCCACCCTCTCAGCCTACCTTCCGCAGCCTGCCGACGGAGACAGCCTGACCCTCGTGCTCGACGAAGGAGCCACGGTCGGACAGGTCATGCAGCTGCTGCAGATCCCCGAGGACTTCCCCTGCCTGACCGTGGTGAACGGTCGGGATGCAGGTCCCGAGAGGGTCCTCGCCGATGCTGACGTGTTGACCATGTTCCCGCCGCTCGCCGGGGGAGCGTAGCCGCGACTCTGCCCTCAGAGGGTGAGCTCGCGGCACCGGTAGCAGAGGTGCCGCGGGTCGCCTCCGCACACATGGCAGCTGCGGACGCGCAGGAGGTCAGGATGGCCTCCGCGGCCCAGCCCGTCACGACGAGCGGGCACCCGCCCGCCGGGACTTCTCCGGAATCTCAGGAGCGCGCGGACCGTCTCCAGCCACTTCATCGTCGAAGCCTCCTCATCTCCCTCCCGCACATGCGGCAACGAGGGTGGACCGGGCCATGCCGGTCACCCACCACCCGCAGCAGGCGAACGGGTTCACGGTGCCCTCCCGGGGCTCGCTATACTCCCGAGAGCACCGGGACGCGGGAGAGGACGGACTGTGGCAGTGTCACGTGCTCGATGCAGCGGGTGCAGAAGAAGTCGAGCTCGAGCCCCCCGCGGCTGCCGTGGAACTCCAGAGGGCGCCCGCACCAGGAGTGACAGATGGTGCCGTCCGTGTGGAAGAAAACGCTGACGATGGCGGGGAGTACCTGATGCGCGCCCTCGGTCGCAGAGGGGCGAAGCCCGCCTTCCCGGGAGGCCTTGCCGCTGCGCTGGCTGCGCCTCACCCCCGTCCGGACCCGTTCCCGCGCTGAGCTGGCCGTTGCAGTGCGCATGTCGCTTCCTCCCTTCGTGTCTGGTCGCCTCTGTGACCTGGTCCGACTCCCTGTCCCTTGCCGTATGCACAAGCAAGATGCATTCCAGTGGCAGCAAGACTGAGAAGGGCCTGATTTCAAGACGATCCGGGTTACGCGCTGCGTGGATGGGCTGACACGCCGTGGAAGCCTGTCAGCAGGAAACGAGACCGGCTTTCCGTATCTCCCGTGGAACTCGGGGGGTCGCTTCCCCCCGAAGGCCCGCACGGCCTCTCGATGGTCCTCGGTTCTGTAGGTCAAGTAGTCCATGGATTTGCCTCGTGGCGTGCCGAGGTCGTGATCTGCGGGCAGCCGCCTCGCCGGTACCTCAGGGCCGCCGGTCTGGCCCCACGGCACCCTATAGCGAGGCGGGAGATCAAGCCCGTCTCCCCGGCGGAAGCGGGTATAATGCGCCCAGGAGGGCCCCCCCAATGAAGCGCTGGCTCACGTTGATCGCATTTGCCCTGGCAGTCCTGCTCCCCACGCTGTGGTCGGCGGATGCCTGGGCGCGCGCGGGAGGCGGCAGCTCGTTCGGCAGCCGAGGCTCCCGGAGCTACTCGGCCCCGGCCCGCTCATCTCCCGGAAGCACGTCACCCAGCCGTCCCGCCGCCCCGCCCTCCTCGTTCCAGCAGCCGGCGCCTCAGCGCTCGGGCTGGATGAGCGGCCTCATGGGAGGGATCGGTGGTCTCGTCCTCGGCGGTCTTCTCGGGAGCATGCTCTTCGGGGGCGGCATGGGCCAAGGGCTCGGTGGCGGCATCGGGCTCATGGAGATCCTCCTGATGGCTGCGCTCGCCTACTTCGCGTTCTCGTGGTTCAGGCGGCGCCAGCAGCCGGTTCCCTCCACGGCTGTGGGCTATGGCGCGACAGGCCGGAGCGAGGTCCCCTCCTGGCAGCCCGGGACCGCGTCGGCGGCGACGGCAGCCGTCGAGGCGCCAGCGGGGCCGAGTGAGTTGGATCTCGGCATCGCCCATATCCGCCAGATGGATCAGGGTTTCGATCCCCGAGGGTTCGGGGAGAGAGCCTCGGACGTGTTCTTCAAGCTCCAGGCCGCCTGGATGGGGCGCGACATGGGGGCGGCGAAGGAGCTCGTGACGCCCGAGATGTATGCCACGTTCCAGAAGGAATGCGACCGGCTGAAGCAGCAGCGCCGCATGAACCGCCTCGAGAACATCGCGGTCCGCTCGGTGGATGTGACTGAGGCGTGGCAGGAGGCCGGGCAGGACTTCGTGACGGTGCACTTCCTGGCGAACCTGCTCGACTACACGCTGGACGAGGCGAGCGATCAGGTCGTCGAGGGCAGTCGTACCGAGCCCGTCAAGTTCGAGGAGTACTGGACATTCGTGCGGCCCGTCGGGCCCAACGCCTGGAGGCTCAGCGCGATCCAGCAGGCCTGATAGGGAGCGGGCCGGCATCTTCCGTCTCGCCCGGCCCGTGTCGTCAGAATCCTGCCAGCCGGCCCTCGCAGAGGCCGGCTGGCAGCCCCCGCCCGGTTGGTCCCGGCACACCCCCGACCTGACCGCATCCCCCGCCGGGGGGCCGACGTCTCGGGTGCCCATTGGCGTCCAAAACTTTTCGCTTGCTTCTTACTTTCGAATATCCTTAAATACGGAATTGAGGAATCCATGGCCTCCACGGACGATCAGATCTACGAGTTGCACGCGAGCGTCTGCCAGATCCTGGCGAACCCCACGCGGCTGAAGGTCCTCAACGCGCTCAGGGAGCAAGAGATCGCCGTGGCGGACCTGGCCCGGCGCGTGGGGACCAGCATGCCGAACCTCTCCCAGCACTTGGCCATCCTCCGCCAGCGCGGCGTCGTGCTCACCCGGCGGGAGGGCGCCACCATCCACTACCGGATCGCCAACCCGAAGATCCTCCGCGCCTTCGACATCATGCGCGAGGTGCTCTTCGAGCAGATCGCCGAGGGCCGGCGGCTCGTCCGGGCGGCCGGCGCCGGAGCCCGGCGGAGCCGGACGGCACGGTGACGGGATGCAGCGCCTCCTGACGTTCGTCCTGTCCGCCGGCCCCTACTCGGGCCAGGCCGCATCCAGCGCGCTGACGCTCGCGAGCGCGGCGCTGGGCGCCGGCCACCGGGCGACCATCTTCGCCACCGCCGATGGGGTCTCCGGCTTCGTGACGGAGCAGAAGACCGCCGGTGTCTTCGACGTCGGCGCGGCCGCCGCCGCCTTTCTCTCCCGCGGGGGCGACGTCCACCTCTGAGGGTCCTGCCTGCGATTCAGGGGAATCGCCGAGGAGGATCTGCTGGCGGGGGCGCAGGTCGGGAGCCTATCGCGTCTCATGGCGCTTCTCGGGGAGAGCCACGCCGTGCTCACCTTCGGGCGATAGGGCGCGCCTCGTGCCGCGGCTCCTGTGCCTCGTGCTCGATCATGCCCCGTATGGCTCGCTCCAGCCTGCGGAGGCGATCCGCCATGCCGGGGGGGCGCTCGGGAAGGGCTGGGAGGTCGTGCTCGCCTTCATGGGAGATGGCGTCTACACGGCGCTGCCGGAGCAGTCGCCGCTGCCCGACGGGTGGCTCTCGCTGTCGGAGGCGCTCGGCGGGATCCTGGAGACGGGCGAGGAGCGAGTGCGGGTGTTCGCGGACCAGGACTCCCTCGATGCGCGCGGGCTGTCGGCCGACGAGCTGATTCCCGGCGTGCATCCGGCGGCGGCTGGCGAGATCGCCTCCGCCATGGCCGGCTGCGACAAGACGCTGGTCTTCTGAGGATCCCGTGGCCTCGATCCTCCTGACCCTGAGCAGCTCGCCGGAAACCCCAGCCGGGCAGCGGGCACTTGCCCTCGCCGGTTCCCTGGCGGATCAGGGGCATGCGCTCACGCTCTGCTGCCTGCAGGATGCCGTGCTCCTCGGAAGCGATCGTGCCCCAGGAGAGGCGCGAGCCATGCTCGCCAGCCTCCTCGATCGGGGCGCCCGCTGTCTGGTCCTCCGCCAGGATCTGCTCCTCCGCGGGCTTCAGGGCGGTGAGCGCGCCCTGACGGTGGACCACGCCGGCCTGATCGCGGCCCTGACCGCCAACCACGACCGGATCATCGGCGCCCTGTGAGACTGCCGCGCTTTTCGCTCGTTGAATTCTCCGTCAGACATCCGAAGCTCGTCGTCTCTCTCACGGTCCTCGTCACCCTCGCGTTCATGACGCAGTTCCCGCGGATGAAGACAGATACGAATCCGAAGAACATGCTTCCGGCAACATCCGACGTCAGGGTATGGAACGATGAGGTGGACAAGACGTTCGCGCTGTACGAGGACATGATAGTCGTCGGGATCGCAAGAGACGGCGGCGTGCTCAACAGCGAGACGCTCGAGAAGGTCGACAGGATCACGAACGAACTCCTCAAGATCAAGGGGGTTGCGGCGAGGGATGTCACCAGCTTCCCCACCATCACCAATGTCACTTCCGAGTCGGGCACCCTGAAGGTGGCGCCGCTCATGGTGGCAGTCCCGAAGACGAAGGGCGACATCGAGAACCTCCGCAAGTCGCTCTTCGAGAACCCGCTCTTCATCGATCGCATCATCTCGAAGGACGGGAAGACGACAGCGATCTACGTTCCTCTCGAACAGGGGGCGAACGGCAGGGACGTGGCAGACCGGATACGGGAGATCGTGGGACGGGAGAAGGGGGACGAGAAGTACTACATCGCGGGTGACCCTGTCGTCAGGGACACGTTCGGCGCAGAGATGTTCACGCTCATGGCGATCCTTGCGCCGATCGCAGGGATGATCATGCTCGTCGTCCGGTATGTCATGTTCAGGGACCTCTTCCTCTCCATCGTGCTGATGATGGATGCCATGATCAGCATAGTGTGGAGCATGGGGCTGCTCATAGCGCTAGGATTCCCGATTCACATCATGAGCTCCATGGCTCCCGTCTTCTTGATGGCCATCGCGACTGACAGCATTCACATCTTCAACGAGTTCTACTTCCGCTTCAGGGAGAAGCGGGACAAGACGGCGGCGATCATCGAGACCATGCAGGCGGTGGGCCGCCCCGTCCGCTACACCGCGCTGGCAACGGCCGCGGGCTTTGGAGTGCTCCTGTTCATGAGCATCGTGCCGGTGCAGGTCTTTGGAGGCCTGGTGGCATTCGGGACCGTGGCGCTGCGGATCCTGAGCTTCAGCTTCATCCCCGCCATGTTCACCTTCGTGAAAGAGGCGAATATCGAGAAGGCGGCCCAGGGAGAAGACGTGTCGTCGAGCAGGACCTCGGTGTTCCTGAGGGGGCTTGCCGGAATCGGTGCGTATCGACCCAGGACGACTGTTCTCGTGGGCCTCTTGCTGTGTGCGCTGGCGATCACCGGGATCACGCGGATTGTCGTGAACAACAACATGGTGGAGTGGTTCAAGAGCGGCAGCGAGATACGGGTGGCGGACACGGAGATCAACAAGGCGCTCGGGGGCACGTCTCTCGGCTATGTGGTGGCAGTGTCGAAGGAGGAGGACTTCATCAAGACTCCTGAGGCACTGAAGTACATCGCGAATCTCCAGCGGCATCTGGAGACGCTGCCGGTCGTGGGGAAGACGTTCTCCGTCGCAGACTACGTGAAGAGGATCAACCGTGTCCTTCACGACGACGACCCCGCGTTCGCTGTCATTCCTGAGACAAAGGAGGCTGTGGGCCAATACCTGTTCCTGTTCAGCATGTCTGCGAAGCCGTCTGACCTGAACAATGTGGTCGACTACCCTTTCAGCAGGGCGAACATCTGGATTCAGCTCAAGACGTGGGATGCGCG
>MGBT01000064.1 GCA_001788395.1 Candidatus Rokubacteria bacterium GWA2_70_23
CATCGGGCTCCTTTCCGTTTGACCGGTCTCTGCTGCGCCGGTAGCATACCCGCCTGGGCAGCGGCAGGACAAGGGCAGCGCACAGGCAGGCGAAATGGAGCAAGCGGAGGCGGCGCATGGCGGTGACGGGGCTCGACATCACGACGCGGGAGACGGTTCTCGCCGGCCGGGCCTTCGGGCCGGCAGGCGCCTACGAGAAGATCGCGGGCATCATCCACTTCGCCGTGGATCCCGGCCACGGGCTCCACCGGGCGATCACCGATCTGGCGTTGGCCCAGCGGCGCCCCGACGGGCGCGTGGAATTCTGGGCGGACTTCTACCTGCTCCAGCCGGCCGATCCGGCGCGGAGCAATCGCCGGGTTCTCCTGGATATTCCGAACCGCGGGCGCAAGGTCGCGCTCGGCACGTTCAACAGCGCCGTGCGCGTGCCGGACCCGAGCGCGCCCGAGGACTTCGGCAACGGCTTCCTGATGCGCCACGGGTGGACGGTCGCGTGGTGCGGCTGGCAGCCCGATGTCCCGCGCCAGGACGGGCTCATGGCGCTGGGCGCGCCCGTGGCGAAGGGCGCGACGGGCCGGCTCCGCTGCGAGTGGCGACCCAACGCGCGCGTGGACGTGTTGCCCCTGGCCGACCGCTACCACATCCCGCATCCGGCCGCGGATCTGTACGACCCCGAGGCCGCCCTGACCGTGCGGGAGCATGCCGGTGCTCCGGCTGTTGCTGTGCCGCGGAGCGTCTGGCGCTTCCGGCGCCGCGAGGGCTGGAGCTTCGTCCCCGACCCCTCGCACATCCACCTGGCCGGCGGCTTCGAGCCGGGGAAGATCTACGACCTCGTCTACCGCTCCCAGGATCCGCCGGTGGTAGGGCTCGGGCTCCTGGCCGTGCGAGACACGGCCGCGTTCCTGCGTGGGGGCCTCGCGCAGGACGGGAACCCGTGCGCGGGGCGCATCGAGCGCGCCTACGGCTTCGGCGTGTCCCAGAGCGGGCGCTTCCTGCGCCATTTCCTCTATCTCGGGCTCAACGAGGATGAGGCCGGCCGCCAGGTGTTCGACGCGGTGATCCCGCATGTGGCCGGCGCGCGGCGCGGCGAGTTCAACATGCGCTTCGGCCAGCCCTCGCTCAACGCGAAGGAGAGCGTGGGCAGCCTCTTCCCCTTCACTGACGACGACCAGGCCGATCCCGTGACGGGTCAGCGCGACAGCCTCCTCGGCCGGCTGCGCGAGCGCCGCACGACGCCGAGGATCTTCAGCATCAACACCTCGGCCGAGTACTGGCGCGGCGACGCCTCGCTGATCCACACCGACGTCGAGGGGCACGCCGATGTGGCGCCGCCCGCCGACGCGCGCATCTACCTCTTCGCCGGCACCCAGCACAACCCCGGCGCCCTGCCGCCACCCGCGGCCGACCCCAACACCGGTGGGCGGGGGTGTCACCCATTCAACGTGGTGGACTATGCCCCGCTGCTGCGCGCCGCGCTCGTGAACCTCGACCGCTGGACGACGGATGGCGTGGAGCCACCGGCGAGCGTGTTCCCGCGCCTCGCCGATCGGACGGCGGCGGCGGCCGAGTCCATCTCCGCCGTGTTCGGCGCCATCCCGGAGACGCGCTTCCCCGACCGGATCGAGCGCCCGATGCGTCTCGACTTCGGCGCGTCGTTCGAGCAGGGTATCGTGTCGGAGCTGCCGCCCAAGGTCGGGGCGCCCTTCGCGACGTTCGTCTCCGCGGTGGATGCCGACGGCAACGAGGTGGCCGGCATCCGCCCGGTGGAGCTCCTCGCTCCCCTGGGAACGTTCACCGGATGGAACCCGCGCCATCCCTCCCAGGGCGCGCCGGGAGACCTCATGAGCATGATGGGCTCGACGCTTCCGTTCGCGCGCACGGCCGCGGAGCGCGCGGCATCATGCGACCCGCGGCCTTCCATCGCGGAGCGCTATCCGTCCCGCGCCGACTATCTGGGATGCGTCCGCGAGGCCGCCGAGGCGCTGGTGGCAGCGCGGCACGCGCTTGCCGAGGACGTGGAGGCGATGGTCGAGCGCGCGGCGCAGCAGTGGGACCTCTTCCATCACGGCCTGACCAGCAACCCGGCATAGGGCCGGCGAGGAGATCCATTACCATGGCGAAGCGGCGCTACACCGTGGGCATCGTCGGGCTCGGCTTCGGCCGCGCCCATATCCCGGCCTTCCAGTCGCAGGGCTGCGACGTGGTCGCCGTCTGCCAGCGCGACGCGGCGAAGGCCCGCGAGGTGGCGCACCGCTACGGCGTGCCCCGCATGTTCGAGCGCTGGGAGCAGATGCTCGAGCAGGCGCGCCCCGACATCGTGGTCATCGCCGCTCCGCCGGCGGTCCACCATGTGATCGCCGTCGAGGCGCTGTCCGTGGGCGCGCATGTGCTGTGCGAGAAGCCGCTGGCGATGAATGCCGGCGAGGCGCGCGCCATGATCGAGGCGGCCTCCCGCGCCGGGCGCGTCGCCATGACGTGCTTCAACTGGCGCTTCCCCGCGGCGATGCAGCGGCTGCACGCCATGGTGGACGCGGGCTTCCTCGGCCGGCTCTTCCACGTGAGCGCGCGCTACATGGTCCCGCGCTGGGCGGACGAGACGGCGCAGCCCACGTGGCGCATGGACCGGACGCACGCCGGACACGGGGCCATGGGCGATCTCGGCGTCCATCTGGTGGATCTCATCCGCTGGAACTTCGGCGAGCCGGTGCGCGTCTCGGCCAGCGCGGGCATCGCCTATCCCACGCGCACCGTGCCCGGCGGAGAGAAGCCGGCCGACACCGAGGACTTCTGCACGGTGATGGCCGAGCTCGCCTCGGGGGCGCAGGCGACCTTGCAGGTGAGCCGGGCGGCGCGCGCCGCCAACGAGCAGGCCCTCGAGGCCTACGGCAGTCTCGGCGCGCTCCGCTACCGGCTCGCGCGCGAGGGCGGGCGCTGGTACCGCGGCGAGCTCCAGGCCGCTTCGGGGACGACCGGGTTCGCGCCCGTGAAGGTGCCGGCGGGGCTCCCGCGCTCGGCGGGCGAGGGCGATCAGATCGAGGTCACGGGCAAGGCCACCATCGGCCCGCTCGTGAAGCGCTTTCTCGCGGCCATCCGGAAAGGGCAGAGCCCGTCGCCCTCGTTCGAGGACGGCATGCGGGCGCAGGCGGTGCTCGATGCGGTGGCGGCCTCCGCGGGCCGTGGCGGCTGGGTGAGCGTGGAGGGCGCTCCGCGCTGAGGGCGACGCGGGTCGCCGGAGCCCTCAGGCGGGGTCGGTGAAGCGCGGCGGGCGCTTCTCCACGTTGGCGAGGACGGCCTCGATCTGGTTCGGGGAGCGGATCAGCGAGAGCTGGATCGCCTCCTCGAGCCGCAGGCCCTCTTCCAGGCTCACGAGCCCCGCGCGGTCGAGCAGCCGCTTGGCGGCGCGCACCGCATCCGGCGAGCGGCCCGCGATCTCCCGGGCCAGCCCGAGCGCCGCCTCGCGCGGGCTGTCGCTGACATGCGTCGCGAGCCCCAGCGCCACCGCCTCGGTGCCCGACACGATCCGCCCGGTGAAGGTCAGCTCCTTGGCGACATCCAGCCGGGTGAGGCGACGCAGGGTCTGGCTGCCTGTCATGTCGGGGATGAGCCCCCACTTGACCTCCATCACCGAGAGCTGCGCGTCCGGCGTCACGAAGCGGATGTCGGCGCCCAGCGCGATCTGCAGCCCGCCGCCGAAGGCCACGCCGTGCACGGCGGCGATCACCGGAACGGGCAAGTCCATCCACACCGAGGCCGCCTGCTGGGCGTAGTTGGCGGCGGCTCCCGGCTCGCGCCGGAGGAGCCTGCGCGCCCCGTCGCTCCCCTCGGCCAGCGCCGCGAAGCTCTCGAAGTCGAGCCCCGCCGAGAACGCGCGCCCCTCGCCGGAGAGCACCACGGCGCGGAGCGACTTCTCGCCCGCCAGCGCCCGCCCCGTCTCCACGAGCGCCTCGAACATCGCGAGGTCCAGCGCGTTCATCTTGTCGGGGCGGTTGAGCCGCACCTCGGCCACGCCGTCCTGCGTCGCGACGATCACCCGGGTTGTCATGGGCAGGCAGCCTCCGTCATGTGCTCGAGGATCGGATAGAAGAGATTGCGGGGCTCGGCCTTACGTTCCGGCTTCAGTCGGACGGTAGACCGTGATGGCTTGCACGCGCCCGAAGTCCGAGTCGTTGGACGCCAGCGCCGTGATCCCGAGCCGCTGCATCGTTGCCAGGTGGTAGACGAAGATGTTCGCGTCGATGAAGATCCGCGTCCCTGTCCGGACATCCGCGAGCGGCCGGTGCGCCCGGACCGGCATCAGGGAAGGAACTCGTCGCTCTCAGCCACTTCCTCGACGAGCGCCGCCGGTGCCGGGATGAGCGCCCGGCTCCCGGCCACGGCGTCGCGGACGGGCGCGATGGTGACCCTGACCCGTTGATGCTCCTCCAAGTCCACGGCTTCGAGGAGCTTGAGGACGCCGTTCTCGAACACCGCCTCGATGATCCTGGGCATGCCCCCGACCTCCCATCCGGGCTTGCGCGTCCTGGCGGGTTAACGCGAGCCAGCACGCCTCCCCTCGCTTGACAGTACCACCGGCGGGGCGGCCAGGGCTACAGCGCCGCCAGCTCCGTGCTGGCCTGGTCGAGCCAGAGCGCCATGCCCATCTCGCGGAGCATGGTGATCGCCGTCGTGAGGTGCTCGCGGGCCCGGGCGGGCTGTGTCGTCTTGCGATGGAGGCGGCCCAGGCCGAGGTGGCAGCGGGCTGCGAGCGGGCGCGCGCCCAGCTCCTCGGCGAGGGCCAGCGCCTCGCGGTAATGAGCCTCGGCGGTGCCGGCGTCCGGCGGATCGGCGTGGGCGGCGGCCTCTGCCACGGCGCGCAGGGCCCAGACCTCGTTGCCCCGCTCGCTCCGCTCGCGAGCGAGCGCGAGGGCTCGCCGTCCCAGCGCCATCCCGTCATCTATGCGACCGGGGAGGACATTCACCTCGCCGAGCCAGGCTGCGAGCACAGCCTCACCGTTTCTGTTCTATGTCACCATGTCGAGAGAGAGGCCAGCCGCGTCATCGCATCCATGCAGCCGACCGAACTGACCTGGCCGCTAGTCCTCGACAAGCACGGTGATCGCGGCACACGCAATCAGCGTGTCGGCGCCTGGGACGCGGAGGCCGCCGTCGACAGGGCAGACCGTGACTTCGCCGAGGGGAAGCTCCCGCTGCACCTGCTCGATGTCGACGGAGTCGGGATCGGGCACGCCGACCGTCACGTCGATGAGGATGCGGCCGCCGCCTTCGAGGTACGTCTGCAGGAGCGGAAGGCTCGAATGCCGGATGGCATCCGAGACCGCCCGGCATGCGGCCTTCGTGCTGTCTCGACCGTGGACGTCCACACCCATCCCGAACTCGTGCACCAACGCCTTTGCGCTCACGTGCTGTCCTCCGATCGATTCAGGCTTTGCTGCGCTCGCCCCGCCCGTCGGGGCGGCGATGCCGGCGCGTCAGGCGGTGGGCGGCTTGAGGTGGTAGAGCGAGCCGACCACGCTCGGCCCGTAGCGCCCTGGCGCGAAGACGGCCGTCAGGGCGGCGCGGGCGCGCCAACCCGTGCAGTGGCCGGGCGCAACAACCTTGGGGCGGATGCGGTCCTGCAGGTCGCGCACGGTGGAGGCGATGCGCGCTTCCATGGCCTTGCCGCTGAGGTGGTATCCCCCCAGCACGACATCGATGGGGGCATCGGGGAACACCCGTTGGGCGGCCAGACACGCGTTGACGACCCCCGCGTGGGAGCAGGCCGACAGCACGGACACGCCGCGGCCGCGCACCTCGGCCGCAACGAACCGTTCGTCCAGGATCAGCGGATCGGGCTCCAGGCGCTCGCCGCGCAGGCTGTGGTGACCCACCAGGCCCGTCTCGTAGGCCGTCACGCGCTCGATCTGCCCGCTCCCCAGGAAGAAGCCGCCGCACAGCCCGTGGGCCTCGCCGTGCTTCACCACCCGCCCGCCCGCCGCCTCGATGGCCTCGAAGCGCGGCTCGGGCGGCAGCAGGATCAGGATTCCGGAGGGTTGCTGGATGCCCCGCTGGTCGGGCCGGTCCGGGTGCAGGTCCACCCAGGGCGCCGGCAGGCCGGCCGGGGCGCGCGCCTGGGCGATGGCCGCCACCACCTCGGGCAATGCCCCGCTGTGGTCGTAATGCCAGTGGGAAAGAAACACGCCCTCGATGCGAGCCAGGTCCAGCCCCAGCTTGGCCGCGTTGCCCAGCCACACATCGGGAAAGGGCCCCACGTCGAACAGCAGCGTGTGCTCTTCCCCGCCGCGCCGGCCGGTCACCAGCGCGGAGAAGCCGTGGCAGGCGCAGCAGAGGTGGTCGAACACCGTCTTGCAGGGCTGGCCCTGGTGTTCGCGCACGGTGGGCAACCGCATCGCCAGGAGCGTGCCCTCGGGAACCTGCGGCACGCCCTCGTCCACGCTGGAGAGCGTATCGGTCTGGTTGTCCACGACCACCAGCAGGCGCAGCTCATCCAGCGGGGTCGGCCTGGCGATTGCCATGCTACTTCTTTCGGCCGTACTTGCCGGTCAAGGTGGCCTTCCCGATCGAGTTGGCGTTGACCATGAAGCCGGCGAGCGAGGCGGTCGCCCCCTTGGCCAGATCGATCTTCTCCACCTTCAGCGCGTGGAGCGTGAAGTTGTAGCGGTGCGGCCTGTCGCCCGCCGGGGGGCAGGGGCCACCCCAGCCAGGGCCGCCGAAGTCGGTGGTGATCTGTTCCGCGCCCTGCGGCAGGGTGCTGCCGTCGGCCTTGCCGGCATCTTTCTTCAGCTCGGTGACGCTCGCCGGAATGTTGACCACCAGCCAATGCCACCAGCCGGCGCCGCCCGTGGGCGCGTCCGGATCGTGGACCAGCAGCGCGAAGCTCTTCGTTCCCTTGGGCGCGCCAGACCACGACAGCGCGGGTGACACATTCTTGCCCGAGCAGCCGAAGCCCTTGAACACCTGCTCCTCGGCGATCGCGCCGTTCGGCTTGATGTCGGGGCTGGTCAGCTTGAACTGCTGGGCCTCGGTCCCGCTGGCCACCGCGAGACTGACCGCGAGACCGACCGTGAGGAGAACGCTTCCGACGAGCATCTTGTGG
>MGBT01000065.1:0-20501 GCA_001788395.1 Candidatus Rokubacteria bacterium GWA2_70_23
GGGCCGGGCTACCTCTACCGCGCCTACCACGCGCTGCCCTTCCTCTCGACCTCCAAGGGCCAGCCCTGCCACGCCGTGCTCGGCATGTCCACCATGGTGTGGAAGCTCCTGCGCGAGGAGAGCCCCGACTACTTCATCGTGGCGTGGGACCCGCCGGGGCCGACCTTCCGCGAGGAGCGCTTCGCCGCCTACAAGGAAACGCGCCCGCGCATGCCCGACGACCTCCGCAGCCAGATCCCCTACGTGAAGGCCCTGTTCGAGGCGCTGCGCCTCCCGCTCGTGGAGGTGCCGGGCTTCGAGGCCGACGACGTGCTGGGCAGCCTGGTGGCCCGCACGCAAGAGCTGCCCCTGGAGCTTGTCCTCGTCAGCAGCGACAAGGACATGCTCCAGCTGGTGGGCCCGCGGGTGCGGGTGCTCTCGGCCGGGCCCCGCGGCGAGCGCGTCTTGCTGGACGAGGGGCAGGTGAGGGAGAAGTGGGGCGTGGAGCCGGCGCAGATCCCCGACCTCCTCGCCCTCATGGGCGACAGCATCGACAATATCCCCGGCGTCCCTGGGGTGGGGCAGAAGACGGCCGTCCGGCTCATCGGCCAGTTCGGCAGCGTCGAGCGGCTCTACGACAACCTGACGCTCGTGCCCGGCAAGCTGCGCGAGACGCTCGCCGCGAACCGCAAGCAGGCCCTCCTCTCGCGCGAGCTGGCCACCGTGCGCGCCAGCGTGCCGCTCTCCGAGGATCTCGCCACGTTCCGGCGCCAGGAGCCGGACTGGGAGCGGCTGCGGGCGCTGTGGAGCGAGCTCGAGCTTCACACCCTGCTCCGCCAGCTGCCCGAGGAGGCATCCGCGGCCGTCCTGGACGACGAGCCCGCGCTCGCCTCACCGGAGGCTCTCGCGGACTATCTGGCGCGAATGCCCGCGGGGGAGCCGCTGGCGGTGGACTGGGTCGGGCAGGGGGGCCCGCCTGAGCCCGAGGTGACGGCGCTCGGGCTCTTTCATCCTGCAGCGGGAAGGGCGCGTCTCGCCCTGGCCGCGCTGCCGGATCTGGGCGGCCGCGCCCTCATCGGCCACGACCTGAAGCCCGTGCTCGAGTGGTGGCTCGCCCGGGGCGCAGCACCGCCGTCCATCGAGGACACCGCGGTCGCCGCGTACCTGCTCAACCCTGCCCGCACCAACTACCGGCTCGAGGAGGTCTGTGCCGAGATCGTCGGTGAAGGCCCGGGGCTCGCGCGGCCCGGCGCTCGCGCGCAGTGGGTGTGGCGGCTCTGGGAGAGCGAGCGGCCGGCCCTCGAAACGGCGGGGTTGCGGGCGCTCTACGAGGAGATCGAGCGGCCGCTGGTGCCCGTGCTCGCCGCCATGGAGCGCCACGGGATCCGCGTGGACCCGGACCGGCTCATCGAGTTCTCCAGGGAGCTCGAGCGGAGCCTGGACGCCCTCACGCGGGAGATCCACGTCCTCGCCGGCGAGGAGTTCAACCTCTCCTCGCCCAAGCAGCTGGCCGTGATCCTGTTCGAGAAGCTCAAGCTGCCGCCGGTCAAGAAGACCAAGACCGGCTACTCCACCGACGCCGACGTGCTCGAGCATCTGGCGCTCGGGCATCCGCTGCCGGCCAGGCTCATCGAGCACCGCACGCTCGCCAAGCTCAAATCCACCTATGCCGACGCGCTCCCGACCCTGATCAATCCCCGGACCGGCCGCATCCACACCTCGTTCAACCAGCTCGTGGCGGCCACCGGGCGATTGTCGTCGTCCAATCCAAACGTCCAGAACATCCCCATCCGGACCGAGCTCGGCCGGCGGATCCGCGCGGCCTTCGTGCCGGAGCCAGGCTGGCGCTTCGTCGCGGCCGACTACTCGCAGATCGAGCTGCGCATCCTGGCCCACGTCTCCGGCGAGGAGAGCCTCGTCGAGGCCTTCCGGCGCGGCGAGGATATTCACCGGCGCACCGCCTCCGAGGTCTTCGGCGTGCCGCTCGATGCCGTCACCTCCGAGCAGCGGGATGTGGCCAAGACGACGAACTTCTCGGTGATCTACGGCGTCACGGCCTTCGGGCTGTCGCGGGGCCTGGCCATCTCGCAGAAGGAGGCGCAGGAGTTCCTCGATCGCTTCTTCACTCGCCACCCGAAGGTCAAGGCCTACCTCGAGCGGACGGTGGTCGAGGGGCGGGAGCGGGGCTGGGTCGCGACGCTCACCGGCCGGCGCCGCTACCTGCCCGAGCTCAGGAGCGGCAACCCCAACCTCCGCGGCTTCGCCGAGCGCATGGCGACCAATGCCCCCATCCAGGGCACGGCCGCCGATCTGATCAAGATCGCCATGGTCAGGCTCCACCGCGCGCTCGGCGAGCGCGGGCTCAGGAGCCGCATGCTGCTCCAGGTGCACGACGAGCTGCTCTTCGAGGCGCCGGAGGACGAGGTCCTCCCGCTGGAAGCGCTGGCCGCCGAGCTGATGGAGTCCTCCATGACGCTGGCGGTGCCGCTCAAGGTGGACATCAAGGCGGGCACCGACTGGGCTCAGGTGTGAGGACCTTCCTCCTCGCGGGCCTCACGGGGGGTATCGCCACGGGCAAGAGCACGGTGAGCGCCATGTTCGCCCACCTCGGCTGCAAGGTGATCGACGCCGATCTGCTCGCGCGCGAGGCGGTCGCCCCGGGTCAGCCCGCCTTCGCTGCCATCGTGGCCGAGTTCGGCCGCGAGGTGGTCCAGGACGACGGCTATCTCGACCGGAAGCGCCTGGGCTCCATCGTCTTCGCCGACCCGGAGCGGCGCAAGCGGCTCGAGGCCATCGTCCACCCCGCCGTGCGCGCCCGCCAGGAGCGCCTCCTCCGCGCGCTGGAGGAAGAGCAGTTCCAGGGTGTGGTCATCTGGGACGTGCCGCTGCTCTTCGAGGTCGGGGCTGCGGCCGGCATGGACCGGGTCATCGTGGTCGTCGTCGACGAGGCGATACAGCTCGAGCGACTGAGGGCGCGCGACTGGACGAGCGAGGCTGACGCCCGCGCCCGGATCCGGAGCCAGATGCCCGTCGCCGAGAAGGCCAGGCGCGCCCACCACGTCATCGACAATTCCGGGAGCCGCGCCGACACGGAGGCCCAGGTGCGCCAGGTCCACCGCGCCCTGCTCAACGATCTGCGCGCCATGCGCGCCCGCGCGTGACGCCGCGGCGGAACGCTCGCGCCACCGTGCGCCCGGCCCGCGCGGGGCGACCGACCCGGGGCCGGCGGCGCGCGCTGGGCCAGCACTTCCTCCGTGACGAGGGCATCGCGCGGCGGATCGTGGAGCTGTTGCGACCCGGCTTGTCGGATCTCGTGGTCGAGATCGGGCCGGGTGAGGGGGCGCTGACCGGCCATCTCGCCGCTAGCGCGGGCCGCCTGGTGGCGCTGGAAGTGGACCCGGGCCTCGCCGCCCGCCTCCGGGAGCGTTTCGCTGGCACCCCTCACGTGGAGATTCTCGAGGCCGACGCCATCCGTCACGACTACGCGGCGCTGCCCGGGCTCAGGCCCGATCCCGCGGGCCGGGTGCTCGTGGTCGGCAACCTCCCGTACAGCGTCGGCACGGCGATCCTCGCCTCGCTGCTCACCGCCGGGCCGGCCATTGCGCGCGTGGCGCCCATGGAGATGGCCCTCATGCTCCAGCGCGAGGTCGCCGAGCGGGTGGCGGCAGCGCCAGGCAGCCGGACCTACGGCAGCCTCTCCGTGCTGAGCCAGATGGCGGCCGAGGTACGCGTGGCCTTCTCCGTGTCGCCTGGAGCCTTCCGCCCGCCGCCCCAGGTGGACTCGGCCGTGATCCATCTCCGGGCGCTGCCCGCCCCGCCCGTGGCCGTAGCCGATCCGGGGGGGTTCCGGACCGTGGTCCTCGCCGCCTTCTCCCAGCGCCGGAAAACCCTGGCCAATGCGCTGGCCTCGGGGCTCAGGTTGCCGGTCGGGCGGCTGAAGGACGTGCTCGCCGCCACCGGCATCGACCCCGCCCGCCGTGCCGAGACCCTGTCGCTGGCGGAGTTCGCCCGCCTCGCGGAGGCGTTGCCCGGCGCCTGAGTAGTGGGCCTCGCCGCCGCCCGAATTCCGCCATGGCAGCGAAAAACCGGCGCCACCCGGCTGCAGTCAGGGCAGACTACGTATCGTCTCGGGCAGCGCCCTTCATGGGTATGACGGGGAGGCGATGACAAAGCTCAAGAGCGCCGCAGCGAGTTTCTTTCGAGAGGCTCCCGCCCTGTACCGGGCTTCCAACAGCACGGAGAAGTCTTACTACGCTGATCCAGACCGCCTACTACGGGCTCTTCGCCGGCTGGACGCTCTGGCACCGGGCGAAGGACCGCGCGCCCTTCGAGTGGGACCGGATGGACCGCTACCTCAAGATCCCCTTCCTCGGGAAGCTCTTCTACGAGTTCAAGCATCCCGACCGCCTCGCCGAGCTTCGCCTGGCGCCCCATCTGGACCGAGCCACGGCCACCCTGGGGCGGGTGGATCGCGGCGCCTTCTTCTCGCGGTTCGCCTATCCCACCCTGCGGGAGGCCGCGGACGACGATCCTGGCGCTGCCAGCGCCCTCACGTACTTCTACGAGCCCTTCCTCGAGGCGTTCGACCCGGAGCTGCGCAAGGAGCTGGGCGTCTGGTACACGCCCCCGGAGATCGTCCGCTACCAGGTTCGCAAGGTGGAACGGCTGCTGAAGGACAAGCTCGGATGCCGAGCGGGGTTCGCCGACGAGCGTGTCGTGGTGCTCGACCCCTGCTGCGGCACCGGCGCCTACCTCCTGGAGGTCATCAGACGCATCGCCGCCGCGATCCGTGCACGGGGCGACGAGGCCATGCTGGCGGCCGAGCTGCTGGAGGCGGTCTCCACCCGCATCATCGGGTTCGAGATCCTCACCGCCCCCTTCGTCATCGCCCAGTTCCAGCTCTATCTCATCCTGAGCGACCTCGGCGCCGCCCTGGCCGGCAGCCGCGGCCCGCGGTGTTCCTCACGAATGCCCTGACAGGGTGGGACGACCCGGCGCAGATCAAGGTCAATTTCCCGGAGCTGCGCGAGGAGCATGAGCTGGCCCGGCACGTCAAGCGCGATGCCAGGATCATCGTTGTCCTGGGCAACCCTCCGTACAACCGCTTTGCCGGCGCCGCCATCGCCGAGGAGGCGGACCTCGTCGACCACTACAAGGGGATCCGCCGCCGGCCCGATCGCAAGGGGAAGGCGAGACAGGCCGGCGAGAGCCTGTTGTACACGCGCTGGGGAATACGCAAGCAGCTCCTGGACGACCTCTACATCCGCTTCTTCCGCCTGGCCGAGACACGCATCGGAGAGAAGGCCGAGTACGGAATCGTGTCCTTCATCTCCAACTCGTCCTACCTGACCGGGCGCTCCCACCCGATCATGCGCGAGTCGCTGCTCACGAATTTCCACGAGATCTGGATCGACAACACCCACGGCAACCGCATCGCCAGTGAGCGCACGCCGTGGGGGGACTCGTGCGAGACAATCTTCAGCTTCGGGACTGGCTTCGGCAACAAGGTCGGGACCTGCATCACGACGTTCGTGGCGGTATGGCGCTACGAGCTGGGCGGCTACCCCGTCATCAAGAAGTGGCTGGGCTACCGCCACGCCGGCCGAGCGGCCGGCCGGCCGCTGACGCTTCCGGACGCCCGCCACCTGCGCTCGATGGTCCAGCGCCTGGCCGCCTTGCTCGTGCTCCAGGAGCAGATGGATGCTCTCTACGAGAAGACGGCGGCCGAGGCCTTCACCGCCGAGGACCTGGGCCTGAGGTCCTGAAGCGCGGCGGGCCACCGCCGTGTATCCAACTCAGGACATCGACGACCTGCCGCAGCAAGCGTAGTCTCATCTCGAGGGTGAACTCATGGCTGATCACAGCGGCATCGAATGGACGGACGCGACCTGGAACCCGGTGACCGGCTGCACGAAGGTCAGCCCGGGCTGCAAGCACTGCTACGCCGAGCGGCTCGCCCTCCGGCTCCGGGCGATGGGTAATCCGCGATACCGGAACGGTTTCGCCGTGACGCTGCAGCCGGACCAGCTCAGCCTGCCTCTCCGCTGGCGCCAGCCCCGGCGGATCTTCGTCAACAGCATGAGTGACCTCTTCCACGAAGAGGTACCGGACGACTACATCCATGATGTATTCGGCGCGATGGTCCGGGCGAGCTGGCACGTCTTCCAGGTCCTCACCAAGCGCAGCGAGCGGCTCGCGGATCTCGCCCCATCGCTGCCGTGGCCGCCGAACGTGTGGCAAGGCGTGTCTGTCGAGAACGCCCGCTGCCTTGGGCGGATCGGTCACCTGCGGCAGGTGCCGGCCGCCGTGCGCTTCCTCTCGATCGAGCCGCTGCTCGAGCCGATTCCTGACCTGCCGGGGAACTGTCCTACGCGAAGGTCCGGGCGCTCACGCGCGTGGCGACGCCGGAGACCGAGGCGCGGCTGCTCGCTGTGGGGCGGGCGGGCACGGCCGCTCACGTCGAGCGGATCGTGAGGGGCTGGCGGCGGGTGGATCGGCAGGCCGAGGCGCGGGAGAGCGCGCGGCAGCACGCGGGTCGCGCGCTTCACGTCTACCAGGACGAGGACGGCATGGTGGTGGTCAGGGGGCGGCTCGAGCCGGAGGTGGGGGCCTTGCTTCTCCGGGCGCTGGAAGCCGGCCGCGAGACGCTGTACCGGAAGGACCGGGCCGGGGAGGCGGCGGCCCGCGCGGCGGACCCGACCGCCGAGGTGCCGAGCCCGGCCCAGCAGCAGGCGGACGCGCTGGCGCTGGTGGCGGAGACAGCCCTCCACCACGGGCTCGATCCAGGCACCGCGGGAGAGCGGTACCAGGTGGTGGTCCATGTGGATGCGGCGGCGCTGGCCGACCCCGAGCAGCCCGGCTAGTCCCTCCTCGAGGACGGCGCCCGCGTTTCCGCGGAGACGTCCCGCCGCCTGGCTTGCGAGGCGAGCCGGGTGGTCATGCGGCACGAGCCGGACGGGCGTGTTGTCGAGATCGGCGCCCGGACCCGCACCATCCCCCCGGCCCTGAGGCGCGCGCTCCAGTACCGGGACCGCGGCCGCGCGCGGCAGAGGGATTGACGCGTCTGCATGGACCGTGCATACTGGTGCGCATGAGAACGACGCTGAACCTGAGGGACGATCTCCTCGCCGAGGCGCAGAGGCTCACGGGGGTCAGCGAGAAGACCGCGCTGTTGCACGCGGGGCTGGAGGCGTTGATCGCGCGGGAGAGCGCGAGGCGGCTGGCGGCCCTCGGCGGCACGGCACGGGGGCTCAAGGTCCCGCGCCGTCGCCGTCTGCCGAAGACCCAGCGTGCTCGTTGACACATCCGTCTGGGTGGACCACCTTCGGCGGGGCCATCCGGCCCTGGCCGCTCGCCTCGGCGAGGGGCGTGTCTGGTGTCATCCCTTCATCGTCGGGGAGCTGGCGTGCGGGGCCCTGCCTCGCCGACGCGAGGTGCTGGACCTCCTCTCGGCCTTGCCTCAGGTGGAGGTGGCGGAGCACCGAGAGGTCATCGAGTTCGTGGAGTCCCACGGGCTCGCCGGGCGCGGCATCGGGTGGGTGGACGCGCATCTGCTGGCGTCCGCGAGGCTAGGCGGGATCGGGCTGTGGACGCTGGACGCGCGGCTGGCGGCAGCCGCGCGCGCGCTTCACGTCCCGGCGGGGCCGTGACCCAGCCCGGGAGGCTCCCGGGCTCCTGAAGCGGCTCTGGGCTACATCGGGCGGAAGGTCCGGTTCCAGTAGTCCCGGTTCTTGACGTGGACCTTGATCTTCTTCACCTCATTGATGAACTCGGCCATGATCTCGGCCTTCTTCTGGATGATGCGCTTGCCCTTCTCCGCCGAGGCGGTGAAGGGGTTGCCGGGACGGCCGATGAGGCCCGTGTCGCTGTACTCCTGGTGATCCATGGGCACCCAGGCGACGTCGAGGCCGTTCATGGTGAGATAGGGCGAGCCATTGACCTTGGTGAACTTGTCGCTCACATCGGTGATCCACTTCGGCGCATGGGTCCAGTCCTTGTCCGTCCTGTCGAGGTGCACGATCTGCTTCCCGTACAGCCGCTCGAAGTACAGGCACTCGGCCGTCTCCACCTCGCTGCCGTGCCAGCCTGGCGCCTCCTCGGGCGGGTTCTCGATGAGCCCCGTGCCCTTGAGGAGCCCCGGCGCGGCCTCGGCGTCATTGCGGTAGCAGCAGATGAAGGCATCGGTCTCGTATTTCAGGGCCCGCAGCGCCGGATCCACCGCTTTCATGTTGGAGGTGTGCCCGGTGGCGAAGATCAGCTTGTTGAAGCCGTTGTGGATGAGGGAGCGGCCCACCTCGTAGAGGACGTTCTGGTACGTGGCGGCGCTGAGCGTGACCGTCCCCGACGCGATGCCCGCCGGATGGAGGTGCTGCGGGGAGTACCCGAAGGGGATGAGCTGGTAGTAGGGGACATCGGCCAGCTCCGCGGCCAGCATGCAGGGCAGCTCGGTGGCGATGCTGTCCGTGCACACCGGCAGGTGCCGTCCGTGCTGTTCGGTGCTCCCGAGCGGGATGAGCACCACGTCCGTCTCTTCCAGCCACTCCCTCACGTCCAGGTAGCCGCAGCGGAAGAGGTTGTGGATCTTCTCCTTCTTGACCTCGCCCTTCTCCTGCCATTCCATGCTCATCCTCCAGGTGTCGAGAGATTCACGGTCGCCCTCGTCGATGGGGTCCTGCCTCGTGTGGCGTCCAGCGGCGCCGCTCCGGCCCGCGCGCGGGCGCCCAGGATAGCACGCCCCTCTGCCTCGGGGCCGGGCCTGGTGCTTGCGTACAGGCACGCAGCCGCTCGGCCCCACGGCCTCGGGCGGAGCGGGGCCCCCGGCTGCGGGCCAGCCTCCACGCGGCGGATCACGTCAGCGTCCGCCGGGCCCGATACTGCCCCGGCAGTGGCGGCTCGTCAAGGTACGCGGGAGGGGGCAGCGGCGCACTCGACGGGCCGGTTCGCGCGCCAGACGCCCCGGGACCCGTCGTGTGAGTGCCGGACGCGCCCGCAGCTCAGCTGGGGTGCGCCTCGGCCCATCCGGGTCTCGCCCGGGCTCGCGCCGGTTTCTTGGCCCTTCCGAGCCCGGGTGATACGATAGCTGAGCCGCCGTGAGCACCACGTACCGACCCGAGCCTGTTCCTGTCGATGCCGCCGTGGCGCCCTGCGTCCGCCTGATCCCCCTGGGCGGGCTGGGGGAGATCGGGCTCAACATGATGCTGGTGGAGTCGGGGGACGACATCGTCGCGGTGGATTGCGGGCTCATGTTCCCGGACGACGAGATGCCGGGGATCGACCACGTGATCCCTGATTTCTCCTACCTCCGGGAGCGGCGGGCGGCGTTCCGCGCGGTGGTGCTGACCCACGGCCACGAGGATCACATCGGCGCGCTGTCCCACCTCCTGCGCGAGTTCGACGTTCCCGTGTACGGCACGCCGCTGACGCTGGCCATCGCCCGTCACCGGCTGGCGGAGCACGGTCTCGCCGAGCGCGCGGATCTCCGCCCCTACCGGCCCGGCAGCGAGATCCACGCGGGCTCCATCACGCTGGTCCCGATCCGCGTGACGCACTCCATCGCCGACGGGATCGGGCTCTGCATAGAGACGCCGGTGGGCACGGTGGTCCACACGGGCGACTTCAAGCTCGACCCGAGCCCGGTGGATGCCCAGCAGCCGGACTACGGGGCCTTCGCGGCCCTGGGCGAGCGGGGGGTGCTCGCGCTCTGCTCCGACTCGACCAACGTGGGGCGCCCGGGGCACACGGGCTCGGAGACGGCGGTGGGCAAGGCGCTCGGCCCGCGCTTCGCCGAGGCGCCCGGGCGGATCATCGTCGCCACCTTCGCCTCGCACATCCACCGCATCCAGCAGCTGCTGGATCTGGCAGCGGCGGGCTCCCGCAAGGTCGCGCTGCTGGGCAAGAGCATGGTGGCGAACGTGGCGGTGGCCTCCGAGCTGGGCTATCTCAAGGTGCCTGACGGGCTCCTGGTCACGCTGGACGAGGCAGCGGAGCTCTCCCCGGAGCGGCAGCTCATCCTCTCCACGGGGAGCCAGGGCGAGCCCAACTCGGCGCTGGCCCTCATGGCGGCGGGCGAGCACAAGTACGTCGAGGTCGGCGCGGGCGACCTGGTGATCTTCTCCTCCAGCATCATCCCCGGCAACGAGCGGGTGCTCGGCCGGCTCATCAACGCGCTCCTCCGGCGCGGCGCCGAGGTGCTGTGGGAGGACGTGGCCTTCGTCCACGTGTCCGGGCACGCGAGCCAGGAGGACCTCAAGGAGATGCTGCGTCTGACCCGGCCGCGCTACTTCGTGCCGGTGCACGGCGAGTACCGGCACCTGCTCCAGCACGCGCGGCTGGCGGAGAGCGCGGGCATCCCCGCTCACTGCATCTTTCTCCTGGAAGACGGGCTCGGGCTCGAGCTGTCCAGGTCAGGCGCGCGCGTGCTCGGCGGCTATCCCGCCGGCCGCGTGTTCGTGGACGGCAAGGGTGTCGGGGACATCGGGGCGGTGGTTCTGCGCGACCGTGAGATCCTCGCCGAGTCCGGCATGGTCGTCGTGGCGCTCACCATCGACAGGCAGACGGGCGCCATCGTCGCGGGACCCGAGATCGTCTCCCGCGGGTTCGTCCACGTGAAGGAGGCCGACGACCTCATGGAAGAGGTCAAGGAGGCCATCCGCGGGGCCCTGGCGGCCCGCGAAGAGCCGGAGGTGCTCGGCAAGGAGCTGTTCGGCGCCATCGTCCGGAGCGCCGTGCGCCGGTTCATCAACCAGCGCTTCCAGCGCAAGCCCTTCGTGCTGCCCGTCATCCTGGAGGTGTAGGGGCGTGTCCATGCGACGGGTGACACGGGCGTCAGGCACGGGCGGGCGACAGCCCGGGCGCCCGTTGCCAGGCACGGGCGGGCGACAGCCCGGGCGCCCGTGCCATGGTGACGGGTGATGGCCGGGAGGATCGTCGATCCGAGCGTCGAGGAGACCACCGAGCGGTCGGCCCCGGCCCCCGACGCGCGCCGGCGGCGCGCCGCCCGCAAGGCTGCGCGGGAGCATGGCCGCTGGGTGCGCGAGGTCAAGGGCATCCTCGCGCTGGCGCTGGCGGGGTTCTCCCTCGTGGCGCTCTACGCCTTCGATCCCACGCGGCACGCGCTCGATCAGTCGAGCCCCGTGGGGCCGGTGGGGCTGTGGCTCGGCTGGACGAGCTTCCAGGCCTTCGGCTACGCCGGCTATCTCTTCCCGCTGCTGCTTGCCTGCTATGGCGCCGGCGCGTTCATCCGCTCGCGCATCGCGCGGGGGTGGCCTGGGCTCGCCGGGCTCCTGCTGCTCCTGATCAGCGTGACCGGTATCCTCGCCCGCGCCTCGGACACCCTCATGGAGGTCCGGATCCACAAGGGAGGGCTCCTCGGCTGGGCCGTCACCGAGGCCCTGCTCCGCTCGGTCGGAGGGGTGGGGACCTGGATCATCCTGCTGGTGACCATCCCCGTGGGGGCCCTCTTCGTCACCCGGGCCTCGCTGGGGCTGGCCTCGCGCGGCGTGGGCGCGCGGCTCGCCGGGCTCTGGCGGCGGGGGAAGGAAACGGCCGTCGCGCCCCCTCACCCTGCCCTCTCCGCCACCTGGGGAGAGGGACGAAGCCAGGGAGACAGGCGCGAAGAGCCCGAGCCGGTGGTGCCGCCGCGCCTCGTGGTGAAGGAGCCGCCCAGGCCCAAGTCCAGCCTCCTGGAGAAGGGGCTCGCCTGGCAGGAGACCTTCGACTTCGGCACCGGGGGCGCCCAGGCTTTCCAGCTGCCGGCGGTGGGGCTCCTGGCCGCGCCGCCGCCCTCCGAGCTCAAGCGGACGCGGGAGGAGCTCGAGGCCAACGCCGCCACGCTCAAGCGCAAGCTCCAGGACTTCGGCGTGGAGGGCCACATCGTCCAGGCGAGCCCGGGCCCCGTCATCACCTCCTACGAGTTCGAGCCGGCCCCGGGCATCAAGGTGAGCCAGGTCGTCAACCTCTCGGACGACCTCGCGCTGGCCATGAAGGCCGCGGCCGTGCGGATCGTCGGGCCCATCCCGGGGCGAGGCACGGTAGCGGTCGAAGTGCCGAATCCCGAGCAGGCGACGGTGTACCTGCGGGAGATCCTGATCTCCTCCGAGTTCGTCGAGTCCAAGGGCAAGCTGCCGCTGGCCCTCGGCAAGGACACCACCGGCAACCCCGTGGTGTCCGATCTGACTGCCATGCCCCACCTGCTCATCGCCGGCTCCACCGGCAGCGGCAAGAGCGTCGGGCTCAACACCATGATCTGCTCGCTGCTCTACAAGGCCACGCCGGCCGACGTGCGCTTCTTGTTGATCGACCCCAAGCGGCTCGAGCTCGGCATCTACGAGGGCATTCCCCACCTCCTGGCGCCCGTCGTCACCGACTCCAAGGAGGCCTCGATGCGCCTCAAGTGGATCGTGGGAAAGATGGACGAGCGCTACAAGCTGCTCCAGGCCAAGGCCGTCCGCAACATCGAGGGCTACAATCGAGAGGTCGCGGTGGAGGACCGGATCCCGTACTGGGTCGTGGTGGTGGACGAGCTGGCCGATCTCATGATGGTCTCGGCGGGCGAGGTGCAGAACTCCCTCGTGCGGCTCGCCCAGATCGCGCGCGCCGTGGGCATTCACCTGATCATCGCCACCCAGCGCCCGTCGGTGGACGTGGTGACCGGGCTCATCAAGGCCAACTTCCCGACGCGCATCGCCTTCCAGGTGGCCTCGAAGGTCGATTCGCGGACCGTCCTGGACCAGAACGGCGCCGAGGGGCTCCTCGGGCGCGGCGACATGATCTTCGTGCCGCCGGGGGCGGGACGGCCGATGCGCGTGCACGGCGCCTGGGTGGCCGACCACGAGGTCAAGGCCATCTGCGAGTTTCTCCGCAAGCAGGGAGCGGCCGTGTACGAGAAGGTGGAGCTGCCGCCCGCCGACGAGGGCGGGGGCGTCGACGCGGAGGCCCGGGACGACATCTACTGGGACGCCGTGAATCTGGTCATCGCCCAGCGCCAGGCCTCCATCTCGTTCCTGCAGCGCAGGCTCGGGCTCGGCTATCCCAAGGCGGCGCGCTTCATCGACATGATGGAGCAGGACCGGATCATCGGCCCCGGGCAAGGGGCCAAGGCGCGCGAGATCCTGGTCGGCCCCGACTACCTGGCGAAGCACGGCCGATGATTGGCGAGCCGCAGCCGGAGGCGAGGCGAGCGGAGATGGAGATCCCCCGAGCGGAGCGAGGAGGCGGGATCACGACCACACCGCTCCTGATCGCGGTGCTGGCGGCGCTTCTCGGCCTGTGGTCCCCGCCTGCGGGAGCGCAGACGCTGGAGGAGGTGGTGGCGGGGGTCGAGGCGACATACGCCCGTGTCCAGGACCTCCGCGCGGACTTCTCCCAGGTGGCGCATAACCGGAGCCTGGGCCAGGACATCCGGGCCGAGGGCACGGTGTACCTCAAGAAGGGCGGGAGGATGCGCTGGGAGTACAAGAGCCCCTCCCCCCAGCAGATCGTCTCCGACGGCAAGTCTCTCTGGGTCTACACGCCGGAGCTGAACCAGGTGAACCAGGGCGATGCGCCGAAGGCCCTGGCGGGCCCGGCGGGGAGTTTCCTGGCGGGGCTCGGGCGGGTGCGCGAGGAGTTCCACGTGCGCTTCCTCAACCCTGCGGCCAAGGTGGATGCGGTGGGCCGGCCCGTGCTCGACCTCACCCCCAGGGCGCCCACGCCGCTCCTCACGCGCCTCGTGCTCTCCCTGGACCCGAAGGACTTCGTGGTGCGCCAGGCCGTGCTCTACGATCAGTTCCAGAACAGCGTCACCATGACGTTCACCCGGGTGGCGATCAACGGGGGGCTCAGCGATGCGCTCTTCGTCTTCACGCCGCCCAAGGGCGTGGCGGTCGTGCCGATCGAGCCCCGGTAGCGCCGGGCAGTAACAGGGAGGAGACGACCGTGGCCGCCGAGAACAGCTTCGACGTCGCGTGCAAGGTGGACATGCAGGAGGTTGCCAACGCCATCAACCAGGCGAGGAAGGAGATCGAGACCCGCTACGACCTCAAGGGGACGAAGAACGAGATCTTGCAGGAGAAGATGGACCTCGTCCTCACCTCCGCCGACGACATGAAGCTCCGCGCGGTGCTCGACATCCTCCAGTCCAGGCTCCACCGGCGCGGCATCGACCTCAAGGCCCTCACCATCGGCGACCCCGAGCCGGCCGCCGGCGGGACGCTCCGCCAGACGATCACGCTCCAGGACGGCATCCCCATCGAGAAGGCCAAGGAGATCGTGCGGCTCATCAAGGACTCGAAGATCCGGGTCCAGGCGTCGATCCAGGAGAAGCAGGTGCGCGTCGCCGGCAAGAACCGCGACGACCTCCAGGCCGTCATCGCCCTCCTCAAGGCCAAGGACCTCGGCATCGCGCTGCAGTTCACCAACTACCGGTCGACCTAACGAGGCGCTGATGCGGCGGTTCACGCCGGTCCTCTTCCCCCTGCTCCTCGTCCTTGTGATGGCGACCCCCGTCGTGGCCGTCGTCCCGGAGGGGGGCTTCAGTGCGGGCCCGGTCCCGGAAGCCCCGATCGCGCCGCCCACGCTCGCCGCGGTGATCGAGCTGCTGAAGAAGGGGGATGCCGCGGCCGCCCTTGAGGGCGCCCGCGAGTTCGTCAAGAGCCAGCCGGGGTCCGCGCTGGGCCACGAGGTGCACGGGATCGCTGCCATGGCGGGCCGGCTGACCCGCGAGGCGGAGGGCGCCTTCAACGAGGCGTTGCGGCTGGAGCCGGGGCGGCTCGGCGCGATGCTTCGGCTCGGCCAGCTCGCGCTCGATACGCGCGATCCGCGGCAGGCCGAGGGCTGGTTTCGCAAGGCGCTCGCTGCCAATCCCGACCTGGGGGCGGCCCGACGTGGCCTCGTGGTGACCTTGCTGCGGCAGCGGCAGCTCCAGGCGGCGCTGGGCGAGGTGCGGGAGGCGCTGCGGCGCTCGGGCGAGCAGGACCTGGACGCCAAGTACCTCCTCGCGCAGATCTACAGCGACGCGGGCCGGCCCGCCGCCGCCGAGCGTATCCTCGACGAGATCGTCGCGGCGGCGCCCAATGCCGTGCCCGCGCTCCTGCTCCAGGGCCTGGTCAAGCTCGAATTGCGCAAGGCCGACGAGGCCGCGGGCCTGTTCGAGAAGGTGGTGGAGCGCGATCCCAGGTCTCCAGGGGCCCGCATGGGACTGGCGATCATCGAGCGCTCGCGCGGGCAGCTCGCCAAGGCCACGACGCAGATGGAGAGCATCGCCAGGGACCGCCCCGAGTGGTCGCTCGCTCACTTCGAGCTCGGGCGCACGCTCCTCGCCCAGCGCCAGCTCGCCGCGGCGCTCCGGGCCTTCGACCGCGCCGAGCAGGCGAGCCCCGAGCCCGCCGTGACGCGGGTCCGCGCCGCCCAGGCCCTCTTTGCCGCAGGCGAGGCCGACCGCGCTGCCGTCCGAGCGCGGGCCTCGCTCGCCTCCGCGAACGCGGCGCCGCTCGCCCGCGCGCTCCTCACGCGGATTTATGTCGCGAAGGGGACGCCCGAGCTCGCCGAGCGCGAGCTCCTGAGCGCCGCCACAGCCGCCCCGCGGGACGTGCCCGTGCTTCTGCAGCTCGCCCACTTCTATCTCCAGCAGCGCCGGCCCGCCGATGCGGCGCGCCGGTTCGAGGAGGCGGCGCAGGCGAGCCCCACCGCTTCCGAGCCGCTCGCCGGCCTCGTGGATGCCTATCTGGCGCTGGGGCAGGCGGACCTGGCGGTGGCCACGGGGGAGCGGCTCCTGCGCGTCCAGGGCGAGACCGCCGGCGCGTATCTCGTCTTGGGCGTGATCAACGAGAAGGCCGGCCGCCCGGCCGAGGCCCTCGCCGCCTTCGCGCGCGCGCTCGACAAGGAGCCCTACCACCTCGCCGCGGCCCGCGCCCGCGCGAGCCTGCTCGAGCGGCAGCAGCGGACCGCGGAGGCCATCCGGCTCCTCGAGGAAACGGCCCGCGCCCGCCCGCAGCTCGCCCTGCCGCTCCTCGACCTCGCGCAGATGCAGGAGCGCGCGGGGAACCCCCCGGCTGCGGTGGACGCCTATCGACGTGCAATCGAGCGAGAGCCCGACAGCGCGGGGCTGATGAATAACCTCGCCTATCTCCTGAGCGGCGATCCCGCCGGGCGCGACGAGGCCCTCGCGCTGGCCGAGCGAGCGTACGCGCGCGCGCCCGGCAGCCCCGCGATCGCCGATACCCTCGGCTGGATTCTCTACCAGAAGGGGGAGCTCGACCGGGCGGAGCGGCTCCTCGGGCAGGCCGCCCAGGCAGCGCCGGGGCTGCCGGCGATCCGCTACCACCTCGGGATGGTGTACGCGAAGCAGGGCAAGACGGCCGAGGCACGGCGCGAGCTCGAGGAGGCCCTCAAGGCCCCGGCTTTCGCCGAAGCCGAGGAGGCCCGGAAGGCGCTGGAGGCGCTGAAATAGCAGTCGGTGGCCGCGTGCGGCCCGCAGTTTGACGGGTCCACCCGCCCGTGGGATCATCGAGATCCGTCATGAAGGTCCATCTCACGACCCTCGGCTGTCCGAAGAACCAGGTGGACTCCGAGCTGATGCTCGGCATGCTCGCCCGCGCTGGCCACGAGATCACCGAGCGCGCCGAGGCGGCCGAGTGCCTCGTGGTCAACACGTGCGCCTTCATCGGCGAGGCGCGCGAGGAGTCGGTCAACACCATCCTCGAGCTGGCCCGGCTCAAGGAGCGGGGCCACGCGCGTGCGCTCATCGTCACGGGCTGCCTGCCCCAGCGCTACGGGGGCGAGCTCCTCACGGAGATTCCGGAGGTGAGCGCGATCCTCGGCACCTCCGAGCTCCACCGGATCGTGGAGCTGGTGAGCCAGGCCGGAGGGCGCCAGGACTGGGTGTCGAGCGCGCCGCCCGGCTATCTCTACGACGCCACGACGCCGCGGCTCCTCACGCGCGGCGTGCCCTACGCGTACGTGAAGATCGCGGAAGGCTGTGACATGGGCTGCACCTTCTGCGCCATCCCCCAGTTCCGCGGCCGGCACCGGAGCCGCCCGCTCGGTGACATCGTCGCCGAGGTCGAGCAGCTCGCGGCGCGCGGCATCCAGGAGGCCATCCTCGTCTCCCAGGACACGCTCGCGTACGGCCGCGATCTCCCCCCCGGCAACGGCGACATCGGCGACCTGCTCCTGGCGCTGTCCGACACGCGCATGCCCTGGATCCGCCCCATGTATCTCCACCCGGCCCACGTCACCGACCGGCTCATCGCCACGTGGGCCCGCGCCCGCGTCGTTCCATATCTCGACATGCCGGTCCAGCACGGGGATGATGGCATCCTCCGCGCCATGCGGCGCGGGGTGACCGCCAGGCGCATGAAGGAGATCCTCACCCGGTTCCGCGAGGCGATCCCCGGGTTGACCATCAGGACCACCGTGCTCGTCGGCTTCCCGGGCGAGAGCGAGGCGGCCTTCGACACCCTCCTGGCCTTCGTCGAGGACGCGGGCTTCGACCGTCTCGGCGTCTTCACCTACTCGTCGGAGGAGGGCACCCCGGCGGTGGCCCTCGGCGATCAGGTCCCGGCCGAGGTCATGGTCGAGCGCGCCGCCCTCGTCCAGGAGCTGCAGGACCGGCTCGCCTGGCAGCGCCAGAAGGATCTCTACGGCACACGCCTCACCGTGCTCGTGGACGGGCCCAGCGCGGATGGGGCCTTCCCCTTCGAGGGCCGCACCGCCGGCCAGGCCCCCGAGATCGACGGCGTGGTCTATCTCCGCGATCGGGCGCTCACCCCCGGGCGCTTCGCCGAGGTCCGCATCGTCGAGGTGGAAGGTTACGAGCTTGTCGGCGGTTAGGACCCGCGTGCCCGGCCCGCGAGGATCATCCGCCTGAGACTCGCCGACCGGTCGGCCTTCCTGATCGCCACCGTCGCGGGCGCGGGCTATGCGCCCGTCGCCTCGGGCACGGTGGGCAGCGCGGTGACCCTGGTGGCCCTCTGGCTCATCCCGTTCACCTCCAGGGGCCTGCTCTTCACTCTGGTCATTGTCATCGCCGTCGGGATCTGGGCCGGCGGGCGCGTCGAGCGCATCCTGGGGCGCAAGGATCCCGGCGTCATCGTCATCGACGAGGTGGCGGGGATGATGCTTTCCGTCCTCTTCCTGCCTCGGACGCTGCCCGTCCTCATCACGGCCTTCCTCCTCTTCCGCCTCTTCGACATCTGGAAGCCCTTCCCCGCGCGGGAGAGCCAGGATCTCAGCGGCGGGCTCGGCGTGATGGTGGATGACCTGATCGCGGGGGGCTACGCCCTCATCCTCGTGATGGGGGCCCGTGCCCTCTTCGCGGTGCCGGCGTGATCGGCGCGCGGTTGCTCACGGTGGGCGCCGCCCACCTGGCGGGTAGCGAGGACGCCGCCGGGCTGGCGATGGCCCGCGCGCTCCTCGCCGAGGGGCTGCCGGTGCTGGGACGCGCGGTGGTGGACGAGGACGAAGGCGCGCTCGAGGCCTCCCTCCGCGCCGCCGTCGAGACTGCCGGCCTCGTGGTGGTGCTGGCCGCCTCCGGTGGCTCCAGCGGAGAGATCGTCCGCCGGGTGGTGGCGCGGCTCGCGGAGGCGCGGCTCGTCCTCAGCGAGCGGATGCTCTCGGCGCTGGAAGAGGACTTCTCTCGCCGCGGCCAGGCGATGCCGCGGCGTCTCGACCGGCTGGCGCTCCTGCCCCAGGGGGCCCAGGTCTGGCCGGGCGCGGCGGGCGAGCCGGGCTGGGCGCTCGCCGTCCGGCAGACGCTCGTGGCCGTGCTCCCGGCCGGCTCGGCGCACCTGTCCGCTCTGGTCGAGGAGCACCTGCGCCCGGCGGTCCGATCGCGCCTCGGGGTGGGCGAGGTGGCGATCCTCCGCACCCTGAGAACAGCGGGGCTTGCCCCTGCCGACGCCGAGGAGCGGCTCGGGGCGTGGCTCGGCAGGGAAGGGCCCGTCTCCGTCTCCTGCCTCGTCGTCGAGGGCGACGTCTGGGTGCGACTCCTGGCCCGCGGCCCCTCCCGCTCCATCGCAGTCGCGGCGCTGAAGGACGTGGAGGAGGCGGTGACCGCGGCGCTGGGCCAGGACTGCTACGGTCGCGACAGCGACAGTCTTGAAGAGGCGGTCGGACGCTTGCTGGTCCAGCGCGAGCTCACGCTGTCGGTGGCCGAGTCCTGCACCGGCGGGCTCCTCGCCAGCCGGCTCACCGATGTCCCGGGCTCGTCCCGGTATGTCGAGCGTGGCGTGGTCGTCTACTCCAACGACGCCAAGGAGCAGCTGCTCGGCGTGCCGAACGCCCTCCTGCGGGCCCACGGCGCCGTGAGCGCCCCCGTGGCAGAAGCCATGGCTCGCGGCATCTGCGCGGCCTCGAAGTCCCCGTGCGGGCTCGCGGTGACCGGGATCGCGGGGCCCGACGGCGGCACGCCGGACAAGCCCGTCGGGACCGTGTTCATCGCCGCCGCGGCCCCCGCGGGCGTCGAGGTCAAGCGCTTCCGCTTTTCCGGCTCGCGGGAGGCGATCAAGTGGCAGTCCAGCCAGGCGGCGCTCGACCTGCTCCGCCGCCTGCTGCTGCGTTGATGCCCCGCTCCTTCATCGCGCTGCTCCTCACCGAGACGGCCCGCGAGGCCGTGGCCGCCGAGATCGAGCGGCTGAGACCCCTGTCCCGCGCCGTGGCCTGGGTGCCGTCGCGCAACCTGCACCTGACGCTGCGCTTCCTCGGAGAACAGAGCGAGGCGGCCCTGGAGCAGGGACGCGGAGCGCTTCAGGACGCCGCCGCGGCCACGCAGCCGTTCACGCTTGAGCTGCATGGTCTGGGCGCCTTTCCCGGTTTCGAGCGGCCTCGCATTCTCTGGATCGGGGTCGCCCAGGGTGCCCTCGACGTGCGGGAGCTCCAGGCGCGCGTGGAGCGGGCGCTGGAAGAGCGGGGGGTGGCCCGGGAGCCGCGCCCGTGGCACCCGCATCTCACCATCGGGCGCATCTTCGACGAGCGGCGGTGGCGCCGGGAGACGAACCTCGATCTCCGGCAGGCGGTGGCCCAGGCGGGGAGCCTGCCCTTCGCGTCCGTGCCCATCACCGCCCTCTCCCTCATGCGGAGCGATCTCTCGCCGTCCGGCGCCCGCTACACCGAGCTCGCCGCCGTGGCGCTCGGGCCCGGCTGACCTCGACCACGCTTTTCCACGACGAGACGCTGCGCCCGGCGTATCGCATTCCGGACATTGACACGGGCGCCGAGAGCCACAAGACTGCAATCGAGACGCGCCTCGATTGACTTTAGGGAGATCGGCCCTCTACAATGTCGTAACTGCGCGTGGAATCGAATCTTTGCCCCCGCTCCCGCATTCCAGCGGGGCGAGGTCCTGACGGGTGAGGAGATCCCAATGGCCGACGTGAAGACCGACCGCCGCCAGGCCCTCGAGCTGGCGCTGGCATCCATCGACAGGCAGTTCGGCAAGGGCGCGATCATGCGCTTGGGCCAGGGCGGCGTCTTCGACGAGATCGCCGTGATCCCGACGGGCGCGCTGTCGCTCGACGTGGCGCTCGGCATCGGCGGCATTCCCCGCG